>JANXUX010000350.1 GCA_025351965.1 Actinomycetes bacterium | reverse complement strand
CGTGCTCGCCGAGCACCACGGCACCTGGGAGGTGAGGCTCTTTGCCTCCTGATCACCTACCGAGCTCGTCTGCCCTCGGCGGCCACGGGCACGACCACCAGTACGATCACGATCACCACTCCGATCAGGCGGAGATGCCGGCGGACCCCGTCGGTCGTCCGCTGCGGATCGGTATCGGCGGACCCGTCGGCAGCGGCAAGACGGCGCTCGTCGCCGCGCTCTGCCGGCTGCTCGCCGAGCGGGTCTCGATGGTGGTCGTCACCAACGACATCTTCACCACCGAGGACGCCGAGGCGTTACGCCGGATGGCGGTGCTGTCCGACGACCGCATCGTCGCGGTCGAGACGGGCGCGTGCCCGCACACAGCGATCCGCGACGACATCTCGGCCAACCTCGACGCGCTCGAGCAACTCGAGGCGTCGCACCCGGGTGTCGAGCTGAGCCTGCTCGAGAGTGGTGGCGACAACCTCACGGCCATCTTCTCCCGCGCCCTCGTCGACGAGCAGATATTCGTGATCGACGTGGCCGGCGGCGACAAGGTGCCCCGCAAGGGCGGTCCCGGCGTCACCACGGCTGACCTCCTGGTGATCAACAAGACCGACCTCGCCCCGCTCGTGCACGCCGATCTCGGCGTGATGGACCGTGACGCCAAACTGCGCCGTGGCGCGCTGCCGATCGCGTTCACCTCGCTCGTCCAGCCCGACGGTGCGAGCGCCGTGGCCGAATGGGTGCTCGCCTGCCTCGACCGCTGGCGTGCGCCGCAGCCGCAGCGCTGACGACACGCGGGATCGATCGTGGACTCCACCGCGCGGCTGGTCGCTGCGCTCGACGGACGTGGCCGCACTGTCCCGACGACGCTGTTCGGCGAGGCGCCGTTGCTGCTCCGCGTGACGTCCGAGGACACCGGCGCCGGCTCCGGGCTGGAGGTGCACCTCGTCGGTGGAGCCGCCGGACCGCTCTGCGGCGACCGATTGCGGACCTCGATCGACGTCGGCGCGGGCGCTGCGCTCACGGTCCGCTCGGTTGCGGCATCGCTGGCCCAACCGGGCCCCTGCGGGTCATCGGGTTCGACCGCGACGGTCGGCGCGGTCTTGGCCGCCGGGGCATCGCTCGACTGGTGGCCGGAGCCGCTCGTGTCCGTGCGCGGCAGTGATCACACCCTGACCACGACCGTGGACATCGACGTCGACGCGGGGCCGGTCCGCTGGGTCGACGAAGTGGTCCTCGGCCGCCACGACGAGGTCGGTGGACGGTTGAGCATGCATCAGCGGTTCTCCGTCGGCGGCCGTCCCATACTGCGCCACAGCGTCACCTTCGACCCGGCGACCGCTGGGATCGGACGCCACGGCAGCGCTCGGGTAGCCGTGACAGCCGTCGCGGTCGGTGGACCGGTACTGACCGCAGCATCGTCGATCGAGGCCGGTCTGCGCGTCGTAAGGTATCCACTCAACCCAGCGTGCACAGCGTGGATCGCTCTCGGCGATGATCTCGACCGGGCCCGCGACGCCCTGGCCCGTCTCGGCCTCGAGCGGGCTTCCGGCATCCTCGATGACCCTGCGACGGCATTTGACCGATATGAAACCTCGGCGTGACAATTCCTTGATATAACCGAATGATCGATCGAGCAGAGGGGGGAAGTCGATGTCGGAGAGTCACGCGGTCGCAGTCACCGACGCCCCCCTGGTCTGTGTCAGCGGCGTCAGCAAGACGTTCCGTCAGCGCGGTCGCACGGTGCACGCCCTACGCGAAGTCGATCTGCAGATCGGGCGCGGCGAGTTCGTCAGCCTGCTCGGACCCAGCGGTTGCGGGAAGTCGACGCTGCTGCGAATCATCGGTGGCCTGCACCAGGCCTCGACCGGCACCGTGTCGGTCAACGGCCTCGACGCGGACGCCGCCCGAGCCGCGAAGCAGTACGGCCTCGTCCCGCAGTCGCCGGCGCTGGTGCCATGGCGGACCGTTGCCCAGAACGTGCGCTTCCTGACCGGCCTGCATCGCGGCGGTGCGTCCCATCCGGTGATGACCGACGCCGAGATCGACGGCCTGCTCGAAGCGGTCGGCTTGGCCGGGTTCACCAGCGCCTACCCCCACGAACTGTCCGGGGGTATGCAGCAGCGCGCGTCGCTGGTGCGCGCGTTCGCCCTCGGTGCACCGATCCTGCTGATGGACGAGCCCTTTGCCGCGCTCGACGAGATCACCCGCGCGGACATGCGCTACCTGCTCCTCGATCTGTGGAGCCGGATCGGCACCACCGTCGTGTTCGTCACCCACTCGGTCACCGAGGCGGCGATTCTGTCCGACCGCGTCGTGGTGATGGCCGCCCGGCCCGGCCGCATCGCCGCCGAGCGCACCATCGACCTGCCCCGCCCGCGCAACCCTGCGATGGAGGATGCGCCCGAGTTCCACGAGGTCGTGCGCTTCCTGCGGTCCGATCTCCGCGAGCACCACGGCTGATGAGCGTCGGCAGCACGTTCAGCATGTCGAGCGCGGCGATGTTGCCGGGTCCCGACGCGCCGTCCAGCGACAGTCCGGATGGCACCGAGGTCGCGAACGGCTTGGCCAACGTCCGCCGCATCGTGTTGATGTCCGCGCCGGTCGTCGGGGTGATCGCGTTCTTCCTGATCTGGCAGTTCGGGGTCAAGATCTTCGACATCCAGAAGTTCGTGCTGCCCCGGCCGTCGGACATCCTGTCGAGCATCAACGGCGACAAGTCGTACTACGTCCGTAACGCGCGCACGACGCTGTGGGAGGCGTTCTGTGGCTTCGCGATCGCGTTCGTGCTGGCGATGATCGGCGCGACCGTGATGGCCCACTCCCGTTTCATCGAACGCGCGTCGATGCCGCTCGTCGTGCTCGTCCAGGTGACACCGATCATCGCCTACGCGCCGGCGATCGTGATCTGGCAGGGCTTCGGCCTCAAGTCGATCCTGGTGATGACCTCGCTGGTCTGCTTCGTACCGTTCCTCATCAACGGTGTCGCCGGGATGCGTTCGGTCGACCCGAACCTGATCGAGTTGGCCCGCTCCGTCGATGCGAGTCGGCGCGAGGTCTTCGTCCGTCTCCGTCTGCCGTCGGCGCTGCCGAACCTGTTCTCCGCGGCGCGCATCGCTGTTGGTCTGGCGCTGATCGGTGCCGTCCTCGGCGAGATCTACGCCGGCAGTGTCTCCGGCCTGGGCTACTCGATCAAGCTCGCCCAGGCCCGCCCGACCCTGCGCATGCAGCTGTGGGGCTCGATCTACGTCCTCGCCTTCATCGGCGCCGCAGCCACGATCCTGATCAGCACCGTCGAGCGATTCGTCCTGCACTGGCACAGCAGCCAGCGCCGCTGAAGTACCCACCCAGTTCTCCCAAACCCAGCAAACCCACCACCAGACAATCAAGGAGCACCATGATCAGCGTGAACAAGCGGATCAAGACCGGAGCAGTACTCGCCGTACTCGCCCTCGCCGCAACGGCGTGCGGCAGCGACGCCAAGACCGACACTGCCGCAACCAGCGCACCAGCGGCCAGCACTGCCGACACAACGGCGACCAGCGATGCAACGGCGACGAGCGATGCAACGGCGACGAGCGATGCGACCGCCACGAGCGACACGATGGCGACCGGTGACTCGATGGCGACCGGTGACACGATGGCGACCGGCGACGGCGTGACCGCCAAGGGCATCTCCGACGCACGCTGCGCCGAGAACAAGGCCGCCGGCAAGATCAGCTACATCAGCAGCTTCGACTTCGCCGCGTCTGCGTCGATCGTCGACGTCGTCGTGGCCAAGGACAAGGGCTACTTCGACAAGATGTGCCTCGACGTGGAGCTCACTCCCGGGTTCTCGACCTCGAACTATCCACTCGTGGCCGCCGGGACCGCCCAGTTCTCCTCGGCCGGTAGCTACAGCGAGATCCTCAACTACAGCGTCGACGGCGCCGAGTACGTGGCCCTCGTCGACTATGGCAAGGCCCCCATCGAAGCCCTCGTCACCCCCGATGGTGGTGCGACCAAGCTGGAGGACCTCAACGGCAAGACCATCGGCGTCAAGGGCGACCTGCCCCCGTCGATCGTCGCAATGCTCGCCAAGGCCGGCCTGAAGCGTGGCGTCGACTACAAGGAGATCCTCCTCGACGGGTACGACCCCGTGGCGCAGCTCGCCCAAGGCATCGATGCCCTGCCGGTCTACAAGTCGAACGAGCCGGGTCAGCTCGACGCTGCAGGCGTCAAGTACAACCTGTTCGATCCGGTCAGCAGCGACACCCCCGGATCGTTCGGCCTGATCTACACCTCGAAGTCCTACGCCGCGGAGCACCCGACGGTGGTCGAGGACTTCGCCCGTGCCGCCCTGCACGGCATGGAGGACGCCATCGCTGATCCCGAGGGTGCCGTGAAGATCTCCGTCGCCGCGATCGACGCCGCCGGCAACCAGAACTACCTGACCGAGGCCGGCGAGCTGTATCGCTGGAAGGCCGAGATCAAGGTCGTCACCGAGAGCACGCCGACCGGTGAGCCGATCGGCCTCATCGACCCGTCGGTGTTCGAGGCAGAGTACGCCGCATACGACGCGGCGGGTGTGTGGCCCGACGGTGCACCGACCGACGGCAAGGACTACGACGCGGCTCTCGCCAAGTCGCTGTACGACGCCGACGGCAAGGTCATCTGGCCGGCCGGCTGAGGACCGGCTGACGACTTTGGGCTGACGAGTTTCGGCTGATCCGTTGAGAGCATGTGTCCAGCGCGGTTTCGGGGGCAGCGACGATGTCGTTGCCCTCGAGACCGTCGCTGATCCCGAACCAGGTCCCGGCGAGTTGCTGATCGAGGTCGCGGCGTGCGCCCTGAACCGCCTCGATCTGCTCCAGCTGACCGCGCCCGTGGTGCGCGGCTTCTCGCTGCCGCACATCGCTGGCATGGATGTCGCCGGCATCGTCGTGTCCCGGCACCCGAGCCTCGGTGACACCGTTGGCCCGCCCGTCGGCGCGCGCGTCATGGTCGATCCGGTGAGTACGTGTGGCGTCTGCGTGCGCTGCATGTCGGGCCTCGCCCCGTACTGCGAGAACCTGCGCACCGTCGGCTCGACCCGGCCCGGCGGCTTCGCCGAGCTCGTGGTCGTACCGGCCGACCGCACCTACGAGATCCCAGGTGAGATGTCCTTCGTCGACGCTGCGACCCTGCCGGTTGCGGCGATGACAGCGTTCCACGCGCTACGAGCCGGCGGACACGTCCCCGGCGAGACGGTGCTCGTCAACGGTGCCGCGTCGGGAGTGTCGTGTGCGCTGCTGACGTTGCTGCTCGCCGACGGATCGACGGTCATCACCACCACGGGCGGCGAGGCCAAGGTCGCGCGAGCCCTCGCTGCCGGCTACCACCACGCCGTCGACTACCGCAGCGAGGACGTCGCCGCGTCGGTCACCGCGATCACCGGCGGACGCGGGGTCGACCTCGTCGTCGACCATGTCGGGCCGGCGCTGTTCGGTGCCTCGATTGCCGCGCTCGCCATCGGTGGACGGATGGTTTTCTGTGGGACCACGACCGGCAGCGAGGCCACGCTCTCGCTCACCGACGTGTACCACTGGGGCCGCTCGTTGATCGGCGCCGGCGGCTACCTCGCCGCCGATTTTCCGCTGATGCTCGACGCGATGGCCGCCGCCGAGCGCTCGCCGGTGATCGACAGTGTCTGGCCGTTCGAGCAATTGCTGGACGCACAACGGGCCATGCGCGAGGGCGCCTTCTTCGGCAAGATCGTCGTCGAGATCTGAGCACTGCCGACGTCGTCGAGGCGTCGCGGTGCCGGCGGTGCCGTGGAGCGAGCGGTGTGCGACCGAAGGCGACGTTCGCGATGTCTTTCGGAACACCAATGCCCAGAGGCCCAGCAGGATCACGCGGGGTGCAGTGATCCCCGCTCGACTGATCCTCAGCTCGCAGCGCTCAGGGTGCGGATGTGGTGCCACGGCAGGGTCCCGGACTCTGGGCGACCTCGCATCATCGAGATGCCATCGGATCTCGTCGTCGAGATCCACCCTTGGCCGGAACAGGAAGAGTGTCCGGTATGGCTCCCCGGCAAACGGGTGAGCCCCGGAGCGGTTCGATGAACTGAATCAAGACTCCCTGGCGAGTCAACGATTGGCAGATGTGACACGCCGATCACGGGCCACCTTTCGACTCCCAGACCTGATGGAGGTCGCCCTTCCGGTAAGCGCCAGATTGCGACCATTTGAGCGTGTCGGCGCCGGTGTTGAACCAGACGGCTCAGTCCTCGACGTCGATCCGGACCAAACGGCGGCTACGCAACGCGCCCGGTGCGCCGACATAACGGGGCGCCGCCGGCGATCGTGACAACGTTCCCCGATGTGATGGCGCGACACCTATCGACCGCACCGTCGCTGCACCGCTGTCGGTGCGTGCTTATCCAGCAGTGAGCGGTGGTCCGATGATCTCCGCACCGTATGGGGCGATCGCGCCCACGAGGCGACCGATGTCGGGTGCCGTCGAAGGCGGTAGAGACAGCGAGGGTGCGGGATCACTGGTATCGACGTGGTATTGCTCGAACCCCGGCGGCGTAACGATCTCCAAGAACCGGGCCGTGTCGCTGTCGACGCGGAACGTGTGTGGCACATCTCGTGGCAACCACACGAATCCACCACAGCCCAGGTCGCTCTGGTGGCCGTCGATGTCGATGGTCAACTCACCGTCGATGACGTACATCGCGGTGTCTTCGCGCCGGTGCACATGACGGGGCGGCGAGAACCCGGCGCGGGCTTGCTGTTCCATCAGCGCCATCCGTCCGTCGGTGTCGCTGCCGGTGGCGACCAACGTCAGCAGCGTGCCGACGAACCACCGGTCCCGTTCGGTGACTGCACTGCGAGCATTCATCGCTCTTCCTTTCCGTAGTGACACTCTAAATATACTTCGCTATGGTGATGGCGTGCAAGGGGTCGCCGTGTCGGACGGGCGACACGAGCGCTCCCGGCGGACGCGCCGCAAAATCGTCATCGCCGCTACGGAGTTGTTCGTGCGGGACGGGTATGGATCGAGCTCCATCGCGGCGATCGCCGCACGTGCCGGCGTCGCCGTCCAGACCGTGTACGCCGCGTTCGGGACCAAACACGCCATCCTCGCCGCAGCACTCGATCAAGCCATCGCTGGCGACGACGCAGAAATCGTCGTCAACGCCCGCGACTGGATGCGCGAAGTGTTCGAAGCGCCTACCTCCACCGCCCGTCTCACCGCCTACGCCGGTGCCGTCCGACGGATAATGACTGGCGCTGGAGACATGTTCCGCGTAGTCGCGACCGCTGCCACCGTCGATCCTGAGCTCGTCGATCTCGCCGAAACGACGGAAAGGCGACGCCGCGCTGGTGCCCGATCGATCATCGCCTCCGTGCTCACTGTCGGTGTCCTGCGAGATGGCCTCGATCCCGAACGAGCAGCCGACATCCTTGCGCTCTTGAACAGCCCGGCGACATTCCACCACCTCGTTCGCGTCAGCAACTGGAGCCTCGACGACTACCAACAATGGCTTGGCGACACCATGACAAGCGAACTCCTTCCACGCCAAACGCCTCGGCCGGGAGTCCGATCGAAATAGCACAGAACTGGACACCTCGAACCCCAACACAAGAACGGCCAGTTCCCGACGCAGCCCGATTCCAGAGCCACCACGGTGAGCGATCCGTTGGCCATCAGTGGGCAGTTTCCGGCGGCCATTGACACCGCCTGCCATCGGCGATCTGTGGTCGAGCAAATCGCGCCTCTCAGTCGAGAGGTATTGAGATGCCCATGCCGAGCGCGGCGTGGTCGCCGACGGTGCAGATCGCCCCGATGGTCGGTTGATCCGTTGTCGGGAGGCGGAAGTAGGTGTCGCGACGGGCTGGAACGAAAACGGAGAGGCCGCGGTCGGCGACCGTGAAGTTGTGGGGCAGCCGTCCGAGGTTGCGGAGGTGGATGACGGCGCCGTTCGGTACCGAACTCGCCTGCAGTTCGACTCGGAAGTCGTGCCGGTCGATCTCGATCGCAGTCCCCCGTTGGGCGGCGGTGAGTGATCTACGCCGAGTACGACGCGTCGGCCGACGCGCGATGGGATGAGCGCGGCAGCGATGCCGAGGACTGCCGAGAACGCCGCGCTGACGGTGATCAAGGCCGTCAGCAGGAAGCGAGCTGATTGTCCCGGTCGGAACAGATCGAACGCGACGATGGGTCCGGCCACTGGGACGAGGCCGCTGAGGGGAACGACGCCGGCGAGGAAGCACCACCGTTGGCGCAGGCCGAGCATGCCCAGGGCCGCCACCCAGCGTCCGCCGCGTAGAGCCGCGAATGTCCAGTCCGGGTGTGCTTGGACCACGAGCGCCGAGATGGCCAGGCTGAGCCCGGAGACCACATCGCCACAGCGGTGGCCCGGTGCAGGGGAGTTGCTCGGGCGAACGACGTCGGGAGCGTCATGACGCCCGCGCCCGGTACCAGGCAACGGTCGCCCGGAGCCCGTCGGGCAGCGACGTTGCCGATCCTGCGAACCGCGTCGTGAAACGGGAGTCGTCGACGACGAAGTCCTCATCGAACTCGTAGAGCAACTCCACCAGCTCCCGGATGGCAGGCGAGAATCGGCCCGCAACACGCAGCTGCCATGCAGGCGTGACGCGAGCACGGCGGGTGCTGCCCGTCGCTGCAGCGGCCGCTGCCACAGCAACCAGTTCCGCGGTCGAGACCGTCGGGGCGTTCGGCACGTGCCAGGCCTTGCCCCAGGCGTCGGGAGCGGTGCCCAGTTGCACCATCGCCTGCGCCAGATCAGGGACGTACGTGACTGTGTGCAGGCGAGCCGGATCACCGAGCACCGACGGCTTCTTGCCGGCGATGAGTGGCTCGAAGAACCGCTCACCGAACGCAGACGCCGTGACCCGGGGACCGTAGAAGTCCGACGCCCTCGCAGCGACGACGTTGAGCGCGCCGGACTCGTGGGCCTCGCGCAGTTCGTTCCACATCGCCGCTCGGACGGCCCCCTTGCGGCCGCTGGAGCACAGTGGCAGACCCTCGTGGATCGGTCCCGAGACCTGCCCGTAGCCGTACATGTTCTCGACGGCGACCAGCACGGACACCCCGCATTGCCGTGCCGCGGCGACGATCGAACGTTGCAGCCCGGGGAACTCCTCCGGCCAACGGTGGTACGCGGGCTGGGCGCATTGGTAGACCACCGCAGCGTCGCGCAGTGCGGTCTCCGCGGCTGCCGGATCGGTGAGGTCCGCTGCAACGGCATCGGCCCCCTGGCAACCGGCACCCGAACGAGTGACCACGGTCGGGCGCACGCCCTGACCGGCGAGCGTGTCGACGAGCGCTTGGCCGACCGGACCGGCGCCGAGGATCACGTGGCGCCCGGCGCTCGGGATGACTGGTTCAACTGTCGTACGTGTTTCAAACATTGTTCGACTATAAGTCGAACAATGTTCGGAAATCAATCATCATGCGGTGTAGTCTCAGTCACATGACCACTGCGACATCGGGCGAGACGCGTCGAGGCCGCCAGCGCCGCCAGCTCGTCGACGATCTGTGCGTCGAGGCGCGCCGACAGCTGGCCGTGGGTGGCACGGGCAGCATCACCTGGCGCGGTCTCGCGCGCGCCGTCGGGATGAGCCCGGCCTCGCTGTACACCTACTTCGCGAACATCGACGAACTGCTCACCGAGCTGATCCTGCGCACGTACGCAGACCTCGCGTCCGCTGTGCAACAGGCTGCCATGGCGTTCGCCGACGCTCCGCTCGGTGATCGTCTGCTGGTCGGGCCGTATGCGTACCGCCGCTGGGCGCTGACCCATCGGCCGGACTTCAACCTGATCTTCACCGACCAGTTGCCCGGTTACGCCGCCGAACCGGGCGGCCCGACGGTGTCGGCCCAGACCCTGGTCTTCGCCCCGATGGCAGCCGTGGTCGGCGAGGCAATGGGCTGGCCGCCGCCGGGCGACGACCTCGCTGCGGCTGTCGCTGAGCACCAGCAGACGTTGGTCGGGCTCTGGGCGGGCTTTCACGGCTTCGTCACGCTCGAGGTCAATCACCATCTCGATTGGCTGGACAGCCGCGCCGCCTTCGAGCGCTCGATGCGCCAGATGATGGAGTTCAGCTCGTTGCCCGCAGCGACGCCGACGTTCGCCGATGCGTTCGATCACTGGTTGCTGAGCGCTGCGACGGTGACCTGACGGGTGAGAGCTTCCGCGCTGTCCAGCGCGGGTGATGTCTCAAGTTTCCGGCAAATCTGGCCGACAGAACTTCGTGCCGGCGAACAGGAACGCGAAGTGGTGAACAGATTGTGGTCGCCAAGCCGAGTTGATGCGCAGCGAAGGTGGGCAGGAGCGGCTTGCGCGGTTGCCGTGTCGACGCTGCTGGCCGGCTGTCGACTGGTCAGTTCGCCGGCGGACGCACGCGCCGTGTCCGAGCAGGATGTGGTCGCGGCTGCCGGCTGGACCCGGATCGCCACGAGTGCGAGCTACTTCGTTGTCGCCAACGTGCTCCCCGGAGAGCAGATGTTCACCCGGGCTCAAGCTGACGCCCAACATCCGATCGAGGGTGAACTGATCGTCTCGGGTGCCAGCAGCCCCCTCGGCGCGGACGTTCGCCACGTCGAAGCGCACATCTACGACCGGATCACGGGACTGCCACTGTCGGACATCGCGCCCTCGATAGAGATCTTGAACCGGACGACCGGAGAGCGGATCGAGGTCGCGCCGACGCTGATGCAGGACGTCACGCTGGGCACCCCGGATCTCCACTACGGCAACAACGTCAGAGTCACGGGCGACAGCGATCTGACGCTCACCGTGACGATCGGCGACGAGGCGGTGACCCTCGATGGGCACCTCGATTGAGTCGCGGACGTTGCGCCAGCGGATCGTCGACCTGCCAGTGGGACGCAAGCTGTTCCACGGTTTCGCAGCCCTCACGGGTGTACTGGTCATGGTGATCGGATGCCTCTTCCTCACCGTGGCCCGCCTCGGGACCGCCAACGACCAGATCGTCGACGTCGCCGCAGCGAGGTCGCAGGCCGCCGACCACCTTCGCTTCGCTGCGTCCGAGCTCCGCGCCGCCCAGCAGGCGTACGTGCTGGCATGGCCGTCGACGCGTCAATCCTTCGACGAAGCGGCCGGCCAGTTCGAGTCGTCGTTGCAAACACTGCGTCAACGGAATGGGAACGCGGTTGCCCAAGCGCTCGTCCAGAAGATCGCGACCGGTTACCAGACGTTCCTGCAGACCGATCAGCTGATCTGGGAGGCACTCCAAGCCGGACGTCCCGTGCTCGCGCGCAACCTCACGCTCGGCGCAGAATCCCTGGCGTTCGGATTCATGGCCGATGACGCCGCACGGTTCGCGGCCATCTCCGAGATGAGCCGTGCCGACGCGGTCGCCGCCTTCCACGACACGTCGAACCAGGCCCGGGTGCTCGGTGTCATCCTCGGGGTCATCGCGTTGATCGTGATGATCGTCTCGAGCTGGATCATCACCAAGCTGATCCGCGACCCACTCCATCGCGTCCAACAGGCCGCAGAACGCGCCGCCGAGGGAGATCTCGAAGCCGAGGCCGACGTCCACGGCGACGACGAGACCGGGCGACTGGCGCGGGCATTCAACAGCATGCTCAGCAAGCTTCGTCTGCGGGAACAAGCGCTGGTGTCCGAGCACCGTCGGCAGGAGACGTCGAGCAAGGTGCAGCGCGCCTTGGAGATGTCCGACGACGAACCCACCGCGCTCGAGGTGGTCGGGCTGACGCTCGCCGACGTGCTCCCAGGTCGATCGTCGGAACTGCTCCTGGCGGACAACAGCAAGTCGAACCTCGAACAAGCCGTTGTCGCCGGCGAGAACCCGGATGGTCCGGGATGCCCGGTCGCGTCACCATTCTCGTGTGTCGCCGTTCGCAGCGGTTCAGCGGTCACGTTTGCCTCGAGCACAGCGCTCGACGCGTGCCCTCACCTGCGCAACCGTGGTGTCGATCCGTGCTCGGCGGTCTGCGTGCCGGTGACGTTCATGGGCCGCGCAATGGGTGTGATCCATGCAGTGGGCATCGAACACCAGGTCCCGACGCCCGCAGAGATCGAGGCCGTGTCGATGCTGTCGACGCAGGCAGGCGCACGGATCGGCATGTTGCGGACGATGGTCCGCACGTCCGAGCAGGCATCCACCGACTCGCTCACCGGACTCATCAACCGGCGCACGTTCCAAACCCGGATCCGGTCGCTGCGACGCAACAACACTCCGTTCGCGCTCGTCATGGCCGACATCGACCACTTCAAGCGTGTCAACGACACCTACGGTCACGAAACCGGCGATCGTGCGATCAAGACGTTCTGCGACGTCGCCAAGAGCACGCTGCGACAGAACGACCTGATGGCGCGCTGGGGAGGCGAGGAGTTTGCGTTCGCGTTCGCCGACCTCGACCCGACCGACACCACCGCAGTCATCGACAGGATCCGGCTCGAACTCGCAGCGCGGCTGTCCACCAGCGATCTCCCGGGTTTCACGGCGAGCTACGGAATTGTCGCTGCCGAGCGATGCGCCAGCCTCGAAGACGCCGTCCGGCTCGCCGATGATGCGCTCTACGCGGCCAAGGCCCAGGGCCGCAACTGCTCGATCATCGCCGACAGCGACGTCGCCGCGCGCAGCACGAATGGGCCGAGCACGATCCGCGTCGCGGACAAGGTCAGGTCCACCAGCGTGGGCGTGCTCGCCAGCCTTGCCAGCGACGACGATCCGGTCGAGCGTACGTTCGACTCCTGATCGCGTCGCGGAGCACCATCCGTCTTGGTCAGATGGTCAGACCACGGCGTTCAAGGGTGGGAAACACGCCGTTCATCTGCGCGTCTTACCGTGATCGCCCATGGCTCTGGACATCACTGCATCTGTGCCGCACCGCGCCTCGGGCACGCACCATCACCTGCCGGCCACGCCGGAGACGGTGTACTGGGGCTACATCGACCGGGACGAGCCGGCGCGGCTGACGATCCGTAGCGGCGACACGGTGGAGATCGAGGCCATCACCCACCACGCAGGCGACGCCCCGGACCTGCTCATGGACGACGGCATCACGGCGATCTGGGCGGCCATCCCCGAAGTCGAGCGCGGGCCGGGCGTACACATCCTCACCGGCCCGGTCGCGGTCGAGGGTGCCGAGGTCGGCGACACGCTCGTGGTGCGCATTCTCGACATGAAGCCACGGCTGCCGCACGGCTCGAACTGTGCTGCCAACTGGGGCTTGCTCTACTCCACGTTCGCCAAGGAGCGGATCACCATCTACGGGCTCGACGAGATGGGCCCCGACTTCTGCGCACATGCCCATCCCGAGTTCGCCTTCGACTTCACGGCGCGACCGATGTACGACCTGCCGGGTGTGATCAGCGAGCCGAACGCCGAGGCTCGCCAACCGTTCAGTCGCGTCGTCAGCGTGCCCGTTCGCCCGCACTTCGGCGTGATGGGTGTGGCCCCGGCCGAGAGCGGCAAGCTGTCGTCCATACCGCCGGGCGTGTACGGAGGCAACGTCGACAACTGGCGTGTCGGCCCCGGAGCGACGATGTGCTACCCGGTGTTCACCCCGGGCGGGAACCTGTACGTCGGAGATCCGCACTTCGCCCAGGGCGACGGCGAGATCTGCGGTACGGCGATCGAGGCGTCGCTCACCGCCACCATCCAGGTCTCGGTCGTCAAGGGCATCGGCATCACCTCGCCGCTGCTCGAGACCGCCAGTCATTGGTACACCCACGGCTTCGGAGTGGACTTGAACGAAGCGATGAAGATGGCCGCCGAGCAGATGCTGTGGCTGATGCAGACCCACCTCGACCTCACCGCTGATGACGCCTACTCGCTGTCGTCTGTGGCGATGGACCTCGGCGTCACCCAGGTCGTGGACGGCACGCTCGGCTGCCACGCCGGCATCGCCCGCAACATCTTCATCTGACCCGCCGCCTTGCGATGTTGGTCTGACCAAGCCTTGCGCGACTCGGAGTCCGCGACTATGGTCTGACCATCAGTCCAACCTTGCAGTCCAACAGTGGCAGTCCAACAGTGGCAGTCCGAGCCTTTGGGAGGGAAGTGTGCCGATCACAGGCATGAACCACGCAGTGTTGTACGTGCGTGATGCGCGTCGCACCCAGCGGTTCTACGAGGAGGTGCTCGGCTTCTCCACTGTCGTCGATCACCCGACCGGAGCGTTCGTTTTCATGCGTGCTCCGGCGTCGGACAACCACCACGACATCGCGTTCTTCAGCATCGGCGACGGTGCAGCGCCCAGCGAAGCCGGTCAGCGTACGGTCGGGATGTACCACATCGCCTGGGAGGTGCCCACCCTCGCCGAGTTGGACGAGATGCGCGAGCGCCTCGCCGCGGCCGGCGCGTTGAAGGGCGCCAGTGACCACGGCGCGAACAAGAGCCTCTACGCGATGGATCCCGACGGCCTCGAGTTCGAGGTCATGTGGCTGGTCCCCGCAGCGCACTGGGGCGAGGCCGAGCACCAGGCCATCGTCCGCCCACTGGACATCGCCGCAGAGCGCGCTCACTTCGATCCGCTGCTCGCCGACTCGAGCGCATCGTGAGCGGCTCCTCGTTCGACCCTGTCGCGCGCGTGACCGTCTCGGCGGAGATCCGCCAGCGCCTCGCCGACGCGATCCACACCGGCCAACTCGCCCCCGGCACACCGCTACCGGCCGAGCGCGTCCTCTGCCAGGAGTTCGGCGTCGCGCGCACTTCGGTGCGCGAAGCCATCCAGGGTCTAGTCATCGCCGGCTACATCGAGCGCCGCGGCAACCGGTCCGTCGTGGCCGAGCGCCTCCCCGACGTCAACTTCACCGGGGATGACCGCAAGACGCTCGTCACCCAGCTGTTCGAGGTCCGTCAGGTCATCGAGCCGGCCATCGCCGACTTCGCCGCACGCCGGGCGACAGACGACCAGCGTGAGGAGATCGCCTCGATCGCCGAACAGATGACCACCGATCTCGAGGTGTTCCGCGAGCTCGACCACCGCTTCCACTCCGCCCTCGGCCGGGCCTGTGGCAACCCTTTGCTCAACGAGGTCCACAGCAAGGCCCTCGCCGCACTCTTCCGCTCCGGCGACCTCGCGTCCTTGCTGTACGCAGAGGTCAACCGCAGCGAGGTCACGGACATCGTGACCTCGTCGCTGGTGGCCCATCAAGCCATTGCAGACGCCGTCGTCAAAGGCCACACCCGTAAGGCTGTCTCAGCCGTCGTGGCCCACCTGGACGATGTCGAACGTCGCATGGTGGAGCGTCTGTTGTGACTACCGAAACCGACAACGACACGCCTGGCAACCCACCGACGGGACCTGGCGCCGAGCACTACTGCTACTTCTTCGAGGAGGACGAGTTCATCGAGACCGACCGCCCCGGCTTCCGCCGTCGCGTCATCATCGGTGAGCACCTCGAGCTGTGGTTCTGGCGGATCACCGGCGGCTCCGCTGGATCGATCCTGCACAGCCACACCGCCAACGAGCAGCTCGGGGTGATCATGCGCGGCGCACTCGACTTCCGGATCGGTGATCCGGACGACGACCGCCGGGTGACTCTCGGCGCCGGAGAGGCGTACCTCGCCGGGGTCAACATCTGGCACGGCGACAGCAAGTTCATCGGGGACGACGAGATGAACGAAGTCTGGATCCTCGATGTCTTCGCACCGCCGCGGACGGTGACCGGATCATGAGCGACGTCACCATCGCCGTCAGCACTCCGACCACGTCCGGCGTCTCGCCGGACTGGCGTCTGGCCGTCGACATCGGTGGCACGTTCACCGACCTCGTCCTGCTCGATGCCACGTCCGGGCGCGTCGTCGTGGAGAAGACCCTGACGACACCGAGGGCGCCGCTCGACGGTGTGCGCACGGGTGTCCGCCAACTGCTCGCCAAGGCCGGCGTTCGTCCCGCGGACATCACCGCGCCGATCGTGCATGCGACGACACTGATCACCAACGCACTGATCGAGGGCAAGATCGGCAAGGCTGGCGTCGTCACGACATCGGGCTTCGGCGACACGCTCGAGATCCGCGACGAGCACCGCTACGACATGTACGACCTCCAGATCGAGTTCCCGGCGCCCCCGGTCCCGCGTGACCGCGTCGTCGAGATCGCCGAGCGCACCAACGCCCTCGGCCAGGTCGTGGCCGTCCCCTCCGCCGAAGATATGAACCTCATCACCGACCAGCTCCGCGCCGCAGGCGTCGAGGCCGTCGGCGTCTGCCTGATCAACTCCTACGCCAACCCCGCCAACGAGCGGGTGATCGCCGAGCACTTGCGTCGCGAGCTCGGTGTGCCGGTGTGCATCTCGTCGGACATCTCGCCGCAGATCCGCGAGTACCCGCGCATGATCACGACAGCGTGCAACGCAGCGACGATGCCGGTCATCGGGCCATACCTCGACGAACTGCAGAAGTGGCTCGCCGCCGAAGGCTTCGGCGGTTCGGTGCTGATGATGCTGTCCAACGGCGGCGTGGTCGCCGCCGAAGATGCCGCGCAGTCGCCGATCCGTCTCGTCGAATCCGGTCCCGCGGCCGGCGCGCTGGCCGGCAGCTGGTTCGCCCGCCGCCTCGGCGAGGAGCGACTGCTGTGCTTCGACATGGGCGGTACCACCGCCAAGTCGTGCCTGATCACCGACTTCGAGCCCCAGCTGACGAACACATTCGAGGTCGCCCGCATCTACCGCTTCAAGAAGGGCTCCGGCTTCCCGGTGTCGGTACCGTCCGTCGACCTCGTCGAAATCGGTGCCGGCGGGGGCAGCCTCGCCCGGCTCGACGAGCTGGGTCTGCTCAAGGTCGGCCCGGAGTCCTCCGGCGCCGATCCCGGCCCCGCCTGCTATGGCCGCGGCGGTGCCCGCCCAGCGGTCACCGACGCCGACCTCGAGCTCGGCCTGCTCGACGCCGAGTACTTCCTCGGTGGTGACATGCCCCTCGACCTCGAGGCCAACCGGTCCGCACTCGCCTCGGTGGCGGCCCAGCTCGGTCTGCCGATCGGCGACACCGCCGCCGGCATCCACGAGCTCGTCAACCAGAACATGGCGGCCGCGTCGCGTATGCACGCCGTCGAGCAGGGCGAAGACCTGCGCGGCGTGACCGTGCTCGCGTTCGGCGGTGCCGGCCCGATCCACGCGTGTGGCGTGGCCGAGCTACTCGAGTCCACCCGGGTGGTGTTCCCGACCAACGCCAGCGTGCTCTCTGCGTTCGGCACGCTCGTCACCCCGGTGCGCATCGACCTCGCGCGCAGCATGGTCCGTCCGTTGGCGACCATCTCGCCAGCAGATCGTGACGCGTTGCTCGACGAGCTGCGCGCCGAGGGTGTCCGCGTGCTCAGCGCCGCCGGTGTGCGTCTCGAGCAGATCAACTTCCGCTACGGCCTCGACGCCCGCTACCTCGGCCAGGGCAACGAGATCACGCTCTGGTTCGGCGAGGGCGACGTGTGGCCGGCGACCGACGCCCAGGTGACCCTGCAATTCGAGACCGACTATCGGCGTATCTATGGGCTCACGATCCCCGATGTCGGCATCGAGGCGGTCACCTGGCGGCTCTCGGCGTTCGCAGCCGCACACCCGGTCGAGCCGACGGCAACCGTCGGTACGACCGTGGGTGCCGCCACAGGCCGGCGTCTCGTGCGGTTCACCCGGGCTGGGGCACTGCACGAGACGCCGGTCTACCGGCGCACCGACCTCGGCGTCGGCCAGACCATCGTTGGTCCGGTCATCGTCGAAGAGCGTGAGACGACCGCGGTGATCCGACCGAACTGGACCGTTGTCGTCGCCCCGGACGGATCCCTGATCGCCGACTGGAAGGCACCGCAATGAGTGAGTCAGGCATGAGCCCCACATTCGACCCCATCGAGCTCGAAGTCCTCTGGCAGAGCCTGATCGCCACGGTCAACGAGCAAGCCCGCGCGTTGCAGCGCGCCGCGTTCTCCCCGATCGTGCGTGAGGCCGGGGACCTCGCCAACGCCGTCTTCGACCGTCGCGGCCGAATGGTGGCCCAGGCCGTCACCGGCACGCCCGGTCACATCAACTCCCTCGCTCGGGCCGCATCGGCCATGCTCGAGGAGTACCCCACCGATTCGCTTGCTGAAGGCGACGTACTGATCACCAACGATCCCTACAAGACGGCCGGCCAGTTGCTCGATGTCACGGTGCTGTACCCGGTGTTCCGCAAGGGACGGGTCATTGCGTTCTTCGGCTCGACGATCCACCACACCGACGTCGGCGGCTACGGCATCGGCGCCGGCGGCCGCGACGTGTTCGAGGAGGGTCTCTGGATCCCCATCTGCCGGCTGATGATCCAGGGTGAGCGCAACACCGACGTCTGGAAGTTCATCCTCTCCAACGTCCGCCAGCCCGACCACATGGCCGGCGATCTCCATGCCCAGATGGCCTCCGGCGAGGTCGGTGCGCAGCGCCTGCGGTCGCTCTGCGATCGTCACTCGCTCGACGACATCGAGGCCCTGGCCGACGAGATCATCACCCGCTCCGAGGCCGCGACGCGGGCCAGCATCCGCGAGCTGCCGGCCGGCACGTACCGCGCCCAGGCCGAGCTGGACCTCACCGACGGCAGCCGGATCCTGATCGTCTGTGCGATCACCGTCGACCCCGTCAAGGGCGAGATCCTCGTCGACTACGAGGGCTCGTCGGGGGCCAGCGCGTCGGGCATCAACGTCGTCAAGAACTACACCCACGCCTATACGACGTTCACGATCCGAGCGGTGCTCAACCCGGAACTGCCGAACAACCACGGCAGCCTCGAGCCGATCAAGGTCGAAGCGCCGGTCGGCTCCATCGTCAACGCCGTCTCACCGCAGCCGTGCACCGCCCGTCACGTCGTCGGGATGTTCCTGCCGAATGCGCTGCTCAAGGCGTTGGCGCAGATCAAGCCCGACCAGTCGATGGCCGAGGGTTCGGGTGCGGTGTGGACGATGCAGGTCAGCGGCAACCATCCCGACGGCCGGCCGTTCATCACTGCGATGTTCACCTACGCCGGTGGCGTCGGTGCCCGTGCCCACAAGTCGGGCCTGTCGGCGTGCTCGTTCCCGACCGGCATCGCGGCCGTGCCGATCGAAGTCGTCGAGGCATCCGCACCGATCTACTTCCACCGTAAGGAACTGCGCACCGGCAGCGGCGGCAACGGCCAACAGATCGGTGGCCTCGGCCAGACGATCGAGTTCACCGTCGACACCGAGCGCCCGTGGCAGTTGAACGCAGTCACGTCTCGCCTCGCCGTGCCACCGGAGGGCATCTTCGGGGGCGACGCCGGTGCCGCCGGATCGTTCACGGTCAACGGTGAGAACGTCACCACCCAGGCCCGTGTCACGCTCGCCCCGGGCGATCACGTCCGCCTCGACCTCCCCGGTGGCGGCGGCTACGGCGCCCCTGCGCTGAGTGAGTCCAGCGCGTGAGCTGGCCGGACGCTGTCACGTTGAACCACGCGTGGGAGCGTTCGGTGGAACGCGCACCGACAGACATCTTCCTCGTCTTCGAGGGGGCCGACGGCACTGTCACCGAGTGGACTTACGCGGCCTTCGACGAGCTCACGTCGCGCTGCGCGCACGTGCTGCGCACGCTCGGCGTCGAGCCCGGCTGCGCGGTCAGCGTGGCACTCACCAACTCACCGGGCTTCGTCGCGATCTGGATCGCGACGGTCCGTCTCGGCGCGTGGCTGGTGCCGTCGGATCCAATGGCCGCCGGGCCAGAGCTGGCCGGCCACATCCGCCGCACTCGACCGGTCGTGGGGTTCTGCGCGCCCGGTCGAGCCGAGACCTACCGTGCTGCGGCGGCCGGCACCGACGTGACGATCATCGAGATCGACGAGGCCGACACCGTGCTCGCGATGTTCGCCGGCGACGCCCTCTCGACGTGGCCGACCCCGGCGCTGACCGATCGTGCCGCGGTGATGTTCACGTCCGGCACGACCGGTGTGCCCAAGGGCGTCGAGATCACCCAGGCCAACTATGCCTTCGCCGGCGCGACGATGGCGGCGGCGAGCGGACTGCGCGCCGAGCACCGCCAACTCGTCGTGCTGCCGCTGTTCCACGCGAACGCGCAGTTCTACAGCTTCGCCTCGGCGATCTGGGCCGGCGCGTCGGTGGCCTTGATGCACACGTTTTCGGCGAGTGGTTTCCTGTCCCAGGTGGCTCGCCACCGGGCGACGCACGCAAGCCTGTTCGCCGCACCGATCCGGATGATCCTCAGCCGCGGCGCGACGCCCGTCGCCGATGTCGCGCTGCAGCACTGCTGGTACGCGATGAACATCACACGCGACCAGCACGCGACGCTGAAGGGTCTCTTCGGCTGCGCACCGCGTCAGCTCTACGGGATGACCGAGACCATCCCGGCCGTGTTGAGCGAACCCGCCGAGGGTCCGTTGCCCGAGGCGATGGGCTACCCGACGTCGGGTTGCGTCGTCGATCTGCGTGGCGGCGAGATCGTCGTCGGCGGCGATCGCGGCATCACCCTCTTCGCCGGCTACCTCGACGACCCGGCGACGACGGACGCGAGCTTTCGCGACGGTTGGTTCCTGACCGGCGACCGCGCCCATCGCTCCGCCGACGGGCGCTTCGTGTTCGACGGACGACGCTCCGACGTGCTCAAGGTGGCTGGCGAGAACGTGTCGACCGTCGAGGTCGAGCAGGTCATCGCCGGCTTCCCCGGTGTGCTCGAGGTCGCGGTCGTCGGCCATCCCGACGAGATCCGCGACGAGGTTCCGGTGGCGTTCGTGGTTGCCTCCGATCCCGCCTCGCCACCCGATCTCGATGCACTCCACGCGTGGTGCGCCCAACGGTTGACGAAGGCGAAACGTCCCCGTGACATCACGTTGGTCGACCAGTTGCCACACACGAGCGTCGGCAAGATCCGCAAGTTCCTGCTGCGTGACGACGCCGCGGAGAGCGCGCCCGAAGGACGGATTCCTGTATGACCATGCTCAATCCTCAACTCCTCGCGTCCTTCGACGCGTCCGTCGTCGATGTCGCCAATGCGGTCACGATGCCGCCGGTGATCTACACCGAGGCCGAGTTCCTCGAGTTCGAGCGCGAGGCGCTGTTCGCCCACGAGTGGTTGTGTGTCGGCCGGGCCAGCCGCATCCCCAACGTCGGTGACTACTTCACCGCGACCGTGAACAACGAGGCGATCATCATCACCCGCGCCAAGGACTCCTCGATCCGGGCCTTCTCCTCGATCTGCCAGCACCGCGGTATGCAGGTCGCGGAGGGCGAGGGCAACTGCACCAAGTTCACGTGTCTCTACCACCTGTGGAGCTACGACCTCACCGGTCGCCTGCTCGGCGCACCGGCGATGGAGCGCACCGAGAACTTCGCCAAGTCGGACTTCCCGCTGCCCCCGCTCAGAGTCGAGCTGTGGCAGGGCTTCGTGTTCGTCCACTTCGATCTCGACGCCGAGCCGCTTGCTCCGACGCTCGGGTCGTACGAGCCGTACCTCGCCAATTACGACCTCGAGACGGCGGTCTGTCCGGGCACGTTCACGCTCACCGATCTTCCCTGGAACTGGAAGGTCATGTTCGAGAACTTCAACGACGGCTACCACGCCAACCGATTGCACCACACGATCCAGGACTTCTGCCCCAGCGAGCTGGCCGGGTTTCCGGTGCCGTACTCGGAGACCTCGAACGTGATGTTCCGGACCAACGGCTACACGCACATCGATGGCGGCTTCAACGCAACGACCAAGGCGCTGATGCCGATCTTTCCCAAGCTGACCGAGGAGGAGCGCTGGCGCTCCACGTTCGCGCTGATGCCGCCGACGCTGTGCTTCGGGACCGCACCGGATCAGGCGTTCTTCTTCATCGTCCGCCCGAAGACCGCCGACACGATCGATGTCGAGATCGGCTACCTCTTCGATCCTTCGGCGCTCGAGCACCCGATGTTCGACCATCTGTTCGCGATCAGCGATGCCGGCGTGCAGGTCTTCGTCAAGCAGGATCAGGACGCGACCACGAAGGTGCAGCGCGGCATGCACAGCCGCTACGCCGCCCGAGGTCGCTACTCGTGGCAGGAGGATTGCCACGTCCAGTTCAACCGCTGGCTGGTCAAGCGGTACCGCCAGCACTGGCCGACGAGCGCCGAGGCCGAGTCGTGACCGGCCACGTCATCCCGCCGGTGTCGGCGATCGCCGACGTCCTCAAACTCTGGAGCCTCGACGGCTGGCTGACACCGTCGCTGTACCCGATCGTGGCCGCCACCACACCAACCATCGGCAAGGTCGTGACGGTCTCGATCGTCACCGCCTTGGCGGGTCCCGGACTGGCACCGCTGTACTCGATGCTCTCGCGCGATCTCACCGACCGGTTCGTCGTCGTCGGCGGTGGCGCGCAGGTGCATGGCGCAGTGTGGGGCGAGATCATGTCGACGGCCGCGCACGCCAACGATGCGAGCGGCGTGCTCGTCGACGGCTTCGTACGCGACCGCCCGACCATGGCCGCGATCGGCCTTCCCGTCTACGCCTCGGCGCAATGCGTCGTTGGTCCCAACGGAACGGCGCACGTCGTCGAGGTCGGCGCACCAGTCAGTATCGACGGGGTCGTCATCGACCCGCTGGACTCGGTCGTGGCCGACGACACCGGATGCGTGCGGATCCCCCACGCCGAGTTGGACGACGTCCTCGAGGCCTCCGCGCGCTACGCGGCTGCCGAGGACCGTGTCGTGCAGGCACTCGCCGCGGGAGAACCGCTGACGAGTGCGTACCTGCACAAGAAGACCATTGTCGACGAGCTGAGGAGGTGACCGGGCAACTGCGCCCACGTTGATCCGATTGCACAGTTCACCGATTGCCCATCACACCAGCACGTACATCTCCAAGGGGGAGACAGCCATGACCAACAACCACAGCAACAGGCCACCCGGCCGTAACTCACGGCACCGGCGGATCACCGCCGGCGTCGCCGCATTCGTTGCGATGACCTTCGTTGCCGCCGCATGCGGCAGCGACAAGAGCACATCGTCGGCCAGCACCGCCGCGCCTGCGGCGTCCACCGCCGAGACCACGGCTGCGTCCACCGCCGAGACCACCGCTGCCTCGACGGCCGAGACCACCGCTGCCTCGACGGCGGAGACCACCGCTGCCTCGACTGCCGAGACCACCGCCGCCTCGACAGCCGACACGGGGACAACGACGCCGTTCGATCTCGACACCAACGGTGACGGCAAGATCGTCATCGGCGTCGCCACTCCCGGCCCGCGCAACGACGGCGCCTACTACCAGGCCCTCGTCGATGGCGTGACCGCGTTCTC
Organism: Actinomycetes bacterium; assembly: GCA_025351965.1. Classification (GTDB taxonomy): domain Bacteria; phylum Actinomycetota; class Acidimicrobiia; order Acidimicrobiales; family Ilumatobacteraceae; genus WLMZ01. The sequence goes on along the minus strand of JANXUX010000350.1, from coordinate 31,219 downwards.
GAAGGCGCATGGCTTCGAGGCCCCGATCATCGTCGACAACATCAAGGCCGAAGAGGCCGAGAGCCAGCTCGACGCACTTGCCCGCCAGAACGTCGACATGATCGCCGTCGGTGCCGGTGAGTTGGGAGATCCGCTCAAGGACCTCACTGCCAAGTACGACAAGATCGTCTGGTACTGCAACTGCGGTGCCGGCCACGAAGCGCTGCCGAACCTGATCCAGTCCGGTGACGACGGCTCCGAGATGGGCTACTCCGCTGGTGTTGCCACCGGTCTGCTGATGAAGGCCAAGGGCGTCACCAAGGCCGCGATGATCGGCAACAACAACTTCAACTTCGAGGTCGAGGCGTTCGAGTCGTTCAAGCTGGGCCTGGCATCGATCGATCCGTCGTTCGAGTGGACCTATGTGGCCACCAACTCCTTCAACGACGTCGCCGCCGCCACGGAAGCCTTCAACAACCTCAAGGACCAGGGTGTCGGGGCCATCTGGCCGTACCTCGGTGGCGCCCATGAGGCCGTCGTCAAGCTGTCCAACGAGGCCGGCATCATCACGATGAGCGCCGGGTCGTCGAAGGCTTGCGCGCGCACCGACCTCAAGTACGACATCGCTGTCCGCTTCGATGCCGGCGACTACCTCGACACGATCCTCGACGAGATCCTCGAGGGCAAGCTGAAGCGTGGCGAGACCCGTGCCTTCCACGTCGGTGTCGATCCGCAGGGTGGCGCAGTCATCTGCAATCCCACCGCAGACGAGACCGCCGCGATGGCGAAGGCCTACAAGGACATTGCCGATGGCAGCCTGGCTGCTCAGTTCGGCGAGATCAAGGGCAAGGCCTACGCGTCTTGACGATTGCAACAGAGGGGGTGGCGGCTTCGGCCGCCACCCCGTCGGTTCTCCTCACCGGGATCACCAAGCGCTACGGCTCGGTCGTCGCGTGCAACGACGTGAACCTGGCTCTGCACCCCGGACGCATCCATGGCGTGCTCGGTGAGAACGGGGCTGGCAAGTCCACCCTGATGAAGATCCTGATCGGACTGATCCAGCCCGACGAGGGATCCATCGTCATCAACGGCGGCACGGTCCGGATCTCCGATCCTGTGGCCGCCTCCAACCTCGGCATCGCGATGGTGCATCAGCACTACAGCCTCGTCGAGCCGCTCACTGTCTGGGAGAACGTCGTCCTCGGCGAGCGGGTCCGGCTCGACCGCGCGGCGGCCTGCGCGCGTGTCGCCGCGCTCAGCGATCGCTACGGGCTCGGCGTCGATCCGCTGGCCCGCGTCTCCGATCTCACCGCCGGCCAGCGCCAGCGGGTCGAGATCATCAAGTGCCTCCGCCGCGAGCCGCGCATCATCGTGTTCGACGAACCAACGAGCGTGCTCACCCCGGCCGAGAGCGAACAGCTCTTCTCCGTGCTCCGCGTCGTGGTGGTCGACGAAGGCCGCACCGTCGCGCTCGTCTCGCACAAGCTCGACGAGATCCTGCACGCCACCGACGAGATCACCATCATGCGTGGCGGCCGTGTCGTCGGCCATTCACCGACCAGCGCAGCGACAGCCTCGAGCCTCGCCCAGGCCGTGGTCGGCCGGCCTGTCTCGTTGCGCTCCGAAGCTGCGGCACTCGGGTTGATCGAGACCGTTGCCGCCGCCATCGGCGATTCCGATGCACCCGAGGGCGTGCCTGATGCCGTCGTGATCGAGGCTGCTCCGGTGGTGCTCGAGGTCCGCAACGCGCGAGTCCTCGATGTCGACGGTCATCCCCTGCTCGATGACTTCTCGATCACCGTCCGCGCCGGCGAGATCGTCGGTCTCGCCGGGGTCGAGGGCAACGGCCAGCGAGCCCTCGCCGACATGCTCTCCAGCCTGCTCGACCTCGAATCCGGATCGGTGCTCGTCTCCGGCGAGGAGGTCGATCTCAGCCGTCCCGGTGCGCTCGGCCGGGTCGGCATCGGCATCATCCCCGAGGACCGCCACGACTCGGGCTGCGTTCTCGACCTCTCCGTCGCGGAGAACCTGGCGCTGACTGATCTCGGCGCGGTCAGCACCGGCGGGCTGCTCGATCGGCGCGCGATCGAACGCCGCGCCCGCGAGTTGATGCAGGCCTTCGACATCCAGGCCCGTTCACCACACGCACCGATGCGGTCGTTGTCCGGCGGCAACCAGCAGCGAGTCGTGCTCGCCCGCGAGCTCTCGGCCAACCCGAAGGTGCTGATCGCTGCGCAGCCCACACGCGGGCTCGATGTCGGCGCGATCGAGTACATGAGCGCCCGTCTCCGAGCCGCCGCGGAAGCGGGCGTCGGCATCCTGCTGATCTCCACCGAGTTGGAAGAGGTGCTCACCCTGTCCCATCGCATCTGTGTCATCCATGCCGGCCAGATCGTCGGTGAGATGTCTCGCCACGACGCCAACCTCGAGCGGCTCGGGATGCTCATCGGAGGTATGGCAGCATGACCGCCGCGGCGAACGTCACTGAGACGCCTGTGGTCCGCGCTCCGTCGGCCGCCGCGCAGCGGTTGCGCACCGTGTTCCGCTCGCTTCCCGTCCTCGCCCAGTACCTGATCTCCATCGCCGTCGCGCTGACCCTGTGCGGCATCCTCGTCGAGGTCACCGGTGGATCGGCGAGCAAGGTCATGTCGGCGCTGCTCGATGGCAGCGTGCGTTCGCCCGGCGCATGGGGGCTCACCCTCTCCACCGCGGCGCCACTGCTCGTCGTCGCCGCCGGAACCATCGTCGCCGCCAAGGCCGGACTGTCGAACATCGGCCAGGAGGGGCAACTCCTGCTCGGATGTGCAGCGACCGCGTTCATCGGGACCCGGGCCGACCTGCCCGCCCCGATGGTGATCGTGCTCTCGTTCCTCGGCGCGATGGTGCTCAGCGGGATGTGGGCCGGCCTCGCCGCGCTGATGAAGTTCACCCGCAAGGTGCCCGAAGTGATGTCCACGCTTCTGCTCGGCTTCGTCGCAGCTCAGCTGACCACGTTCGGTCTCACCCGCAAGTGGCTGCTGCTCGCGACCAACAACACATCGCGCGTCAACAACGGCGAGCCGCTGCCCGACCGGGCCAAGATGCCGACGTTCACGTTGTTCGGAAACGAGGTGTCGTGGGGCGTGATCATCGCGCTCGTGGTCACGATCCTGATCTCGTTCGTGCTCCGCCGCACCACCATCGGCTTCCGGCTGCGCGCCCTCGGCCACAACTCGCGCACGGCCCGGCGAGCCGGTGTGTCGGCGGCGATCGTGGGTGGCGGTGCCCTCGTCGTGTCGGGAGCCGCGGCCGGCCTGGCCGGCGGGCTGTGGATGACCGGCGGCTCGGCGGGCGACCGGTTCACCACCAACGTGTCCTCGAACATCGGTTGGCAGGGGCTGCTCGTTGCGCTGCTCGCGAGAGATCGGGCGTCGCTGGCGATCCCGATGGCGTTCGTGTTCGCTGCGCTGCGCACGGGGTCCAGCTTCCTGGCCGCCACCGGTGTCGATCGCCGGATCACCGACGTCGTCCAGGCGATGCTGGTGCTGGCCCTGTTGGTGCCACCTGCGATCGCGTCGGTGCAACGCCGGCGCCGCCCCCGAGGAGGATCGGCATGAGCGCGTTCGCCGTGCTCGGCTTCGGTGGCTCGATCTTCGATGTGCTGTCCTCGAAGTCCACGTACTCCTCGACGATGCGGTTCGCGGCCACGCTGGTGTTCGCAGCGACGGGGGAGTGGATCGCGGAGCGCGCCGGCACGATGAATATCTCGCTGGAAGGGATGATCCTCACCGCGGCGTTCACATCGGCGCTCGGATCGGACCTCACCGGCAACGTCTGGATCGCGCTGCTCTTCGGCATCGCAGGTGGGTTCCTCATCGCGTTGATCCAGGGCGTGATGTCCCACCGCTTCGGCGCCAACCAGTTCGTGGTCGGGCTCACCCTCAACGTGCTCGCGGTCGGCATCACGGCCTTCCTCGCGGCCGAGATCGATCCGGTGGTCACCCGGGCCGGCATCATCCGCGTGCCATTGCTGTCGCGCATCCCGCTGATCGGTGAGGCGCTGTTCGCCCAGGCCTGGCTGCTGTACCTGCTGTACCCGCTGATCCCGCTCGCTTGGTGGGCGGTGTACCGCACCCGTTGGGGCCTCGATCTGCGCTGCGCCGGTGAGAACCCGCAAGCTGCCGACGTCAGCGGCATCGATGTCAACAAGCGTCGACGCCAAGCGGTCTACGTGTGCGGGATGTGCTCCGGGCTCGCCGGCACGTACCTCACCATCGGCCAGGTCGGCAGCTTCGGCGCTGACGGCGTCAGTGGCCGCGGGTTCATCGCCCTCGCCGCAGTGATCTTCGGCGGATGGGTGCTCAAGGGTGCCGTTGGCGGCGCCGTCGTGTTCGGTTTCTTCCTCGCCTTCGGCTCGGTGTTCCAAGCCCTCGGGTATGACGCCAACCCGCAGGTGCTCGGTGCGTTGCCCTACGTGATGGCGATCACGACGATGATCCTCTTCGCCCGGCGCGGTCGTCAGCCGGCCTCGCTCGGCCGACCCTTCGTTCGCGGGCTCACGTGATGGAACACGTCTACCACTTCGCCGAGCACGGGCCCGGCACCAACCAGGGCCTGCTCTCGCAGCTGGTCGTGCCCCGCCCGATCGCGATGGTGTCCACCCGCGATGCGCAGGGTCGGGGCAACCTCTCCCCGTTCAGCTACTACCTGCCCATCACCGGTGATCCGCCGTTGATCGGCATCGCGTTCGGGATGCGCGAATCCGACGGTGATCCAAAAGGCTCGTACGTGAACCTCATCGCGTCCGGCGACTTCGTCATCAACGTGTGCTCGGAGGTCTTCGCCGACCACATCGAGAGCATCGCCAAGGAGTACCCGCACGGTGTCGACGAGGCAGCGATGCACGGCTTCGAGTGGATCGATTCGCGCCGGGTCAGCTCGCCATCGGTCGCCGAGGCGCCGGCCCGGTTGGAGTGCGTGGTGCACCAGACCATCCCCCTCGGCAGCGACCTCGCCCGCGTCGTGCTCGTGGTGGCTGAGGTCGTGTGCGCAGTCATCGCCGACTCCGTGCTGGCATCGCCGGATCTCGATCACCCGCGCATCGATCTGCTCGCGCTCGGGCCGATCGGGCGATCGGGCGCGCGCAGCTTCGTGCGCGCCGTCCCCGAGGCGGTGTACCACCAGGAACGGGTGCCGTACCTGCCAACCGACACGCCGTCAGACCTGTGAGGGACGAACTGTGAAAGCGCTGCTCTATCACCAGCCCGGTGGCCCCGAAGTGCTCGAGTACGTCGACGTCGCCGATCCGGAACCGGGTCCGCGCGACGTGGTGGTGCGGGTCGCAGCCACCTCGCTGAACCATCTCGACGTCGTCCAGCGCAACGGTTGGTTCCAGATGGATGGGTTCACCCTGCCGCACATCGCCGGGATGGATGTGGCCGGCACCATCGTGGCGATCGGCAGCGACGTCACTCACGTGCACATCGGCGAGCGAGTCGTGATCGATCCGTCGCTGGCCGAGGTCCCGGAGGGCTCGACGCTGGCCGGGATGGGCGATCTCTACGGTGCGCTCGGCGTGATCGGCGGAACCGTCGCCGGTGGCTACGCCGAGCTGTGCCTCGCACCCGACACTCACGTGCATGTGATCCCCGAACACATCGAGACACATGCGGCCGCGGCCTTCCCGTCGGCCTGGCTCACTGCGCATCATGCGATGTTCGATCGCGGCGGGCTCGTGTCCGCCGAGACGGTCATGATCCATGCGGCCGGCAGCGGTGTCTCCACCGCCGCGATCCAACTCGCCAAGGCCCACGGCGCCACAGTGCTGGCCACCGCCGGCTCGGCCGAGAAGTGCGAGCGCGCCCTGGCCCTCGGCGCCGACTTCGCCACCAACAACCGAGACACCGACATCACCGGTTGGGCGTTCGGGGTCACCGAGGGACGTGGCGTGGACATGGTGTTCGATCACGTCGGCCCCGCGTTGTTCGCGCCGTCCCTGTTTGCGCTCAAGCCACGCGGCCGGCTGGTCAACTGCGGCAACACCACCGGCGACACAGCCACCATTGCCTCACTCGGCCATCTGTTCCACATGGGCATCTCGATCATCGGTTCCGACCCCTACCGGTACGGCGAGTTCGGCGCAGTGTGGCGCGAGTTCGTCGAGGGAAACTTTCACACGCCGATCGACAGCGTCTACGCACTGGCCGATGGTGCCGAGGCGCAGGAGAAGATGCTGCGCGGCGACTTCTTCGGCAAGATCCTGCTGGAACCGTAGAGCCATGGCCGACTCACCGTTCCCGGAACTGAAGAAGACCCACACGATGGCCCGCACCGGGCGGCCGTGGCGCGACTTCAAACCACCGCCTTCCGCGCCCGTCTGGGGCATCATCCAGGGCTTCGGCTCGTATTGGATGCTCGTCGCCGCAGTCGAGCTCGGCGTGTTCGATGCGATCGAGTCGGCGGGCGGGGTCGCCGCCGGGCCGCTCGCCGCACAGCTCAATGTCTCCGAACCGCATCTCGCTCACCTGCTCGATGCGATGGTCTCGTTCGGCTTCCTCGACCAGGTCGACGACGTCTACGAACTGACCGAGACGGCGGAGCGTTATCTCTGTACAAACGGCGCCGCGTCGATGGCCGCGCTGGTTTCGGTGGCCACCGGCCCGCACAGCAACTGGACCCACCTCGCCGACACGATTCGCACCGGTCATGTCGCGACGCCGATCGAGGACGACCCCGAGGCGTTCTACGGACCGCTCGTGCAGGCCACGTTCCCGACGCAGCTGCGCGCGGCGGGGCGGCTCGGCGTCGCACTCGGCTGGGCGCGTCGTCCCGGTCTGCGCGTGCTCGACCTCGGCGCCGGCCAAGCTCCGTGGGCCATCGGCATCCTCGGCCAGTCACCGGATTCGACTGCGGTGATCAACGATCTGTCCGATGTCCTCGAACTCGCGACCGAGACTGTCACCCGTCACGGCCTCGCTGACCGGGTCGAGCTGTGGGGAGGCGACTTCCATGAGATCGAGTTCGAGCGCGACACCTACGACATCGTCGTGCTCGGTCACGTCTGCCGCACCGAGGGTGAGGAGCGCGCCGTCAGCCTCGTCCGCCGCGCATTCCAGGCCCTGGCACCCGGCGGGCAGCTGCTGCTCACCGACTACTTCGCCGACAATGATCGCAAGTTCAACCCGTTCGGCGTGCAGATGGGCATGACCATGCTCGCCAGCACCGCACGGGGCGGGATGCTGACCCACGCCCAGGTCTCGGGGTGGCTGCGCGACGCGGGCTTCGAGTCGATCCGGCTGATGGAACCGATCGGCTTCAACCAGGTGTACGTGGCCGAACGGCCCGAGCGAGACAGGAGCGAGCCATGACCGAACACGTGAGCGGCCGGATGACCGAGCAGGTCGATCTCATCGTCAAGGGTTGGTACGTGGTGACGATGAACGCGACTCGCGACATCATTCGCAACGGCGCAGTCGCCGTGCGCGGCAGTGTCATCGTCGCGGTCGGCAAGGCCGCCGACATCGAGCGCCGCTACACCGCGACCCGCACCATCGGCGGCGACCGCTTCGTGGTGACGCCGGGGATGGTCAACACGCACATCCACATCACCGGTGAGCCGCTGACCCGCGGCTATGTCCCTGACGACACGCCGTTTGTCGAGAACGTGTTCGAGTGGCTGACGCCGCTCTACTCGGTGTTCGATGCCGAGGAGGAGAAGACCTCTGCTGAGCTCGCCGCGGTCGAGATGCTGCGCTCGGGCACGACGTGCTTCCTCGAAGCCGGCACGATCCGCTTCCTCGACGACGTGATCGAAGGACTCGACGGTGTCGGCATCCGCGGGCGCGTCGGCGCATGGATCTGGGACCTCCCGCCCGAGCCGTCGGTGTACCGCCAGGCGACCGATGATGCGATCGCACGGATCGAGCGCCAGCTCGACCACCACCCGTCTGCGCCCGACACACGCGTCTCGGCGTGGAGCACCCTCGTTGGCCACACCACCGCGAGTGACCCGCTGTGGAAGGCCGCCAAGGCGTTGTCCGACGACCGTGGCGTCGGGATGAGCTTCCACATGTCGCCGGCCGCGATGGATCCGGACGGGTTCATCGCCGAGTTCGGGCAACGCCCGATGGTCCATCTCGACGAGATCGGGGTGCTCGACGACAACGTCGCGATGACGCACTGCGTGCACGTCGACGACAACGAGATCGGGATCATGGCGCACCGTCACGTCAGCGTCGCGCACTGCCCGACGACCGCGCTGAAGGTCAGCTACGGCGTCACCCAGATCGGCAAGTTCCCGGAGATGGTCCAGCGCGGCATCAACGTCTCGATCGGCACCGATGGCAACAACGCCAGCAACTACAGCGACATGATGCGTGCGACGTATCTGGTGGCCGGGTTGTTCAAGGACGCCCGGCGCGACCCGCACATGTTCCCGGCCGAGAAGGCCTACGAGATGGCCACCGTCGGCGGGGCGCGCACGATGTTGCTCCAGGACCAGATCGGCTCGCTCGAGGTCGCCAAGCGCGCCGACGTCGTGCTGCACGACACCGATCGTCCGGAGTGGCGTCCGCTGCTCAACGTCATCAACCAGCTGGTCTGGTCGGCCGATGGGCGAGGGGTGCACACGGTGCTCGTCGACGGCAAGATCGTCGTGGAGGGCGGGCACTGTACGACCATCGACGAGGACGAACTGTGGGCCAAGGCGCAGCGGATGGGCGAGTCGATCACCGCCCGATCCGGTCTGCCGGACAAGGCCAAGTTCCCGACGTTCTAGGGATCGGGGAGTTCTCTCCGAGGAATCCGGGTCACGCTGTCGATCGACGGGAGCGCCGTTCGTAGTAGTCATGAGGGCAGGCATCGGGCCGGCCCGCAGCACACGAATCGGAGAATCCCATGAGCCAGTACCTGCTTTGCGTCCACGGTAACGAAGAGATCTACTCAGCCGTCTCATCCGAGGATCAGCAGAAGATGTTCGCCGACGTCGGCACGTTCAACGAGGACATCATCGCCGCCGGCGTGTTCGTCTTCGGCGGCGGCCTCGAGCTCGCCTCGACCGCGACCGTCGTCGATGCGTCGTCCGGCGAGACGATCCTCACCGACGGCCCGTACCTCGAGACCAAGGAGCACATCGGCGGATTCTGGATCATCGACGTCGCCGACCTCGACGCTGCTCTTGCGTGGGCGGCCAAGGGTTCGGCTGCCTGCCAGGGCAAGGTCGAGGTCCGCCCGTTCCAGCCCAACGAGTGACGTCCTCCGGGCCCCGCACTCTCGTGAGCGTGTTCGATCCTGCCTCGCTCGGCGCCGTCTTCCGGCAGGAGTCCGGACGATGCGTTGCCACGCTGGTCCGCATCTTCGGCGACATCGACATCGCCGAGGAAGCGGTTCAGGAGGCGCTCATCATCGCCACCGAGAAGTGGCCGGAGATCGGCGTCCCGCCGAACCCGGGGGCCTGGATCACCACGACTGCGAAGCACCGTGCCATCGACCGACTGCGTCGCGAGTCCTCGCGCGACGACCGCCACGCCCAGGCCGCACTCATCCACCAGCGCGACGAACCACCCGGGCCGGTGGGACCCGTGAAGGACGATCGGCTCCGCCTGATCTTCACGTGCTGCCACCCGTCGCTCGCGACGAACGTGCAGGTCGCGCTGACGCTGCGCCTGCTCGGTGGGCTTCAGACGGACGAGATCGCGCGGGCGTTCCTTGTGCCCGAACCGACGATGGCGCAGCGCGTCGTTCGGGCCAAGAACAAGATCCGGGCCAACAAGATCCCGTACCGCGTCCCCGACGATCACGAACTGCCCGACCGGCTGAGCGCCGTGCTCACCGTCGTCTACCTGATCTTCAACGAGGGCTACACGGCGTCGATCGGGGATGACCTCGTGCGTGACGACCTCTGCGACGAGGCGATCCGTCTGGCCCGTCTCCTCGTCGAGTTGATGCCCGACGAGCCCGAGGCGGTCGGCCTGCTGGCCCTGCTCGTGCTCACGGCGTCCCGGCGTACGGCACGGGTGACGCCCGACGGTTCGATCGTGGTGTTGCGCGATCAGGATCGCGCCATGTGGGACGGGTCGCTGATCGACGAGGGCCAGACCCTCGTCCGGGCGTGCATCCGCCGCAATCGGCCCGGGCCGTTCCAGATCCAGGCCGCGATCAACGCCGTGCACAGCTTCGCGCCGACGGCAGCCGACACGGATTGGGCCCAGGTCCTGACGCTGTACGACCAGCTGCTCGCGCTCTCGCCGACACCGATCGTCGCATTGAACCGCGCCGTCGCACTCGTCGTGGTCGACGGCGCCGACGTCGCGCTGGCGGCCCTCGACGGACCGGTGTTCGACATTGCGGCTCTCGACGGCTACCACCTCTACCACGCAACCCGAGCGGACCTGCTGGCCCGCCTCGGTCGCAACGCCGACGCCGCCGAGGCCTACGCCCACGCCGCGACCCTCACCGACAACGCCGCCGAGCGGGAGTTCCTGGAGTCACGTCGCGACTCGCTTGGCTGAACCCGCCGACCTGCAGTCCCTTGACGTTGTGAGCTGGCCGTGCCGATCCGGGCTGAGCGTGGTGTCTCGGTGCATCTGGCGCGGACGTGTGTCGGCGGATGCACCGAGAGTGACTCCGGGCGCGGTCCCGAGCCCGTCCGACGGGCCGGGAACGGGCGAACCTGCGCGTCAGCCGGCGTCGCGGGGGTTGAGGTTGACGCCGGGCGCGATCACGGCGTCGATGGCGTCGCGCGCGCCGGCGGGCAGGGTGGGGGTGCCGGCGGCGAGGAGGTCCTCGAGCTGGGCGAGGGTGCGTGGGCCGATGATGGCCGAGGTGACGGTCGGGTCGTCCAGCACGAAGCCGAGGGCGAGCTGCTTGAGCGTCAGGCCAGCGTCGGCGGCGATGGTCGTGAGGGCTTCGACGGCGTCGTGCTTGGCGTTCCACTCGGCGGCCTCGCGGGCGTCGAAGTGGTCGCCCTGGCGCGTCGCGCGGGACGAGGGATCGTCGTTCGCGCCCTGGTACTTGCCCGTCAGCCAGCCGCCGTTGAGTGGCGCCCAGACGATCACGCCGAGCTCGTTGGCGCGGCACGCCGAGAGCACGGCAGTCTCGATGCCGCGAGCGAGCGCCGAGTAGGGCGGCTGTTCGCTCGTCGGCAGCTGCATCCCGAGCGCAATGGCGGTGTCGTGCACGCCGGCGATCTGCTCGGGCGAGAACGTCGAGGTTCCGTAGGCGCCGATCTTGCCGGCGGCGATGAGCGCCTGGAACGCGCCGAGGGTCTCCTCGTACGGCGTGTTCGGGTCGGGCCGGTGCATCTGGTAGAGGTCGATGTGGTCGACGCCCAGGCGGCGCAGGCTGTCGTCACAGGCTTGGGTGACCCACGAAGCGGACAGGCCGCTCTTGGACATGTCGCCGCCCATCGGGTTTCCGCACTTGGTCGCCAGCACGACCCGGTCGCGATGCCCGCGCAATGCGTCACCGAGAATCTCCTCGGAGACGCCGTTGTCGTACATGTCGGCGCAGTCGATCAGTGTGATGCCGGCGTCGATCGCGTGATGCAGCATCCGGTGGCATTCGTCGACATCGGTGTTGCCCCAGGCGCCGAACATCATCGTGCCGAGCGCGACGGTGGTGACCTCGATGCCGCTGTGGCCGAGGGTACGTGTGTCCATGGGATGTGTCCTTGCGGGAGAGACGGGTGTCAGATGGCGATGGGTCAGCGGCTCAGGCCAGGCCGGCTTGGCGCTGGAAGACGAGGCTGTCCCAGTAGTCGGTGCGCTGGGCGATGAGCGCGCCCTGGACGCGGAAGTGCATCACGCCACGCACTGCGACATCACGGTCGTTGACATGGGTGTGCAGGGTGTAGGCGGCGTAGACGTTGTCGCCCTGGGCGGCCACGTCCTCGACGTCGTAGCGCAGGCCGGGCATCGAGGCAAAGAAGCCCGGCACGCGGCGCGAGTACTCGTCCTTACCGGTGCAACCCGAGCCGAGCGCAGCGGTGTGCTCGTTGACGAAATCGTCGGTGACCATGGACGTCACGGCATCGGCGTCACCGGTGCCGAACGCAGCGAGGTACGCCCGGCAGACGTCAGCAGGGGTCAACCCCAGACCTCTTGGGCCTTGGCGTAGACGCCCTGGTTGTGGGAGAACTCGATCATGTTGCCGTCGGGGTCCTTCAGCGCGCAGATGTAGCCGATCGGGGCGGGCATGTCGGTGGGCGGCCAGGCCAAGCAACCCTCGGCCTCGCCGCGGCGGGCGATGTCCTCGACCTCGTCGCGGCTGGTGACCTCGAGGCCGATGTGTGCGAACGGGGCCATGACCGGCTGCGGGCCCTTGGCCTGGTCGCGGGTGAAGCTGACCAGGACGAGGATGAACGGCTTGTCGCCCTGGTCGGGGTGACCGAGCCAGGCGCCCTGACCGTCGGCGTCCTCGCGGCGGTCCAGCAGTTCCAGCGGGGTGAAGCGCTCGTACCAGTCGATCGTCTTGTCGATGTCGGTGCAGGGCAGTGCGATGTGCGTCCAGCGCATCTGTGTCGGACCGGTCTTGTAGGCGGCGGCAGGCGTGTCGACGGCGCCGGGAAGTGGCTCATTCATGGGTGAAACCTTCCTGCTCGGTGGGGTTCTCGCCGGGCTTGGACCAGAGGATGAACGTGTTGCCCCATGGATCGGTGAACGCCCCGTTGTTGCCATTGAACTCCGCCCAGTAGTGGTTGCGCCAGAGCACCGTGCCGCCGAGGCGTTCGGCCGTGTCGAGGATGCGGTCCTGGGTGTCGTCGCCGACGAGGATCCATGTCCGCGCCGAGCGGCCGCCGGGGCTCATCTCACGCGGGTCGACGCCGGCGGTGTCGGGATGCGGACGGGCGTTTGCGGCGTCGTAGATGCCCATGTGCAGGTTGCCGATCGGCGACGGTGAGCCGTCCTCGAGCGGGAAGTGCCCTCCGGGCACGATGCGGTAGAAGACGTCGGCGGGTCGCGGCTCGCACTCCCAACCGAAGACCTCGGCGTAGAAGCGTGCGGACGCAGCGGGGTCCGCGGACGGGAAGTCGACGAAGATCAGCGTGTTGGGCTTGGCCATGAGGGGAGCGTAGCAAAGATGGACTGATGGTCAGACCAACGGAGGTGAACTCCTCAGACCATCGGGGCGCGTGAGGCCAGGAAGTGATCACGCCGTTCGAGTGCCGCTCCGCGCAACGAATCGACGTCCACCGAGATGCACCGACCGTCGGCGACGACGTGGCGACCGGCAACCAGTACGTCGTGCACACTGCGCCCGTCGGTGGCCCAGACGACCTGCAGCACTGGGTCGGTGCTCATCGTCAGCCACTGCGGGCCACGGGTGTCGTGCACCACGATGTCGGCCTGCTTGCCTACCTCGAGCGAGCCGATGGTGTCGGCCTTGCCGATCGCCTCGGCGCCGCGGATGGTGGCGAGCTCCAAGCCGTGCTGGCCGGTGATGCTGAACGCGTCCATCGACCGGTCCCGCTCGAGGCCGACGAACAGCGCCGCGGCGCGCAGGATGTCGACCATGTCGCCGGCGTTCTCGGAGTCACAGCCGAGGGCGAGCCGCCCATTGCGCAGGAACAGGTCGCCGTGGCGCCCGGCGACGGTCACGCCCTGGGCAAGGCGCAGGTACGCCCACGGACAGGACGCGATCGCGGTCTCGGTGCGCAGCACGGTCTCGACCTCGTCGTCGTCGAGATGCACGCCGTGGGCGATCAGCACGTGGCGACCGAGCACGCCCAGGTCATCGAGGTGCATCACCGGGCGGCGACCGGTGCGGGCCAGGTAGCTGACCGCATCACCGCTGTGGGGGGAGAGGTGGAACGTCAGTCCGACGCCGCGTTCTCGGGCGAGGTTCGACGCGCCACTGACGAGGGCGTCGCTCATCAGGTCGTGGCCGACGAGCGTCACCCATGCCTCGACGAGGCCGTTGCCCGGGGGCAGCTTGTCGAGCATGATCCGCTGGCGGTCCAGCACCTCGTCCGCCGGCGCGGCGAACGGCGCGTTCTCGACGTCCCAGCCCCACTGGCCGAGCATCGCCCGCATCCCGGACTGCCGGAGCGATTCGGCGACGCGCTCAGGATGGGCGACGGTGCCGGCCTCGACCGTGCACGTGATGCCGTTGCTGAGCGCCTCGACCGCGGCGAGCGACGCCGAGAGCGCGTCGTCGTCGCCGGTGTGCGCACTGTGGACCGGCACGGCCCAGCCGAAGATGGCCTCCTGCGAGTCGATCGCGTCGGGGATGCACGAGTGGATCAGCCGGTCGCCGGTGACGTGCTGGTGGGCGTTGATGTACCCGGGCGTCACGACCTGATCGGCGTTGCCGATGATGATTGCTCCCGGATGGTCAGCCGAGACGTCGGCGTACGTGCCGACCGCAGCGATGGTCTCGCCGACCACTGCGACGGCGCCGTCGGAGATGACGTCGCGGGCAGCGTTCATCGTGATGACCGTCCCGCGGACGATGATGGCCGAGGTCGGAAATGGCTGTGACTGGCTGTTCATGGTTTGGCTGTTCATGGTGCGCGTCCCTTTGGTCAGACCAAGATCGTTAGGCTGCCAGACGATGAACGAAATCCTCTGTCAGAACGACGCTTTCACATCGGCCTGGTACGTCGTGGCGCGCAGCATCGAAGTCGGCGCAGCCCCCAGCAAGGTCACCGTGCTCGCCCGTGACGTCGTGCTGTACCGCAGCGCCGATGGGCCCGTGGTCGCTGCGCCGGACCGCTGTCCGCACCGCGAGGCGCCGCTCTCGCTGGGCACCGTCCAGGCCGGTTGCCTGGTCTGCCCGTACCACGGCTGGACGTTCGGTGAGGACGGCAAGTGCATCGACGTACCGTCGTCGAGCGAGGGCGTGCCACCGCCGCCGCGCGCCCACCTGCAGACGTACCACGTGACCGAGCAGTACGGCCTGGTGTGGTTGTGCATCGGCGAACCGGCCGACCCGATCCCGACGATCGTCCAGGAGGCCGACGCGACGTTCCGGCGGATCAACACACCGGTCGAGGTGTGGGCCACGTCGGCGACGCGCATGGCCGACAACTTCCTCGACATCACCCACTTCCCGTACGTGCATGTCGGCACGTTCGGTCGGGCCCAGGACACCCGGGTCCCCAAGATCGAGCTCAAGCCGCTCGACGAGGGTTGGTACGGGTACGAGTACGAGGTCCTGGCCAACAACAGCGACCTCGGCAGCCTTGCCAGCGGGCAGACCGCCGGCGTCGTCGAGCGGGCGATGTCGACGGGCTTCAACCTGCCGTTCAACGTGCGCAGCAACATCTACTACGGCACCGGGCTGACCCACATCATCCTCATGCTCTCGACCCCGATCGACGACGTGACGTCGTACTTCACGTTCGTGATCTGGCGCAACGACGACTTCTCCGTCTCGGCCGAAGAGGTCATCCGCTTCGACCTCGCGATCGGGGCAGAGGACAAGCGGATGCTCGAGCTCGTGCCCGGCGTGCTGCCCCTCGACCAGACCTCGGTCGTCAGCGTGCAGGCTGACAAGTGCTCTGTCGAGTGGCGTCGCCGACTGATCGAATGGATGAACCGGCCGCCGGCGGTCCGTCTGGAACGCGCCGGCTGACCGGTTCGGGTGGGCTGGTCGACCGGCGCCCGCGCTCGCCGTCCGGCGTTGCTTCAGCCGACGTGCTCGATGTTGATCTCGCCGGCACCGACCTCGAGGTCGAGGGTGATCGTCCGGCGAGCCGCCTCGCCCGTGCCGGTTTTCTCCGTGCTGGTCATGGACGTGACCGGGGCGATCGTCCGCTCGTCCTCGTGGCGCATCCCGGCCGTGATCTCGGTGCCGTCGACGACCACATGTCCGGCGCCGACCCGGGTGACGAGGCGGAGCTCGACGTCGGCCGGCACGAAGAGCCGGATCTGTCCGTAGCCGACCTCGGCGTCGACCGTGACGGACGGCTCGCCGGTGGGGAGTGCCGTGAGGTCGATGGACAGCCGTCCGCCGCCGAGCCGCTCGATGCGCTGGGCGTCGGCGACGGTCACCGGCTTCAGCGCACGGTCACCGAAGCCACCGTCGAGGTTCGGGTGGGTGACGAGCAGGCCAGCTGACACGGCGAGCAGCATCACCAGCATCGGTGCGCCGAACCAGCTGCGGTTGACGATCACGCCGATCACGGTGGCGCCGACGAGGATCGCGAGCACGGTGACGACGATCGAGAAGACCGTCGTGTGCCACCAGTCGGCGCTGTTGCCGATGCCCATCACCAGTGCCGTCAGTGCTGCGCCTGCGAGGCCCACGGCCTGCACGGGATAGCGCCGCCGTCGCGGCGTCGCCTCGGCGCCGCGACCGGCAGTGGTGCCCGGCTCACCGCCCGCAGACGGGACGCCATACGCAGCGGCCGTCCACGTCGTCGATGTACCGGAGCGACCGAGGCCGGTGCCGAAGTTCGGGGACAGCCAGAGGACGACACCGACGGCGACGAGGGCGAAGCCCCACCCGAGTCCACCGAAGAACGCCCACGACCCGAACCCGGTGAACACGGCGACGACGAGGATCGCCAGGATCAGCGGCCGCCGCCTGCGTTCGGTCACGATCGCGCTGAGTGGGCGAGCCTCGGCGGGGACGGACGGCAGCAGCAGCATCGCAGCGATGTAGAGCGCGATCACTCCGGGGATCGCGACTGCGCCGATCGCGACGGCGATGCGGGTCGTGCGCACCTCGAACCCGTAGGCCCGAGCGATGCCGGCGACGACACCGCCGAGTTTGCGCTCGTCGCGATCCTTCGAGATCGGCACATGCCACCACGACGGCCGCAATGGTGGCGGCGGTGGCGGCATCGGAGGCGGCAGTTGCTCGTTCATCGGTTCGTCGTCCATGGTGACAGTTGCAGAGGTCATGCCGACGATCATCCGTCGCATCGGCAGTCGGCGCATCCGGGCTCCACCCTGGTCGGACCCTGAACCGACCCTGAGTGGGTGGCGGGTCCGTCCCCGATGACAGGTGGGGAGCAGCGTGCGACAATCACGTGCATGCCCTCCAGGTCGCTCGCCTTCGCCCGTCGCCGGGACCGTCGCGTCCTGCTCGGCGTCGCTGGTGGATTCGCCGACCAACACGGCGTCGACGTCGTCGTCGTCCGCGCCGCACTGGTGGTCCTGTCGTTCGCCGGCGGCCTGGGCATCGTGCTCTACGTCCTCGGCCACCTGCTCACCGAGACCCAGACCGCTGATCTCGCGCCGGCCCAGGCACCCGACCAGCGACGGAACCTGTCAGTCGCTGCGATCGCGCTCGGCGCGGCGCTGATCATGCGCGGGACCGGGCTGTGGCTCGGCGACGCCGTGATGGCGACAATCATCATCGTCACGAGCGGCGTGACGCTGCTCGCCGTGTTCCGCCCGGAGACGGTGGCTGTGGCAGGCGGGCGCGTCACCGACGTGTCGCCGCTGGCCGCCGTCGTCCGCGGCCGTCACGCCAAGCAACGCGTCATCGCCGGTGCCGGCCTGATCGCGATCGGGCTGGTGCTGGTCGGCGGTGGCGGCGGTGTGTCGGCCGGGCTGCGCATCGGCGTGTACGCGACAGCGTTGACCATTCTCGGTGTGTCGGTACTGCTCGGTCCATGGCTCGCCCGTGCCGCCCAAGAGGTGGCCGAAGAGCGCCGCCAACGGATCCGCCTCGACGAGCGCGATGCGATGGCTGCACACCTGCACGACTCGGTGCTGCAGACGCTCGCATTGATCCAGCGCAGCGCCGGCGACCCGCGGCGCACCGTCACCCTCGCCCGCCGCCAGGAGGCCGAGCTGCGCGAGTGGCTCTACGGTCGCGCCGCGGACCCTGCGGCGATGCTGTCTGGCGCAGTGCAGGCAATGGCGCACGAGGTGGAGGATCTGTACGACATCCGCATCGAGGTCGTGGTGGTCGGCGAGGGCGCGATGACGACCGATCTCGTCGCCGTGATCGCAGCCGTCCGCGAGGCGTGTGTCAACGCCGCCAAGCACAGTGGGGTCGACGACGTGTCGGTGTTCGTCGAACTCCGGACCGACATCGTCGAGGCATTCGTGCGTGACCGCGGCGTCGGCTTCGACCGTGCGTCCGTGTCGGGAGACGGTCGCGGCATCCGTCAGTCGATCGAGGCCCGCATCGAGCGCATCGGCGGGCGGACCTCGATCGAGACCTCGCCGGGCAGCGGCACCGAGGTGCGCCTGTCCGTCCCGGTCGCCCATGACGTCGCTGCGCGTGGCGAGGCGGCACGTCCATGACGAGCGTCTTCCTGGTCGACGATCACGCCCTGTTCCGCGCCGGCGTGCGCACCGAGCTCGGTCGCGTGCTCGACGTCGTGGGAGAAGCGGCGACCGTCGACGACGCCGTCACGGGGATCCTCGACGTGCGCCCCGACGTGATCGTGGTCGACGTGCACCTGCCCGGCGGTGGCGGCAAGGCGATCATCGAGCACGTCCTCGCCGTGTGGCCGGAGGCGACGTTCCTCGCGCTGTCGGTCTCCGATGCCGCCGAGGACGTGGTGGCGGTGATCCGCGCCGGGGCACGCGGGTACGTCACCAAGACGATCGACGCCGAGCAGTTGGCCGACGCGGTCCGGCGTGTCCACGGCGGGGATGCGGTGTTCTCGCCGCGCCTGGCCGGCTTCGTCCTCGATGCGTTCTCCGGCAACGCTCCGCCTGCGAGCGACCCGGAGCTCGACCAGCTCTCCGCCCGCGAGCAGGAGGTCATGCGCCTGATCGCCCGCGGCTACACCTATCGCGAGGTCGCGACTGAGCTGCACCTGTCGGTCAAGACGGTGGAGACCCATGTCTCGGCCGTACTGCGCAAGCTGCAGCTGTCCAACCGGCGTGAGCTGACCGCATGGGCGACGGACCGCCGCCTGCTCTGACGGGCCTCTGAGTCGGGTCGGATCGACATTCATGGCGCGCTCGTTCCAATAACACATTGTTGACGGAACGTTTGATTCTCGCTGTCACGCGTCATCGGTAAGGTCCGCCAGGGCGGGCGCCACCAGAAAATCAAGGGAGACTGCATGTTTCGCAGCAGACAGCGACGGACGGTCGGGGCGGCCCTGTTCGTCGCCATGGCCGCCATCGCCATGGGGACACCGACGAACATCGTCGAGGCCAGTTCTTCCGGCGTCGATCCGAGCCGCTTCACCGCCACCGGCCTGAGCCCCACGTCGACGGTGACCGGAGCGAAGTCGGCGACCGGTCAGCTGGCCCAGACCGACCCGTCGTTGCTCGGGCGCACCGATGCCACGCCCGTCCACGTCGTGGTCAAGCTCGACTACGACGCAACGGCGAGCTACGCCGGAGACATTGCCGGTCTCGATGCGACGAGTCCTCGCGTGACGGGCACCCCGTTGAGCGGTGACACCCCGGCTGAGGTGACCTACGAGGGTTACACGTCCGGCATCGACCAGACGTTCCGGAGCGATCTCGCCACCCAGCTCCCGGCAGCCATCGCCGACGTCAGCCTGCAACGCGTCTACGGCGGCGTCGCGGTGACCCTTCCCGCCGACCAGGTCGACACACTCCTGTCACTGCCCGACGTGGCTGCGGTCCAGGTCGACACACTCAACCAGCCCCAGACCGACTCGAGCACCACCTTCATCGGCGCGCCGACGCTCTGGTCCCAAGAAGGCGGCCAGGCGCTCGCCGGCAAGGGCGTCATCTTCGGCGACCTCGACACCGGTGTGTGGCCCGAGCATCCGTCGTTCGCCGACAATGCCGCGCTCGGCGACCCGACGGCTAAGACCGACGGCACGCCGCGGGCCTGCGAGTTCGGCGACAACCCGCTGACGCTGGAGGACGACCCGTTCGTCTGCAACCACAAGCTGATCGGCGGCCAGAACTTCCTCGACACCTACAACGCAGTCGTCGGCGGCGAGGTGTACGCGAAGACTGCTCGCGACAGCGGCGGTCACGGCACCCACACGGCGTCGACCGCCGCCGGCGGCATCGTCGCCAGCGCGCCGATCTTCGGCGTCGACCGCGGCCCGATCAGCGGTGTCGCGCCCGGCGCCTGGGTCGTCGAGTACAAGGTCTGCGGTGTCCAGGGCTGCTTCAGTTCCGACTCTGCAGCGGCTGTCGCGCAGGCGATCCTCGATGGCGTCGACGTGATCAACTTCTCGATCGGCGGCGGTGCCCAGCCGTACACCGACCCGGTCGAGCTCGCCTTCCTGGATGCCTACGAGGCCGGGATCACGGTCGCTGCGTCGGCCGGTAACTCCGGACCCGGAGCAGCGACGGCTGAGCACCTCAGCCCCTGGGTCATCACGGTCGCTGCGTCGACCCAGACCCGCGAGTTCCAGTCCACGCTCAGCCTCACCGCCGCCGACGGCTCCACCGCGACCTTCGATGGCGCCTCGATCGGCACCGGCGTGGCCTCATCGACGCCGGTCGTGCTGGCCCAGGAGATCCCCGGCGAGAACAGCCGGTGCCAGACAGAACTCGCTCCCGGCGCCGCAGCGGGCCAGATCGTGGTCTGCGAACGAGGTGGCAACGGTCGGGTCCAGAAGGGTTTCAACGTCAGCAAGGGCGGCGCAGTCGGGATGATCCTCTACAACCCGGCGCTCGCCGACGTCGAGACCGACAACCACTTCCTGCCCACGGTCCACCTCGCCGACGGCACCGATTTCGTCGCCTTCATGGCGGCTCACACCGGGGTCTCGGCGACGTTCACCCCCGGGGTCGCAACGGCGGGTCAGGGCGACGTCATGGCCTCGTTCTCCTCGCGCGGGCCCGGTGGCCAGTTCCTCAAGCCCGACATCACTGCCCCCGGCGTGCAGATCCTGGCCGGCAACACGCCGACCCCGGACGAGCCGGCATCGGGCCCGGCGGGTGAGTACTACCAGGCGATCGCTGGCACGTCGATGTCGGCACCGCACATCGCCGGCTCGGCGATCCTGCTCAAGTCGCTGCACCCGGACTGGTCGCCCGGCGCGATCAAGTCGGCGCTGATGACGACGGCGTCGAACAACGTCGTCAAGGAGGACGCCGTCACCCCCGCCGATCCGTTCGACGACGGTGCCGGTCGAGTCGACCTGACCCAGGCCGGCGCAGCACCTGTCGTCTTCGACGAGTCAGCGATGCGGATGGCGACGCTCGGCAACAATCCGGTGACGGCGATCGATCTCAACCTGGCGTCGATCAACGTCCCGACGATGCCGGGCACGGTGCGGGTCGCCCGTACGGCGACGAACGTGACGGGCTCGCCCTACGACTTCACGGTGCAGGTCACTGCACCGCAGGGTTCGAAGATCGTGGTGGTCCCCGACCGCGGCAAGATCCAGCCGGGCACGAGCCAGACCTTCCAGATCGTCATCACCTCGAACGCCCCGAGCGGCCAGTACTTCGGCCAGATCGTGCTCGACGGCGGCAAGAAGGTGCCGCAGCTGCACCTACCGGTCGCCTTCTACAACCAGCAGGGCAGCGTCACCCTCGACCAGACGTGCACACCGCCGACGATCAAGGAACGCCAGACCACGAGCTGCACGGTGACCGCGACGAACCAGTCCTTCGGTGACGCGTCGGTGGGGATGGCGACGTCCGTCAACGCCAAGCTGAAGATCGTCGGAGCGACCGGAGCAACGGTCGATCGGCGGGGTACCGCTGCCGGGTCCGGCCCGGTCACCCTCGTCGGCCAGAAGGACGCCGTTCCGGCGATCGCCTCGACGACGGCGTCACCGGGTGGTGGCTTCCTCGACCTCGCCATCTTCGGGATCGCTCCGGTGACGATCGGTGACGAGGACATCCAGAACTACGACCTGCCGGTGTCGTACATCTTCGGCGGCAAGTCGTACTCGAGCATCGGCGTCGACTCGAACGGGTACGCGATCCTCGGGGCCGGTGAGGACCCGGCCGACAACTCGGCCGTGCCGCAGACACTGCCCAGCCCCGATCGCCCCAACGGTGTCCTGGCCCCGTACTGGACCGATCTCGACGGGACGGATGCGCCCGGTGTGAGCGTCGCCGTCGTCGGAGACGGTTTCGACAACTGGGTGGTCGCGCAGTGGGACGTCCACCTCTTCGGCGACGCATCACAGGCCCGACGGGCCCAGGTGTGGATCGGAGTGGACACCACCGAGGGGACCTGGTTCGAGTACGACACCGGTACCGACGGGGTTGGCACCCCGCCCGAGTACGGCCTGACAGTCGGCGCCGAGAACAGCTCCGGCACGGCTGGCGCCCAACTGCCCGCGGGCACACCGCCGGCCGGGTCGTACGCCGTCACCACCACGCCGGGTGCGCCTGGTGGGTCCCTGTCGTACACGCTCACCGTGCTCGGCGAGAACAAGGGCAACGGGGTGCTGACGAGCTCGATGCTGTCCGATGTCGTCGCCGGCGTCACCACGGTGTCGACGCCCGTCATCGTGACCAGACGGTGAGTGACCAGACGATGACGGTGATGGTGGCGGTGACGGTCGCCCGATAACAGTTCCCCCGTGACAGGTCGCCGTCCGCTTCAGATGAAGTGGGCGGCGACCTCGTCGCGGAAGCGCTCGATCGCCTCACGGCGTTGGGCCGCGCTCTCGCCGAGCGTGAAATCGGGGAGTGCGAACTCGTCGACGCCGGCCTCGGCATACTGGGCGATGAGGTCGACGATCTGCTGGCTGCTCCCGACGAGCGACCGGCCCTGAGGCACCTTGTCGACGAGCTTCGCGCGTGTGGCCTGGTCGTCGGTGAAGAACAGCAGGGCCTGCGCAGACCGGCGGATGGTGGCCATGTCGACGC
Organism: Actinomycetes bacterium; assembly: GCA_025351965.1. GTDB lineage: Bacteria > Actinomycetota > Acidimicrobiia > Acidimicrobiales > Ilumatobacteraceae > WLMZ01. The sequence goes on along the minus strand of JANXUX010000350.1, from coordinate 8,579 downwards.
CCACGCCATCGCATGCGTCGGCGAACTGCGCGGTCTTCTCGCGCACCGTCATCGGGTCGCCCCACGTGTTCCACTCCGTGGCGTAGCGGGCCGTGGCGCGCATCATCCGCGGGCCACTCGTACCGACCAGGATCGGCAACGGCGACTGCACCGGCTTGGGCTCGAACGGCGCATCGGTCAGCGTGTACCATTGTCCGGCGAAGGTCGCCCGCTGGTCGTCGAGCAGGTGGCGGATCACTTGCATCGACTCGATGAAGTGGGTGACCCGCTCGGCCGGCTCACGCAGCGCGAACCCGTACCCGGCGTGCTCGTTGACCTGCCAACCCGCACCGAGACCGAGCACGACCCGGCCACCGCTGATCTGGTCGACGGTCGCGGCTCGCTTGGCGAGCACGACCGGGTGATGGATCGTCACCGGTGACACCATCGAGGTCAGACGCAGCCGTGGCACGGTCGCGGCGATCGCTGCGAGCATGCTCCAGCACTCGAGCGCCGGCCCGTCGCCCGGCGTGTCGTCGGGCGTCTGCGACATGAAGTGGTCGGCGTACCAGAGGCTGTGCCAACCGCTCCCGTCGGCGTAGGTGGCGAGGTCGACCATCTCCGACCAGGGGCGTGCGTTCGATGTCCAGAGTGAGAACTTCATCACGTCACGGTAGTGCGGCCGCTCTGGCAGGCCGGATCTGGCAGGCTCGGGGGATGGACGAGGGCATCGAGTCACTGCCGCGTGTCGAGACATGGTTCGAGCGTCGGCGGGTGGACGACGCGATCACACTCCTGTGGGAGCCCCACGTCGTGCCCCTGATGCGCTGCAACATCTGGCACGTGCGCGGTCGACACCGTTCGCTCGTGGTCGACACGGGCATGGGCCTGGTCAGCCTCGTCGATGCCGCCACCGATCTCTTCGGCGGTCCCGTGACCGCCGTTGCAACCCACGGCCACGACGATCACATCGGAAACCACCACGAGTTCGCCGACTGTCTGGTCCACCCGCTCGAATCAGCGCTGCTGGCTGATCCGCCGCTGCGGACGCTCGACCCGGTCGCGGCGTGGGGTGAGGAGACGCTCGCAGATCTGCGCCGGATGGGGTATGCGTTGCAGGACCGCTGGTTCGTGACGGCCCTGCCGCAGGGATTCGTGACCGAGACCTATCGGCAGCTTCCGGCGCGGGTGACCCGGCTCGTCGACGAGGGCGACGTCGTCGACATCGGTGACCGCTCGTTCGAGGTGCTGCACCTGCCCGGTCACTCGCCCGGCTCGATTGGTCTGTGGGAAGCCGCCACGGGCACGCTCTTCTCGGGCGACGCTGTCTACGACGACGCCTTGCTCGACGAACTGCCCGAGTCCGACATCGGCGACTACTGCCGCACGATGGAGCGGCTGCTGACCCTGCCCGTGAACGTCGTGCACGCTGGCCACGATCCCAGTTTCGGTCGCGACCGCCTGCGCGAGATCGCCCGCGACTATCTCGACCGGCGGTCCTAAGGCTGCCGGCGGACCGGGGCTGCGACCGGGCGTCGCGCGGCCATGGCGCGGGTGTGCTCGGCGAGCGCATCGAACAGCGCGAGCAGCTCCGGTCTGCGCTCCGCAACGGCATCGCGCTGGCGTTGCACGGTGGCATGATCACCGCGGGCGATCGGCCCGGTCAGCGCCGCCGGCCCACCGAGCGCGGCCCAGTTCTCGACGGCGGCGCGCACGAGCGGGACGAGCATCGCCCGGTCACCGCCGGCGGACACGAGCAGTGTCTCGGCTGCGTCCTCGAGGGAGACGAGGAAGTTCGACGCGATCGACGCAGCGGCGTGGTAGGCCGCCCGATCCTCGTCACGGATCTCCAGCGCGTGCATGCCGAGCGCAGCGGCCAACGACCGCGCCACGGCCAGGGAACGGTCGGTGTTGCCGGCGATGGCAGCGCCGGCGCCGACGAACGACGCGCCGTCGGCGGTGACGGTCATCAGCGGATGCAACGCGAACGCCTCGTGAGCGCCGAGCACGTCCACGCCGAGCGACCCGGCGCAGTGCCCGACGATCGGCCCCGCGGTGATGGCCGCCGCTGCGGTCGCGATCTTGGCATCGGGGACCGCGAGGATCACGACGTCGAACCCCATACCGTCGAATCCTCGGCGGAACGGTCCGCTCGTGTCCGCGAGCGGCCCGAGCGCCGTGGCCAACGCGCGCCCGAGCCGGCCACTGCCGGCGATCGCGATCCGGCCGAGCGCCCTGGGATCGATGAGATCCCGTTCGGTCATTCGGCTTCGTCGCCCGGCCCGGGGTCGACGTCGGCCTCGGTCAGCAGCCGCGCTGCGCGGTCGTAGGTGAAGTAGTTCCAGGTCCAGTTGACGACCACGTTGACCCGGTTGCGAAAGCCCATCAGGTAGAGGATGTGCAGGCCGAGCCACGCCAACCAGCCGAGCGTGCCGGACAGGCGGAAACCGTTGGACAGCTCGGCGACGGCGTCGTGGCGTCCGATCGTGGCCACCGAGCCCTTGTCGTGGTAGCGGAATGGCTCGGTCGCGCGCCCGTCGAGCCGACGGACGATCTGGGCGGCGACATGCCGTCCACCCTGGATCGCCGGTTGGGCGACCTGCGGCAGCGGTGTGTCCGCATCCACTGCGATGTCACCGATCGCGAAGACCTCGGGGTGACCGGGCACCGCCAGATCGGGGCCGACCACGATGCGCTGACCGCGTCCGAGGGGCATGCCGAGCATCGCCGCCAGAGGATTGGCGCGCACACCGGCGGTCCACACGACCGTGCCGGCCTCGATCCGCCGACCGTCGGTGAGCAGGACCGACGTCGCGTCCACGCTGTGCACGCCGGCACCGGTGATCACCTCGACACCTCGACGGGTCAGCGTGCGCTCTGCTCGCGCACCGCTCTTCGGTGCAAAGGTGGCGAGCAGCCGGTCGGCAGCCTCGACCAGCACGACCCGTGCTGTGCCGATGTCGATGCGAGGGAAGTCCTTGGCGAGGACGTGGTCGAACAGTTCCATCAGCCCACCGGCCAGCTCGACGCCGGTCGGGCCTCCACCGCACACCACGACACTCAGTGCCGAGCCCGAGGCGGTTGTGGGGTCGGCAGCGACCGCCTCGAACGTGCCGAGCACGTGGTTGCGCAGGGCGACGGAGTCCTCCAACGACTTCAGGGTGAAGGCGTGATCGTCGACGCCGGGCGTGCCGAAGGAGTTGCTCACCGCTCCGGCTGCGACGATCAGTGTGTCGTACGCGAGCGGTGGCCCGGCGCTCAGCTCGACCGTGCGAGTGGCGATGTCGATCGCCGTCACACGCGCCATCCGGAACGTGACGTTGCGCTGTCGGCGGAAGATGCCGCGTACGGCGTAGGCGATTTCATCACCGCCGAGCCCGGCGGTGGCGACCTGGTACAGCAACGGCTGGAAGGTGTGGAAGTTGTTGGCATCGACCACGACGATTTCGATCCGCTCGTCGCGCAATCCCCTCGCGACGGCGAGGCCACCGAACCCGGCTCCGATGACGACCACGCGATGGCGCTGCTGCATCCGGCCAACCTACGGGTCCGCCGGGGCGCGCGACCAGCGCAGGTAGCCTTCCCCTCCATGTCCGACACCTCCCTGCCCAACGGCGACCAGGCCGAACTCGCGATCCGGCGGTACCTGCAGTGGTTGGGTGACCCGAACAGCATCGTCGACACGGCCGCGATCGACGCCGCCGAGCAGACCGTACGCCAGACCACCGACGTCATCGAGAAGCTCAAGGCGCTGAGTCGGGTCGAGAACCTGCGCGCCGGCGACAGCGCATCGGTACGTCAGGCGTTCCTCGCTCACGCCAAGAGCTGGGGCGACGCGAACGAGATCAGCGCAGCCTCATGGATCCGTCTCGGCGTGCCACCCGAGGTCCTCCGTGAAGCCGGCATCACCGGCAATCGGGCGTCGGCCCGGGCATCGACAACGTCAACGCCGCGCGCCAAGTCGGCCGGCGTGTCCGTCCCCGAGATCTCCGCCCACGTCCGCACCCTCACCGAGCCATTCGTGCTCACCGACATCGCCGATTCCGTCGGGGGGAGCCCGATGACGGTGCGCAAGGCGGTCGATCAGCTCGTCGCGGACGGCACCGTCCGGCGGCTCGGCCCGGATCCGCAGCACAACGGCCGCGGCCGCGCCCCGATCCGCTACGAGACCGCTCGCCCCTGACCTGCGCTGGCGAGCGCGATGATCGAGCGCTCCATGGCGTCGACGAACCGGGCCACCGTTGAGGCGTCGACGACATCGAGTGACAGGTACGGGTTGAGGTCTTCGAGCTCCATCAGCAGCAGCGTGCCGTCGCGCAGGCGACAGGCATCGACGCGCTGGACGCCGTGATCGATCGTGTTCCACTCGATGAAGTACCGGGCGAAGGCCAGGTCGTCCTCCGACGGTGCGAAGGGTTGCAGCTCCCAGCGCCGCAACGGATCCGGTGCGTGCAACGCGTAGTGGAACTCGTGGTCGACGAATACGAACGACACCTCGTGGACGAAGTCGATGGTCGGCTGCACGAGCATCGAACCGTCGAGGTCGAGCGACGCCAGATCCGTTGCGCCGACGGTCCGCATGCCGATCGAGTCGGAACCGAGCTTGGGCTTGACCACGAAGAGGCCCATCGGTGGCAGGAGGCCGAGATCAGCGGCGCGGTCCACGGTCGGGATCACCGCGGCGCCTGCACGGGAGAGGTCGACCAGGTACTGCTTGCCGATCATGTCCGCCCGTCCGCTCAGCTCGGTGAAGACCGGGATCCCACTCGCGATCGCCGCGGCTCGGAACGAGTCGTAGGTCTCGCGGTAGTGGATCACCGGCCCGCTGTTGCGGACCACCACGACGTCGAAGCCCGCCATCAGCGACTCCGCAGCGAGCGGGCTGCAGAGCGCGAGGTCGAGGTGTGCCCCGAGGCGTGCGCTGAGCATCAGGTCTTCGTCGCGGTAGACGCGGCCGTTGGCGACGTAGGCGAGGTCGGTGACGTAGAGCACCCGAGGCGACGACATCCCCAGTGTCTAGCGGCCGTCAGCTCACAACGGGTGAAACACCCCCGAACGTGCTGACGGCAGCGAGCGGCTGCAGCCCCGTCGTTCGCCGCGCACATCGCGCCCGCGGTTTGATTGTGAGCGCCAATGCATCTCGAACGCAACCCGTGGGCGCGGTTTGCGCGTCCGGGCGCGCCCGGCCGTCAGCTCACAGCCCGGATAATACCGCCGAACGTGCTGACGGTGGCGTGCGGATCGACGCACGCCCGGGCGGCTCGTCGGACGTCGGCGGGCTGCGCGAGGGTGGGCGGGCAACGCCATGAGAGGGGTCGCCATGTCCAGCGCCGTGCCGTCACGTGAACTCGAAGGGCGACGGATCCTCGTCGTCGGTGCGTCGTCGGGGATCGGCCGCCATCTCGGCCTGTTGGCCGCCAGCCACGGAGCCACGGTCGCGTTCGCGGCTCGGCGGGCGAGCCTGGTCCAGGAGGCCGCCACTGCGGCCGGCCATGGCAGCATCGGCCTGGTCCTCGATGTGCGCGATCCTGAATCGTGCGAGCAGGCCGTTGCCGAAGTGGTCGACGCGTTCGGGGGGCTCGACGACATCGTCTACTCGACGGCGGTCGACAAGCTGGTCCGCCTCGCCGACGCCGACTTCGATGCTTGGCGGGACACGTTCGAGACGAACGTGTTCGGCGCGTCGCTGGTCTGCCGGGCTGCACTGGCGCATCTGAAGGCGTCACGCGGACGCGCCGTGTTCATCTCGGCGTCCTTGACCGGTCGGCCGCTACCGGGGATGTCGGTCTACGCGTCGAGCAAGGCCGCGCTGGAGGAGATGGTCCGCGGCTGGCGCGCTGAGCACCCAGAGCTCGCCTTCGCCACCGTGCGGGTCGGGTCCGCGCTCGGCACAGGTGTCACCGACAACTGGGATCGCGAGCTGATGATCGAGCTGTCCGCGACCTGGAGCTCACTCGGCTATGTGCACGACAACGGGCCCGGTGCACCGATGACGGCGGAGCAGGCAGCCGAAGTCGTGCTGCTCACGCTCACGTCGCCGGTCTGGCTCCGTGAGGTCACCGTGGTGTCGGATCCGGGTCGCTTCGACGGCTGATCGCCGCCCGGCGGCGGGCCTTGGGCGCCGGCGAGAAGATCAATCGCACGGCATTGTTCAGTCGTTCCTCGACGGCCTCGGGTGCCATTGCGCCACGAGCCCAGCTGCGCATGACCGCGCCGAGCACCGCCATCAACACGTTGATGATTCCCGCAGCCTCGCCCGGGTCGAGGTCGCCCAGCGGCTGTTTGAACGTGTCGTTGGTGCGCGAAGTGAACTCGTCGTACAGCACTCGGGCGTGCGCGTCCGGCGTGCTCTCCAGCGCGACCAGGAGCCGGAAGAACTGGGGGAGGCGCTCGAACGCGTCGACCACCCTGTGGACCAGATCGGCGAGCTGGGTCGGGATGTCGTTGCCCGTCAGCGGGTCGCGTTGCACCCGGCTGTTCAGCGATGCACTCCACTCGACGAGCACCGCGGCGAAGAGGTGCTCCTTCGACGCGAAGTACCGGTACACGGTGCCGAGCGCGACGTCAGCGCGCTCGGCGACGTCGCGCATCTGGATCTCCTCGTACTCGCGTCGCTCGAGCATGCGCATCGCCTGGTGCACGATGCGGTCACGGCGCAGACGCTGGCTGGGGATCAGCGAGTCGGGATCCGGGGGACCATCGGCGACGGGAACCGGGCGCGCGGAGCGCGACGACCGCTGCTGCGTCCGTGCCGTCACCACCGCTGCAACCGTTCCATCTGGCTCCTGCCCCGTACGAATGGACTCAGACTCTAGTTCGGGTCGCGGGAGAGGGGGCAGTTACCCTGACCCCCGATGGACTTCGACGACACACCAGAAGAAGCTGCCTTCCGCCGAGAGGCCAACGACTGGCTGGCGGCACATGCCAAACCCAAGCGTGACGAGGCCGAGCTGAGCGGCATGTCTGCGATCTCCGCCGAGGCCGAGCTGCAGCACGTGCGCGAGTCCAAGGCGTGGCAGCACGTCCTCTACGACAACGGTTGGGCCGGGATCACCTGGCCGAAGGAGTTCGGCGGCCGTGGCGGCACGTCGATCCAGTCGATGATCTTCGCCCAGGAGATGGCCAAGTTCGACGTGCCCTCGAGCGTGTTCGCACAGGCCATCGGCATGGCCGGCCCGACGCTGATCCAGCACGGCACTCCCGCCCAGCGCAGTCGGTTCCTGCCGGCGATGCTCCGCGGCGACGAGGTCTGGTGCCAGCTCTTCTCCGAGCCCGGCGCTGGATCCGACCTCGCCGCGCTGAGCACCAAGGCCGAGCTGGACGGCGACGAGTGGGTCGTCAACGGCCAGAAGGTCTGGACGTCGAGCGCACACTTCAGCGATTGGGGCATCTTGCTCGCGCGCACCGACCCGGATGTGCCCAAGCACCAGGGCATCACCTACTTCCTGGTCGACATGCGCTCGCCCGGGATCGACATCCGCCCGCTGCGTCAGATCACCGGCTCGGCGCACTTCAACGAGGTCTTCCTCACCGACGTACGGATCCCCAAGGAGAACGTCGTCGGCGAGGTCAACCGTGGATGGGGCGTGACGATGACGACGCTCGTCAGCGAGCGGACGCTCATCGGCTCGGGTGCGAGCAACCCGGTGCACGACCTGCTCCGCCTCGCCGACCGCTTCGGCGGGCGTGACGACGCGAACGTGCGCCAGCAGCTCGCGGCCACCTACATCCGGATGCGCCTGCTGCAATTCACCGGTTGGCGCGTGCAGACCGCCATCAGTCGCGGCGAGGCCGCTGGGCCGGAGAGCTCGGTCCTCAAGCTGGCCCACACCCGCCAGCTCACCGCAATCGCGGACATCAGCCTCGGCATCGCCGGTGCGAGCGGGATGCTCTCGGACCCCGCCGACATGGAGGTCTACAGCTGGGTCCAAGGCTTCCTCAGCCAGTGGGCGAGCAAGCTCGGCGGCGGCACGGACGAAGTGCAGCGTAACATCGTGTCCGAGCGCGTGCTCGGGCTACCCGGCGACATCCGCGTCGACAAGAACGTGCCGTTCCGCAGTCTGCCCCGCTGACGACGCCAGGCGTGACCCGTGCAACATCGGCAGAAGTAGATTCCGGTTCCAGTTCAAGCTACCATCGCGATCCTCGACCCATCCCCACGAGGAGTTCCGCCATGACCAACCCCACTGCGGCGTCCGATCGCTACACCGTGATCTCGTCCGACACCCACGCCGGCGGCAGCCATGCGATGTACCGCGAGTTCCTCGACCCGCAGTGGCGCGACGAGTTCGACGCCTGGCGCGGCACGTACAAGAACCCGTTCTCCGACCTCGGTGACCAGCGTCGGTTCCGCAACTGGGACGACGAGATGCGCAACACCCAACAGGACGCCGACGGTGTCGTCGGCGAGGTCATCTTCCCGAACACCGTCCCGCCGTTCTTTCCCAGCTTCGTGCTATTCGCCGCCCCGCCCAAGCCCGAGGACTATGAGCGTCGGCGTGCCGGCGTGCACGCCCACAACCGGTGGCTGGTCGACTTCTGCAACCGCTTCCCCGAGCGGCGCGCCGGCATCGGCCAGATCTTCATCCACGACATCGACC
>JANXUX010000348.1 GCA_025351965.1 Actinomycetes bacterium | reverse complement strand
CCGGAACGGCTGGGCGTCGGCGAGCTGGATCATCATCGCCCCGCCCTTGGAGTGGCCGATGACCGGTGCGGGCGCATCAGCGACAGCGTCCATGACCGCCATCGCGTCGCGCATGTCGCCGTCCCAGGAGTACAGCTCGGTCTGATCGCTGTCGCCGTGACCGCGCTGATCCCAGCTGACGACGCGCCATCCCGCGGCGGCGATCAGCGGCGCGAACACGTCGTAGGTACGGGCGAAATCGAAGCCCCCATGGACGACGAACAGCGGCGGAGCATCCGCCTCGCCCCATTCGTGGACGGCGATGTTCACCTGTCCGGCGGCGACCATGTACTCGCGGGTGGGTGCGACGGCACCCGGATAGGCACCGTCGACGGTCTCCGGTGCGGGCTCCACCTCGACGAATCTACGCATACGATGAAGGCGATGAGCCATTTCGCCGCCCGGACCTCACGACGGAGCTACCTCGCGCGAATGGCGGTGCTGCTCTCGCTGGCTGCTGCGGGTGTGCTCGCTGCATGCGGGAGCGACAACAGCCACGCCAACGACACCCTGCCCCCGATCGCGACCACGACGACGACGACGACGATGCCGCCGACGACCACGACGATCCCTGACGAATACACGATCCAGAAGGGTGAGTCGCTCTCGGGCATCGCCAAGATGTTCGGCTTGTCGACCGTCGAGCTCGCGGCCTACAACGGCATCGCCAACCTCGACGACATCCAAGCCGGCCAGGTGCTCAAGATTCCGCAGCCGGGCGCAGCGACCAGCACCACGACAGTCGCCAGCGTGCTCGACTCGACCACCGCTGCCCCACCCACGACCATCTGAGGTCGTAGACTTTCCCGATGAGCTCGTTCTGGCCGACGCAGGATCACTGGTCGGTGAAGATCCCCCTCGACACGCCGCACCCGCGCCTTGGCGCCCTGGCCGAGCACGGCTGGGTGCAGCTGACCGACGCCGATGTCGACGTGCCGGCCGGCGAGTGGGAAGTGCTCGAATACATGGACTGGAAGAGCGGTGGCGACACCAACTTCGCTCCGCTCGCGTCGGCGGATGGTCAGCTCGACTGCCGTGGTTTCTGGGACAAGGGCAAGACCGACAAGGACGCGCTCTGGACGTCGAACGCCGAGATCGCCCCGACCTTGCGTGCATATGTCGATGCGATCGGCGCCAACTTCGGCCGGGTGCGGGTCATCAAGCTCGAGCCGCAGGATCACGAGCAGGCCTTCCGTAACTTCCACCGCGACGACAACAACCGCTTCAACCCCGAGGACGAGGGTTGGGTCGTGCGGACCTGGTTGGAGCTGACCGACAACCCCGACAGCTACATGCTGTTGATGGACAACGGGCCCGACGGCCTGCCTGACCCGACCACCGAGGTGCGCGTTCCGCTGCACCGAGGGGCGCGCTTCGTCGTCGACTCCCAGCGTCTGTGGCATGTCGTCGTGCATCCCGGCGATGCCCCGCGGTACGCGCTGATCACCAGCTTCGAGACTGGCCCCGAGCTCGAGCGATGGGTCGAAACCTCCACCCCCATGCACGCCTGACCGGAGCCCTGGCGGAGCGGAGCCAGTCCAGCCCAGTCCCGAGCAATCAAGAACGGTGGGTGACAGCGATGTCTGCGATGTCGCGCATGATCCGCGACAGTTCGTAGTCCTTGGGTGTGTACACCCGGGTGATCCCCATTGCGATCAGCCGCTCACGGTCCTGTTCGGGGATGATTCCGCCGAGCACGATTGGAATGTCGACACCCAGATCGGCGAGCGCGCGCTGCACATCGGGCACCAGCGCGAGGTGTGAGCCGCTGAGGATCGACAGGCCGATCACGTCCGGGTCCTCATCGCGCGCGGACGCAGCGATCTGCTCAGGCGTGAGGCGGATGCCGCTGTAGATCACTTCCATGCCGGCGTCCCGGGCGGCGACGGCGATCTGCTCGGCGCCGTTGGAGTGTCCATCGAGGCCGGGCTTGGCGACCAGGAACTTCGGCGGGCCGCCAGGGATCGTGCGCACGTACTCGGCGACTGCGGAGAGTTCGTGCGACCGTCCACCCGCCGCGGCACCGACGCCGGTGGGTCCGCGATACTCGCCGAACACCGAGCGCAGCTCGGCTGCCCACTCACCGGTCGTGCCACCGGCGCGAGCCAGCTCGATCGAGGGGATCATGATGTTCTCGCTCGACTCGGCCGCGGCGCGCAAGGCGAACAGCGCGTGCGCGACGGCCTCGTTGTTGCGTCCGGCGCGCCACTGCTGCACATCGGCGATGGTCTCCTGCTCGACGGCCGGGTCGACGATGAGGATGTTGCCCTCGCCGCCGAGCGGACTGTCGGTGAACTCGGTGAACTTGTTGACCCCGACGACGATCTGCTCGCCGGACTCGATGCGCCGGGTGCGGTCCGACATCGAGTGCACGAGGCGACCCTTGAGGTACTCGACGGCCTCGAACGCGCCACCCTTGTCGAGGACCTCGTTCAGCTCGGTCCAGGCTGAGTCGCGCAGTTCGTTGGTCTTGGCCTCGATGACCGCCGAGCCGTCGAAGATGTCCTCGTACTCGAGCAGGTCGGTCTCGAACGCCAGCACCTGCTGCATTCGCAAGCTCCACTGCTGGTCCCACGGGCGGGGCAGCCCGAGGGCTTCGTTCCACGCCGGCAGCTGCACGCTGCGCGCCCGGGCTCGCTTGGACATCGTGACGGCCAGCATCTCGAGCACGATGCGCTGCACGTTGTTCTCCGGCTGGGCCTCGGTCAGCCCGAGCGAGTTGACCTGCACGCCGTAGCGGAACCTGCGGGCCTTGGCGTCGGTGACGCCGTAGCGCTCCAGGCCGATCCGGTCCCACAGCTCGGTGAACGCCCGCAGCTTGCAGATCTCCTCGACGAAGCGGATGCCGGCGTTGACGAAGAACGAGATCGAGCCGAACACCTGGGCGAACTCGTCGGGCTCGACCTGGCCGCTGTCGCGCACTGCGTCGAGTACGCCGATCGCTGTCGCCAGGGCGTACGCGAGCTCCTGCACCGGCGTCGCCCCGGCCTCTTGGAGGTGGTAGGAGCACACGTTCATCGGGTTCCACTTCGGAGCGTTCTTCGCGCACCACGCGACCATGTCGACGATCAGCCGGCGCGACGCCTCGGGCGGGAAGATGTACGTGCCGCGGCTGAGGTACTCCTTGACGATGTCGTTCTGTGTCGTGCCGCGCAGTGCGTTCGTCGGTGCCCCCTGCTCCTCGGCGTTGGCGACGTAGAGCGCCAGCAGCCAGGCCGCCGGGGCGTTGATCGTCATCGACGTGTTCATCTTCGCCGCCGGGATCTGATCGAGCAGGGTGCGCATGTGCCCGAGGTGCGCGACGGGCACACCGACTTTGCCGACCTCGCCTCGTGCCTTGGGATCGTCGGGGTCGTAGCCGGTCTGGGTCGGCAGGTCGAACGCGATCGACAGCCCGGTCTGGCCCTTGGCGAGGTTGGCCCGGTAGAGCTCGTTCGATGCACGTGCCGTCGAGTGGCCCGAATAGGTACGCATCAGCCAGGGGGCGTCACGATGCACGGCTCCGGGCGCATCGGGGGCACCGTCGTCGGGAGCCGAGTTGCGCGTGCTGCCGTCGTTCATCCCGCCAGTGTTACCCGTCGGTAGGTACGACTTCCACCTGCACGGTGTCCATCGAGGCGGTGGCGGCGCGGACGAGGGTGATTCTCCAGCCCTCGACGGTCCACGACGCGCCCGCAGTGGCGAGCAGATCGCGGTGCGGCGGGGTGCTCCCGACGGTCAACTGCTGACGGTCGATGCCGACACATGCGCCGGCCACGGGCATCTCGCAGACCGTCGGCGACTCGTCGATCCGGTGCACCGCGATCCCCCCGCTCGGCAGGAACGCGTCGAAGCCGGTGCCGGCCAGGTACTCGACGGTGAGGAACATCAGATCGCCGAGTGGGACGAACACCACGCGGCGCCCCGTCGGGCCGGCCGACGGCGAGAGCATGTACGTGCCGCCCGCAGGCCCGGCGACGGCCACATCATCGTCGGGGATCCACCCGAGGGCGACCCGGTTGACGGCGATCGTGTCCTGCGCGTTCTTGCGCTCGGGCTGTACGTCCCGTGGCGCTGCGCTGTTGCTCATCACGTCGAGCACGCTGTCGTACGTCGCCGAGGTGTCACCACTGTGGGGCAGGTCGAGCGTGTGCCCGATCTCGTGCTCGATCAGGTCGAGCAGTGGGACGGCGCCGTTGTCGGGGTGGAAGTCCGATGCCCCGACGTACACGGCACGGCGGGTCGATGCAGCCGAACAGAACGTGGCCGCGCAGGGAGTCCCAGGACGACCCCACCCGCCGGGCCCTGTCGCCAGGTTCTCTGCGTTCGCAACCACCAGCACCGCTGCCGCCTCGGGGCTGCTGGCATCGACGGCGTCCTCGACACACTGGTCGTGGGTCTCCTCGGTCGTCATCGTGAGGGTCTCCCCGGCGACGAAATCGGGTCGGTAGGCGCCGTTGGAGAGGGCCCGGTAGTACAAACTGACATGCCGTTGCATCTGCGCCGCGATCGTCGTCGGGTCGAGGTCGAGGCGCAGTTGGAGGTCGCCGTACAGCGGATCCGATGTCGGGAACGGGACGGCGCAGACGAAGACCTGGATCGTCTCCGTCAGCGGGGCGGGGCGATGCTCGAGCACCAGGCGGATGCCGGGCGGTGCGTCGGCTCGGGCAATGGTCGATCCGGATGCGGACGATCCGGCCGACGAACACCCTGCAAGCAGCACCGCCGACACCGCGAACGCCCTGCTCAGAGACCTACGCGGAAAGATCCGAGATTTCTTCGTGAAATCCCTCAAGTTCCTCACGGGTCCTGCCGATGATTCATTGATCGTTCCCGCTGCTGGCAACCACCGCGCGGTCGAGCAGTTCGAGGTACTCACGCCGGGAGACGTCGATCGCCCCCAGCGAGACAAGGTGCGGGGTGGTCCACTGCACATCGAGCAGCTGCGTCCCAGCACGGTTCAATGCCTCGACCAACCCGATCAGTGCCACCTTCGAGGCATCTCGCGCCACGGAGAACATGCTCTCCCCGGCGAACAGTCCATCGATCTTGACGCCGTACAGGCCACCGACGAGCACGCCGTCGGCATCGAAAGTCTCGACGCTGTGCGCCCATCCGGTTCGGTGCAACCGCTCGTAGGCCTCGATGAACGCCTTGTTGATCCAGCCGTTCGGACGTTTCGGATCGCCGCACCGGGTCATCACCTCGCGGAAGCACGTGTCGAAGCGCACTGTGTACTTGCGCTGGCTCTGGCGCAGCGACTTGGAGACCTTCAGCCCGTCGAGCGGCAGGATCCCGCGCGGATCCGGCGACCACCAGCCGACATCGCGTCGACCGATCGGCATCGGGAACAGACCGGTGCGGTAGGCGGCGAGCAGCGTGCCGGGCTCGAGGTCGGCGCCGACGGCGACCAGGCCCTCAGCGTCAGCGAGGTGCGGGGGCGGCAGCCGCCACCGCGTCCGCATCGGCTCGACCGGCTCGACGTCGGGGAATCGGCTCACCGCTCCAGCATGCCCCACACATCCGGTCAGCGCGAATACTCGAAGAAGCCTTTGCCGGTCTTTCGCCCGAGGCGCCCGGCGGCCACCATCCGGCGCAGCGTCGGCACCGCCGAGTAGTTGGCGTCGTGGAACTCGTCGTAGAGCGCATCGAGGATCGCCAACGACGTGTCGAGGCCGACGAGGTCGAGCAGCGCGAACGGCCCCATCGGGAAGTTGCAGCCGCCCTTCATCGCGGTGTCGATGTTGGCCACGCTGGCAACGCCCTGCTCGGACATCCGCACGGCATTGTTGAGGTAGGGGAACAGCAGGGCGTTGACGATGAACCCGGCCTGGTCCTTGACCTCGACGGCGTCCTTGCCACATGCGGTGGCGAAGGCGGTGGCGGTGGCGATGGTCTCGTCACTCGCGGTCAGTGGTCGGACGATCTCGACGAGCTTCATCGCCGGCGCCGGGTTGAAGAAGTGCACGCCGCAGACCTTGTCCGGTCGCTGGGTCGCCATCGCCAGCTCCACGACCGCCAACGTGCTCGTGTTGGTGGCCAGGATCGCGCTCGGCTTGATCACCTGGTCGAGCTCGGCGAACAACGCCTTCTTGATCGCGAGATCCTCGACGACGCTCTCGATGATGAGGTCGCACTCGACGAGATCGCCGAGGTGATCGGTGGCGCTGACCCTGGAGAGGATGGCATCACGCTCGTCGCCGCCGAGCCTGCCGCGTTCGACCTGTTTGGCCAGGCTCTTGGCCAGACCAGCGACCATTGCGTCGGCGGCTGCGCGCGAACGCGAGCGGACGATGGCCGTGTAACCAGCGCGAGCCGCTACTTCGGCCAGACCCGAACCCATGATGCCGGAACCGAGAATGCCAACTGTCTTGATCTCGCTCATGCACCCCGACGCTACTTACCCGTCGGTAACAAAGCCAAGCCGAAGGTGGCGCGACCAGGAGCGCGACGCGGAGCGAGGCCCGGTTCGCGCGCCGTTTGCCGTTCGGCCACGTCCCGTTCATTCGTGGCCGGTACCGTCACCGGACGTGGAATCGTCGACGAAATCCTCCGACCTCGATGCGGTGCTCAACGACGGCCGTCGCAGTGTCGTGCTCGATGGCGTGCACAACTTCCGTGACCTCGGTGGGTACCCGGCCGAGGGCGGAAGCACTCGCTGGGGTCTCGTCTACCGGGCCGACGGGCTGGGCCGGCTCACGGCCGACGATGTGGCTGTGCTGCGCACGCGCGGCCTCGGCGCAGTGATCGACCTGCGCACCGATCACGAACTCGCCGAACGAGGTCGATATCCGGTCGATCAGCACGCAGTGATGTTCCATCACCTGCCCGTGCTGGACCAGACGTGGCAGGCCCAGGACGTGCCGGTCGTCGACTCCGCGCACGAGTTCTTGATGTGGGCCTACCGCGACATGCTTCGTGCAGGGTCGGGCAAGATCGCCCAGGCCCTGATCCTGATCGCCGATCCGGAGATGACCCCCGTCGTGTTCCACTGCGCCGCCGGCAAGGACCGAACAGGTCTCGTCGCGGCGATGCTGCTCTCGTTGCTCGGTGTGCCGGACGAGTACATCGCGGCCGATTACGCCAAGACCGCCGAGGGCATGATCAAGATGCGTGCCGCATGGGCAGCGTGGGCGGCCGAGCAGGGCGACGAGGCGACCGAGAAGATGTCCGAGGCGCCGGCCCACTACTTCGAGTCCCCGCCCGAGGTGATGTCCGAGCTGCTCGCTGAATTGCGCGCCCAGCACGGATCGGTCCTCGACTACCTGCGTTCGCTCGGCGTCACCGATACCCAGATCGCTGCGCTACGCGAGCGTCTCGTCGAACCCGCCGCCTGACCCGCGGCGCCCTAGTCTGGGCGTCATGACCGGAACGATTGCCTTACTCGGTGGCGGCCCATTCGTCGCCAACGACGACCTCGATCGGCGACTGATCGCCGCGAGCGGTGCCGTCGAGGTGGTCGTGCTGCCCACCGCTGACGCCTTCGAACAGCCGCGACGGATGATCGAGACTGCCGTTGCCTGGGGTGAGCGCCATGGTGTCACCGTCGACGGGCGCCTCGTGCTGCGTCGTGGCGATGCGCTCGAGGGCGCACACACCGACGCCGTCGCCGGAGCGCGGATGGTCTACCTGGCCGGCGATTCGCCACTGCACCTGCGTTCGGTGCTGAAGAACACGGCGATGTTCGCTGCGCTCGAGCAGGTGATCGCCAATGGTGGCGCCGTCGTCGCCACCGGTGCGAGCGCAGCCTGCCTCTGCGACCCGATGACGGACCCGCGTGGGGGTGCGTTCACCCTCGGCCTCGGCCTGGTGGAGGGCCTCGCGTTGCTGACCGAATCCGAGACCTGGTCGCCGGAACGCCTGCATCGCACGCTCGCCCTCGCCAACGGTTTTGCCGTCGGCGTCCTCGCCACCGGCAGCGCCCTGCTGCGCAGTGCGTCTGGTTGGGAGATCGTCGGCAATGCCGAGGTGCACGGCGCGCTGATCCCCTGACCCGACCGCCAACTCGATTCCGACCCGCTCAGCTCTCGGTGGCTCAGCTCTCGGTGACAGTGACCGAGGTGATCGTGACAGCGGTGCTCGGGGTACCGCTGGCCGAGCCGGCAGCATCGAGCTTGGTGACGACGTCCATGCCCTTGGTCACCTGACCGAACAGCGTGTACTTCGGCGGCAGGGCCACACCCTCGGCACCGGAGATCACGAAGAACTGCGAGCCGTTGGTGTTGGGACCGGAGTTGGCCATCGCTAGCGAGCCGAGCTTGTACTGGGCGGCTGCGGGCAGCTCGTCAGCGAAGGAGTAGCCGGGGCCACCGCTGCCTTTTCCGGTCGGGTCACCACACTGGATGACGAAGCCGGTGATGATGCGGTGGCACGGCGTGTTGTCGAAGTAGTGGTAGCGAGCGAGGTAGACGAAGTTGTTGACCGCGAGCGGTGCCTTCGCGGCGTCGAGGACGGCGGTGTAGCTGCCGAGCGACGTGGTGACCTCGACCGTGTAGGTCTTTGTGGCGTCGATGCACATCGTCGGTGCGGCCGCGAACGTGGCCACGGCGGCCGACGAGCCGTCCACGGCCGGGCAGGGCAGCGGGTCGCCAGTGGTGGCAGACGTGGTGCTCGTTGCCAGGCTGTCGATGATGGTGGTCGCGGTCGACTCGACGGACGAGGCCGTCGCACCCGGGGAGACCGTGTTGTCATCGTTCGGGTTGAACAGCCGGACCAACACGAATACGAGGATGATCAGCAGTGGGACGCCGATGCCGATCTGCAGGCCGCGCCGCTTGGTCTTGCGCTTGCGTGCGTCGCGCGCCATCTCCTCCAGCTTCAGCTGACGATTGGCCTTCTGACGTTCACGTTTGTCGGTACCCACAAGGGCGACACGCTACTGCCTGCCACACGGACTCGTCCCAACGCCATCGACCCGCCGAACAGGCGTGCCATGCGCGCCTGCGGGCTCGATCGGCACCGCGCCGGACGTTTGCCGTCCATGGCGAATGCCGATCAATCCGCAGCCCCCGGAACCGTGCCCACGTGCGCTCACCCGCGCCGGCCGATCGGCATTGGCCTGACGTTCGGCGTGGGCTTCGCGGCCGCGGCTGTCGCGCTCCTGGGCCTCGGCGGTACACCAAGCATTGCGAACGCCACAGCGAGTCAGCCGATCTCGGGTGCGTGCAGCATCGACGCCGGCTTCGACGGCCAGCTGCTGACGGCTGACGACGACTTTGCCCCGTTTCCCTCCGACCGCGCCGAGGAGGTCGTCTCGTCAGGCGAGGACTCGGCGCTGGTCGGCGATGCATGCTGGGTGTCTGCTGCGCCCCCGGTGCCCACTGCGCCACCGGCCATCCAGATCCAGTCGTCTCCACCGGTGCCGGGTGCAGCGCAACTGCCACCCGTTGCAGAGCTACCGCCCTCGGCTCAGCTCGCCGCCGTCGGGGGTGCCGCACAGGCCGCATCACGATCAGCCGTGCACTCTGTTGCGCGACCTGGCGGCCCACACTCGGGTGGTGTGTCGGGGGTCTTCGTTGCGCTCGCCGTGGCACTCTTCGCGGGTCTGGCCTTCGTCAGTGGGCGTCGTCGCCGCTTGACTTGGCGATGAGGTAGCCGATCGCCCGTTCAGCGCGTGGATAGCGGTGAGCGATCTTCCAGAACGCGTCCGAGTGGTCACCGACCTCCAGATGAGCGAGTTCGTGGACGATCACGTAATCGATGACCCAGTCTGGGAACTTGGCGAGCCGCGAGCTGATCCGGATGACGCCGGTGCCGGGCGTGCACGACCCCCATCGCGACTGCATGTCGTCGGACCACTTGATCTCCCGCGGGCGGGGGAGGTCGTGACGACGCGAGAGGGCGAGCATCCGTTCGTGGAGGTCGATCCGGTCGGTCGACATCTTGCGCCGGAACCGTCCGCTCATCACATCGACCCAGTGGTCCTCCTCGGCCCGGCTCATCCACGATGGCACGGTGATCCGCAGCACGTCGCCCACCATCTGCGCACCGACCGTGCGTTTGCGCCGCGCCGAGCGTTCGACCACGACGGCGAACGTCTCGTCGGGGTCGCCGGCGATTCGTGATGCGCCGGCGTTGGGAGCCGCCGGAGCGGTTTCGGGAGTTTCGAAGTCGTCGCCGAAGAGGCGCATGTCGTCGCTCATCGGTCACATGCAGCGGTCAGAGTGCCGACCCGGTCGGCTCGGCGTCGGCGAGGTTGACGACGTCGCCGACCGACACTGTGTCGCCGACGACGGTGAACCAGCTCGCCCCGAGGTTGGGCAACCGGGCATCGGACGCGCCGAGCAGTCGACGCACGGAGCGGATCGAGCCGCCGTGACTGATCACGAGCACTTCTTCGCCGGGTGAGCGACGGGCGATGTCGACGAACGCAGCGATCATCCGACCGGCTGCATCGTCGTAGGGCTCGAAGCCTTCTGGGCGCCGATGATCGTCCAGGTAGCCCGGCCAGCCCGCCTCGACCTCGTCGTGGGTCAGACCCTGCCACGGGCCAACATCTGTTTCTCGTAAACGTGCGTCAAGCAGCACCGGACCGATGCCGATGACTTCGGCAATGATCGCCGCCGTGAGGGATGCCCGTTCCAGGTCACTGGACCAAACCGCGTCGAACATGCCGAGCGCCAAGCCGGCGCCTGCCGCTTGGCGCATCCCTTCGTCGCTGAGCGGGACGTCAGCCTGTCCCTGCCAACGCCCGACGGCGTTCCACTCGCTCTGGCCGTGCCGCGCCACCAGCAATCGGGTCGGCGCGATGGCCATCGACCTCGCACCACGGACCGTGGTCGGGGAGCGGTACGACGGTGAGGACATCCACGGCGAGGGTAGCGCCACGGCTACGATCTGTGGGTGGCTATTCTGCGGCTGTTCGCCTCCGCTCGTGAAGCAGCGGGTACCGGACGTGATGACGTGGCGGCGGAGTCGGTGGGAGAATTGTTGGCAATCGCCAGCGAACGATATGGAGATCAGTTCGTCGACGTGTTGAGGACATGTCGGGTCTGGGTCAATGGAGAGTCGGCGACGTCCGACACCGTTCTCACCGCAGGGGACGAAGTGGCAGTTCTGCCGCCCGTCTCCGGTGGTGCATGCTGAGGAGAGCTATGGACAACACACAAACGATCGATCCCGCGGAGCTCTCGCTCGACGAGCTCCGTGCGCTGCGCAACGAACTGCAGCTCGACGACGACGCGCTGAGCTACGTCCGCCGCCTCGTGCAGGCGCAGCTCGACCTCGTCAACGCCGAGCGCCGCCAACGGGTGACCGGCCACGAGCTGAACGTCGCCGAGGACCTGCCCGTGATCCTCGGCCAGCACCTCACCGGCGGCGGCGGCCTGGCCCGTCCCCCGCGACCGACCGACGATGCCAGCGAGCACCCACTCTCACTCGAGCTCGACGATCTCTGTAGCCGACTCGGCGCGAACCACGTCGAGAAGCTGTCCGACGAGGAACTGGACACGCTGTCGAGTGCCCTCGACGGCTTCGAACACCTCCGCTCGCAGGAGCGCCACGAGCTGTTCGCCCGGCTCGACGCGCTCAGCGCCGAGCTGGTCCGCCGGTACCGCGACGGCGAGGCGAGCGTCGACGGTCTGCTGGCCGACGAGTGACCCCTCGATGAAGTCGTCCGACGTCTCGGCGGAACTGCTCGCTGACGTCGGCGACTTCATCCGCAACCAGCGCGAGGTCGCGAGCATGTCGATGCGACGCCTCGCCGAGATCGCCAACGTCTCCAATCCCTACCTGTCCCAGATCGAACGTGGCCTACGCCGGCCGTCGGCGGAGATCCTCCAGCAGATCGCCAAGGCGCTGAAGATCTCCGTGGAGACCCTGTATGTCCGCGCTGGCATCTTGCCCGACGAGTCGACCGCGACGATCGGCGTCCGCGAGGCCATCGGCAGTGACCCCCACCTCACCGCCGAGCAGAAGCAAGCGCTCCTCAACGTCTACGAGAGCTTCGTCGCCACCTCCGCCGCCGCCCGCTGACCCGGTTTCGGGGCCGCCCGAAGTCGGTGGCCGCCCGAAGTCGGTGTGAGACGAAGTCGGTTTGACCCCCCGAAGTCGGTTTGAGACGAATAGCGCCCTCGTGCGCAGAGTGTCCCGCCCAGCGGGACGACAGCAACCCGAGGGCGCGGAACGTCGCGGTGGATCGGCAGACGACGCTCGATAACATGCAACCGACTTCCTCCGTCGCACAGCTTCGAGGAGGTCGTCATGTCGGGTGGTATCGCAGATCTGCACTCGTGGTTCGCCGAACACAATGGGGTCGTCGGCCTGAGCCGGGCCCAAACGTTCGGGCTGTCGAGGAGCGCCGTTTATCGCATGGCGGAGCGAGGTGAGCTGAAGCTGCTCCAGCCCGGCGTGTTCCAGAGCACGCAGTGGCCGACGGGCGAGCTGCAGTTGATGACGGCAGCGTGCGTGCGCAATCCGCATGCAGCGATCGGCTTCCTCACGGCGGCCAAGACGTGGTCGTTCCGGTCGCTGCGCAAGGACAGGCTGCTTCATGTCGTCGTGCCGCACGGCTCGTCACCGGGGCTGCACGGGGTGGTCGTGCATCGGACGCGGCGGATCGATCCAGTCGACCTGGTGCTGCGTGACGACGGGATCCGCGTGACCAGTCCGAGCCGCACGCTCCTCGACGTCGCCGACGCGGTCGGTGACATCGCCGCAGCATCCATCCTGGAGCAGCTGATCAACGACGGCCGTGGAACGTTCGCAACTCATGCCTCCACCCTCGCCCGGCTGTGCCATGCCCAGCGGCCCGGTACGGCGACCATGGCGCGCATCATCTCATCGCGGCCGAAGTGGTCGAAGGCGTTGCAGTCGGCCCTCGAAGCGCAGGTGCTCGCCGAGATCCGCCGCCAGGGACTGCCCGAGCCGGAGATCCAGTGCTCGCTCGACCTGCCTGGAGGCGGGCGAATCCGCTTCGACTTCGCCTGGCCACAGTGGCGGCTCGCGTTGGAGGTGGATCATCCCTTCTGGCATGCCGGCGGTGAGCAGTCCCATCTCGACAAGCGGCGCGATCGTCAGGTCGCAACGTTGGGGTGGCAGACGATTCGAGTCACGGACCTCGACGTCGCGAGCGGTCTCGAAGCCGCAATTGCGGAGCTGGCCAGCCTCCTTGGCGATCGCCTGATCGTTGCGCCCTGACCGTCGGCTCATCGGGACGATCCGCGCCCTCAGGCGCGGGAGGTTCCGCTGAGCGGGACCACAGCCCACCGAGGGCGCGAAATGTCCCAGGGCGGGACGGGTGCCGCCCGGGACGGGTGCCGCCAGGGCG
>JANXUX010000334.1 GCA_025351965.1 Actinomycetes bacterium | reverse complement strand
CGTGCTCGCCGGCCTCTACCCGCGTGTCGCAAGCGTGCGCACCATCGTCAATGCGGCCGAGGCGGCTGCGGCGATCACCGGCAATGTTGCGATTGGTTCGGTGACCAAGGACATCACGACCGCCAACCTCGGCGGTTCGTCCGCGACCGGCACCTACGTCGGTGGGACCCGCGATGATCGCTCCAAGGAGTCCACCCTCGGCAACCTCGTCGCCAACGCGCTGGTCTCGGTGCTGAGCCCAGCGGACAAGGGCGGTGCCACGATCGGCGTCGTCAACCCGGGCGGGCTGCGCGATGAACTGCTGCGTGCCCCGGACACGGTCGTCACCGTTGCCGAAGCAACCGCCGTCCTGCCATTCGCAAACAACCTCAACACCGTGTCGCTCACGGGCGCTCAGTTCAAGACACTGCTCGAACAGCAGTGGCAGCGTGACGCAGCCGGGAACACACCCAGCCGGCCCTACCTGCAGCTGGGGTTGTCGGACAACGTCACGTACACATTCGACGCCGCCCTCACCGAGGGATCGCGGATCACGTCGATCACCATCGACGGCAAGCCGTACGACCCAGTCGCGAGCTACCGGATCGGCACGTTCTCGTTCCTGACCGATGGTGGCGACAACTTCCGGATCTTCACCCAAGGGACGATCAAGAAGGACTCCGGTCTGATCGATGCCGATGCGTGGATCCAGTACGTGAAGGACAAGTCGCCGCTGAGCCCGAGCTTCGCCCGTCGCTCGGTTGCGGTGACACCGCTGCCGACGTCGGCGATCGTCGGCAGCAAGCTCAACTTCGCTGTCTCGAGCCTCGACCTGACCAGCCTCGGCTCGCCCGTCAACACGTCGCTGAAGGTGTTCGTCGGCGGTGCCGATGCCGGCACGGTGGCCGTCACAGCGGGCAGCGCAACCGTCAACGTGACCGTGCCGGCGAACGCTGCCGGCGGGGCCCAGAGCATCGTGCTCACCGCCGTCCCGAGCGGCACCACGGTGACGATCCCGGTGACGGTGGTTCGCACGTTCGCACCGGTGTCGCCGAAGCGGCTGTTCGACACCCGCCCCGGCCAGAGTCCGGACGCCTTGCGCGTGGTCCACAAGTCCACGATCGGGGGAGCGAACGTGCTCGAGGTCAAGGTCATCGACCTGCCCGGTCTGGTGCCGGCGACCGGTGTCGCCTCGGTCTCGCTGAACGTCACCGCCACCAACGCCGCCGGTCCGGGCTACCTCACGGTGTACCCGTGCGGTGACCGCAAGAACGTGTCCAGCGTCAACTACGTCCCCGGTGTGGATTCGGCCAACGCCGTGTCCGTGCCCGTGTCGCCGACCGGTACCGTCTGCTTCTACAGCCTCGTCGCCGCCGACGTGGTCGTGGATGTGAACGGTTGGTACGCCGTGGGTTCCGGCTTCAACGCCGTGACCCCGAACCGCGTGTTCGATACCCGGACCAACGAGAGCCCCGAGGCGATCGTCTCCGTGCCCAAGGCCACTGTCGGTGGTTCGAACATCCTCCAGGTCAAGGTGACCGACATCACCGGGCTCGTTCCGGCGACGGGTGTGTCCGCCGTGTCGCTGAACGTCACCGCCATCAACGCCAGCTTCGACGGCTACGTGACCGTGTACCCGTGCGGTGATCTGAAGACGGTGTCGAGCGTGAACTTCACGGCCGGCAAGACAACGGCGAACGGGGTGCTGACCCCGGTCTCGTCGACGGGAACGGTGTGCTTCTACGCATCGACCCCCGTCGATCTCGCGGTCGACATCAACGCCTGGTTCGCGACCGGAACCGGCTTCACGCCGGTTGCTCCTGACCGCGTGTTCGACACCCGGGCGGGCGAGAGTCCGAAGGCGCTGCGCAGCGTCGCCAAGACCAAGGTCGGCGACACGTACGTGCTCGAGGTCAAGCTCACCGGACTCACCGGTCTGGTCCCGGCCACAGGCGTCGGTGCCGTCTCCTTGAACGTTGCGGCGGTCAATGCAGCGGCGGCCGGTTACGTCACGGTGTATCCGTGCGGTGACCGCGCCCT
Organism: Actinomycetes bacterium; assembly: GCA_025351965.1. Lineage (GTDB taxonomy): Bacteria > Actinomycetota > Acidimicrobiia > Acidimicrobiales > Ilumatobacteraceae > WLMZ01. The sequence continues at coordinate 7,679 of JANXUX010000334.1, read as the reverse complement.
GGTGTCCAGCCTCAACTTCGTCCCCGGTCAGACGGTCGCCAACTCGGTGATCACGCCGGTGTCCGTCGACGGCACGGTGTGCTTCTACAGCCTCGCGCCGATCGACCTGCTGGCCGACGTGAACGGCTGGTTCGCTGCCTAGGAACATCCGGACCCCACCCCCGTCCGGATGACCGATGACACGAGGGCGCGTGACGCGAGAATGATGTCGATGAGACGTTCTTCTGCGACGGGCGCCCTCGTTGTCGTTCCCCGGCAGACTCACTGCGTGGAGGCCGGCACAGCACATGGATGAGATCGATCACAACGACGTCGAGCATGTCCAGATCAACACCCTGTCGGCGGAGCAGCGCGAGTTGCTGCAGATCTACCTGGAGCGAGCCGAGATCCCGCACCGGATCACCACCGACCGGGTGACGGTGCCCGAACATCGCGCCAGCGATCTCTATGCCGCGCTGGCGATCGTGGTCAGAGCACGGCCGAGTGAGACGAATTCCAGCATCGGGCTCGAGGTCGCGCCGAAAGAGGTGTCCGATGGTGACGACGGGCGGTTCGGCGAGGAGTCGTCGGCGATGGCGCGTCCGCCGCTGATCGCTGTCCGACCAATCGTCGCCGGTGGCTGGCGTGTCGCCTCGCGGAGCCGCCGGTTCGTCGGTGCGGCCATCGACTGGCTGAGCCTCGACCTGTGGGCCCTCGCTGCTCACCAGGCGGGTGCCCCGACCTGGGCCACAGTTTCGACCCTCGGCCTCTACGTCGTCATCGCGACGGCGGTGTTCGGGCGCACACTCGGCAAGTTCGCAATCGGCACCGTGGTCGTCGCCCACCGGACGGGATCGATGCCGGGCTGGCTGCGCAGCGTGCTGCGCTGGTTGACGACGTCGTGGTTCGGGGTCGTGACTCTGGTGTTGCACGACCTGCCGGCCGGCGCCGAGATCGTGGCGTTCGCCGTGCTGGTCCTGACGTACGCGCCGGTGTTGTGGGACCGCGAGGGTCGGGGCTGGCACGACCGTGCTGCTGACACGGTCGTGGTGGTCGCGAAACAGAAGCAGAAGCGGCGTCACCACTGACCCGTCTCGCCCGGACCTGCTCGCCGGAACCGCCGCTACCGTGGCCCTGGCAGCCCGAAACGGGCTCCGATCCAGAGACAGGGACTTCCATGACCGCACCCATCCGCATCGGTGTACAGATCCAGCCTCAGCAGGCCGACTACCGCGAGATCCGCAACGCCGTCGCCGCCGCCGAAGAAGCCGGTGTCGACATCGTCTTCAACTGGGACCACTTCTTCCCGCTCTACGGCGACGCCGACGGCAAGCACTTCGAGTGCTGGACGATGCTCGGCGCCTGGGCCGAGGCGACGGAGCGGGTCGAGATCGGCGCGCTCGTCACGTGTAACACCTATCGCAATCCGTCGCTGCTGGCCGACATGGCCCGCACCGTCGATCACATCAGCGACGGTCGGCTGATTCTCGGCCTCGGTGCCGGCTGGTTCGAGCGTGACTACGACGAGTTCGGCTACCCGTTCGGTACGGCCGGCAGCAGGATCGCCGATCTCGCCGCGGCCCTGCCGTTGATCAAGGCCCGCTGGTCGAAGTCGAACCCCGCCCCGACCCGGGAGATTCCGATCCTGATCGGCGGCGGTGGCGAGCGCAAGACCCTCAAGATCGTCGCCGAGCACGCCGACATCTGGCACGGGTTCGGCGACGTCGGTGTCATCGAGCACAAATGCGAGGTGCTCGACCAGTGGTGCGCCGACGTCGACCGCGCCCCGGACGCGATCGAGCGTTCGACCGCCGTCGAGTCGTCACCCGATCAGGTCGCCGACGGCCTGCTCGCGACCGGGGTCGGGCTGTTCACGATCGGTATCGGCGGGCCGTCCTACGACCTCGGCCTCGTCAAGGAGTGGGTCGCCTTCCGCGACAGCCACAACGCCTGACGCGCGGCCGTCGCGGCCTGTGCAGGGATGCGACACTGGACGGATGGACCGTCCGATGCCGTACTCGCCGCCGACTGACCCAGCTTCCCCGGCGGTCTACGTCTGGCCGAACAGCGCCGTCGGCGGCGAGACGGTGCAGGTCCACGGCCGCGGTCCGCTCGGGGCGGCGACGTTGGAGATCGTGCGGGTGGGCGCCGATCGACTCATCGTGTCGACCACCGACATTCGCCTCGAGCCGCGCGATCTGGCACCGGAGTCTGACGCGTCCGGATGCGACTGGCCGGTCACGGCGAGCATGACGATCGATCCCGGATGGCCGTCCGGGTACTACGAGACTGTCGTCCGCCTCGGCGATGGTACGGAGGTGGTCGGGTACTTCGTGGTGCGCTCCGCCCGCCCCGATCCGTCTCGACCGCTGCTGGTGCTGAGCACGAACACGTGGAATGCGTACAACGACGTCGCCGGCACGAACATCTACAACGGCGGCACCCACGCTGCGTTCGAGCGACCCTTCTCGCCCGGGTTCCTGCGCAAGCCGGAGGGGCCGGGGTTCCGGGTCACCGTGTTGGGCCCGCCGGATCCGCGGATGCGCACCCACGTCGGGCACATCCGTGAACACGGCCTGTCGGCGTGGTCCGGATCTGCGGGCTGGCCGTCGTGGGAGGAGCCGTTCGTGCGTTGGGCCGAACGAAACGGGGTCGGCCTCGACTACGCCGTCAACGCGGATCTGCAGTTCGTGCCCGATCTGCTCGAGGGCCGCCGGCTCTACCTCAGCGTCGGCCACGACGAGTACTGGTCGTGGGAGATGCGCGACGCGGTCGAGCAGTTCGTCGCCGGCGGTGGGAACGCGGCGTTCCTCAGCGGCAACGTGAGCTTCTGGCAGGTCCGCCTCGAGAACGAGGGCCGCACGATGGTCGGCTACAAGCAGCGGTTCGCCAACGATCCGGTGTACGGGACCGATCGTCAGAACCGGCTCACCAGCATCTGGTCCGACCAGCTGATCGGCCGCCCGGAGACACAGATGACCGGTCTCACGTTCAACCACGGTGGCTACCACCGCATCGGTCAGTCCGTCGGCGGTGGCGCCGGTGGGTACACCGTGCACCGCCCCGACCATTGGCTGTTCGAGGGCACCGGCATCTACCGCGGTGATCTGCTCGGCGCGGCCAGCACCGTCGTTGGCTACGAGTGCGACGGATGTGATCTGCAGCTCGTCGACGGTGTGCCCGTTCCGACCGGCACCGATGGTTGCCCGCCCGGCACCGTGGTCCTGGCGACCGCGCCGGCGTCGCCGTTCACCCGCGCGACTGCCCAGCGGCCGGTGGCCGACTATGCGCTGTCCGAGGTCGAGTTCCACGCCTGGCGGGTGCTCGGCAGCCACGACGCCGAGACTGCGCGCCGGCTCGAGAACGGTCACGCCGTGTTCGCCGTCCGTGATGGCGAGGACGGGCGCGGCACGGTGGTGGCGAGTGGCTGCACCGACTGGGCTTGGGGCCTCACCGGTGCCGACCCGGCGATCGAGCGGATCACCAACAACCTGATCGAGCGGCTGACCACCTCCTAGAGTGTCGCCGTGAAGCGGCGACCTCTCCTCAGGTGCTCCGACCGATGACCGACATCTCAGGCCTCGCCCACGTCGGTGCCGCCGCAGCGGCCATGGGGGCCGGGATGGTCAACGCCATCGCCGGCGGGGGCACGCTCATCTCGTTCCCGGTCCTCACTGCGATCGGGGTGCCGTCGGTACGTGCCAATGCCACCAACACGGTGTCGCTGCTGCCGGGCTACCTCGGCGGCGTCGCTGCCCAGCGCGAGGACCTCAAGGGCCTGAGCCGCACCGTGCGCCCGCAGCTCGTTGCCTCGGCGGTCGGTGGCCTGGTCGGCTCGATCCTGCTGATTGTCACGAGCGAGTCCGTGTTCCGTGCGCTCGTACCGTTCCTCATTCTCGCTTCGTCGATCCTGCTCGCCGTCCAGGACCGCCTCCGGTCGTGGATCTTCGTACCCGGTGAGCACCACGAATCCCATCTCGTTGCCCAGGTCGCATGTGTCGGGCTCGCTGCCGTCTACGGCGGGTACTTCGGCGCCGGTCTCGGCATCATGCTGATCGCCGTACTCGGACTGTTCTCGGACCTGCCACTGACGCGCTTGAACGCAGTGAAGCTGTTGCTCGCGTTCGTGGTCAACCTCTCGGCCGCAGCGTTCCTCAGCTTCTCCGGCAAGGTGGAGTGGACGCTGGTGTTGGTGATGGCTCCGGCCGCGCTCGTCGGTGGCAACCTCGGCGGCCGGCTGGCCAAGGTGCTCCCGCCGAAGAGGCTCCGTGCGTTCGTCGTCTCGTTCGGAGTGATCGTTGCGATCATCTACTTCATCAAGTAGCAGGCTCGGCCTGGGCGGCGTCATCGGTCCTGCTGCGTTCGTGTCGGCATGGATCGTCGGCGGCGCGACCAAGGCCGGCTACTCGCCCGTCCATGACGCAATCAGCCGGCTCGCCGCGATCGGCTCGAGCGCGCGGCCGTTGATGACCGCCGGCTTCGTCACGTTCGGCCTCGCGGTGCCGACGGCATCCCTCGCGTTCCGCCGGGCCATTGATGGACCCGCGTGGATCGCCGCCGCAGTGACCGGGGTGGCCACACTCGCTGTGGCCGCTGCCCCGCTCGACCACTCGTCCGCCGTCGATTCCCTGCATGCGGCGTTCGCCGGGGTCGGATACATCTCGCTCGCCGCGGCACCGTTGTTCGCCGCCCGGCCACTCGCCAGGGACGGGCATCGCACCCTCGCCGCGCTGGGCGTCGGCGCCGGCGCGATCGCAGCGGTCTCGCTCGCACTGACGACGACAGGACTGCCGACCGGACTGTTCCAACGCCTCGGGCTGACGGCGGGAGACGTCTGGCTGGCCTCGGCCGGCATCGCGATCGCCGCCGGTCATGTCCGTGGACCAGGCGGTCCCAAAACTGACTCGCGTCGCAGTCCACTAAACTGATCATCCAACCGACGTCTCGCGACGGAGAACCACGTATGGCGATCAGCATCCAGAAATTCGAAGAGCAGGGCGGTCGGTTGAAGACCGACGACATCGACTTCGAGTCCTTTCGAACCCAGCCCCTCCCTGCCGATGTGCTGCGCTGCATCTCGTACATGCACGACATCGAGTACCAGACGGTGCTCTACACGCGTGAGCTGCTGATGATGCCGCAGTACAAGGATCCGCAGTTCACCGCGTTCCTCACGCTGTGGAACTACGAGGAGTACTGGCACGGTCACGCCCTCGGCCGCGTCCTCGCGATGCACGACCTGCCCGCCCACGACAGCCGGCTCGCGGACATGCGCGAATTCAACAAGCGCTACCTGTTCTGGAGCCCTGCCATCTTCTGGGCGCTCGGTTACGGCGTACGCAAGTTCCCCGCGGTCCACATGACGTGGGGCGCGATCAACGAATGGACTGCGAACGCTGCGTACAACCGGCTCGGTGCCGTCGCCGATCACCCGGTGCTGACCGAACTGCTGACGCGAATCATGCGCCAAGAGGGCCGCCACGCTGGTTACTACGCCAGCTACGCCCGTGAGTTGCTCGAGGGTGACCGCAAGGCGCAGAAGGTGACGTCATGGTTCCTGCGCCACCAGTGGGCGCCCGTCGGAAACGGCGACGTTCCCAAGATCGAGACCTCGTTCGCCACCGCCTACCTGTTCGGTTCGGGCGACGGCATGGAGCTCATCGACCGGATCGAGGACCGGATCGATCTCCTGCCCGGCCTGGCCGGACTGAATCTGGTCCGCACCGGCATCGCCGAGGCCCGCGAGCACGTCATCGAGGTCGAGGGCTTCCTGCCCCCACCGCCGAACCGGGTGGGCGGAGACCGCAAATCTGGTGCCGACGACGAAGCGGTGCTGCAAGGCCTGTAGTCCAGTGTGCCGACCCGGCGCACGAGAAAGCCCGCAGCATCGTCCAGAACGCGAAGCCGGAGCGGACCGCATCGTTGTCGATGCGACCGCTCCGAGTTCGTCTCCTCGTCCCCAACCCAGCCAGAGCAGTGGAACGAGTGATCCGTCGGGGTGCGTCGTCCCAGGGAGACAGGACGCCGCACCCCGACAGGTGGGTGCAGGTGGATCAGGCTGCGACGGCCTGGTCCAGCTTGCCGAACGTGTCCGGCACGGGGTAGTTGCCGAGCACGAAGTTGAGGACGGCAGCATGCTGAGCATCGATGATCTGAATCGAGCCGGCCAGCGTGATGGCGTCCTTGTCGGTGATCACAGGGATGGCGCTCTGGTAGGTCGCCGCGGCGATCTGCTCGAGCATCAGTGCCAATGTCGCCGCGCCGGCCACGTCGGTGACCTTGCCGAAGGCCTCGTCGACAACAGGCTTGAGCGTCGCGTTGGGCTCGGTGACCTCGGGGGCGCCGCCACCGCTGAGGACCTTGTTCCAGGCGTCGAGGTGCTGCTGGTGATGATCCATCGCTGTCTGCACGAACGTCGCAACCGCAGGTGGCACGGCGCCGAGCGAACCGGCGGTTGCCGCGTCGAGTGCGGCCTTGTACGTACCGACTGCGAGCACTTCCAGGCCGGCGGCCAGGTTGACGATCTTGAGGTCGGTGGCCGCTCCGTCGGTCGCGCCGGCGGTCGTGTCCGTGCCACCTGTGGTCATCGTCGTGTCAGTGGTCATCGTCGTGTCAGCGGTGGAGCCGCCGGTGCTGCCGGCCGCAGGCGTCGTGCCACCGGTCGATGCGCTGGTGTTCTTGTCATCGGAGCCACAGGCCGCTGCGACGAGGGCCGCACCGAGAATTCCTGCACCTGCGAGCAGCTTGCGCCGTGAGAACGGCCCAGACGTCATCGAGCCGATGGTTGAGTTGTTGGTGGTGTCGAGGTCGTTGTTGTTCACTTGACCGCTCCTTCGTCGGCCGGGCTGGCCATGGTCGTGGGTTCGAACGCTTCGGGGAAGGCAACGCTGCCGGCCGCTGCGGGCAGCGAGGCAACGTCAGTGGGGATGGCGATGAGTGCGTCAGCGCCACCGGCGAGCAGGGCGCCGACGGCACGCAGGGTCGCGAGGTGCTGGCACTCGACGCCCATGACGCTGGCGACGAGGCCGATCGCCGTCTTGTCGGTCAGCATCGCGCACTCCGCGAGGTACGTCTCGGTGGCGACGGTCTCGAGGGTGATGGCGAGGTTGACGACGTCGAGCGGCGCCTTGAGTGTCGGCTTGGCAGCCTCCACGATCGGGGTGTACTTCGGGTTGGGGACCGTCTGCTCGGCACCGCCGAGGGCCTTGGCCTGCGCGTTGAACGCATCCATGTGCTCGTCGTGCTGCTTCATCGTCATCTCGGCAAAGGCCTTGACGGTGGCGTTGCCGTTGGCGATGAAGTCGAGGCCGAGAGCCGCCTTGTAGGTGGCGACAGCGAGGATCTCCAGCGAGGCGTTGGTCTGCAGCATCTGGATGTCGAGCGACGTGTCGGCAGCGACCGGACGAGCGAACAGTGAGCCGACTCCGTAGCTGAGGGCGCCGATGCCGGCGACTCCAGCGAGCTTCAGCTTGAGGTTCGATCGCGATTCCTGCAGTGCACGGATCTCGTCGGGGGTGATGATCGCTGATTTGCGGCGGTCGTTGGCGTGATCACGCATGTCCGGCAGCACGGCATTGGCTTGCCGCATCGCATCGGAATGCTGATCCTGGGATTCTTCGATCAACTCATTGAGTTGCTTGTCATCGATGAGCACGGTGACATCCTTTCCGTGAGGCCGAAGGGTTGATGGCTTGTTCACG
>JANXUX010000319.1 GCA_025351965.1 Actinomycetes bacterium | reverse complement strand
ACGCCGCCGAGCAGTCGGCGCGCCTCGACATGGCCGTGCTTTGCGTCGGTGCTGGCGTAGATGGCGCGCTGCTGGGCGATGAACAACACCGACACCTCGGCCGGCTCGGCCGCGAACTCCCCTTGCATGTTGCGTCGGGCGAAGAAGCGGGCCAGTTCGCCGAGCGCCAGCTGGTCGACCACGTCGGCGACCGACATCGCGTCGAGGCGGGCGGCGTCGGGATGGAGGTCGGGGCGCGACGGGTCGGCGATGCCTGCGGCAACATCGGCGACGAACGCATCGAACCGGTCCAGATCATCAGCGAATCCGGGATCGATCGAGTCCATGTCGTCCGGCCCGAGCAGGCGACCGTCGCGGTACAGCCACCGCCGGACCGCTGTCCACGTCGTGGCGACGGGGTCGAGCGTCAGACCGAACCGCGCGATCAGCTCGATGATGCGGGAGTGCACGGAGTCGATCCACTCCGCTCCCGCTTCGGCGTATTGCCCCTCGGCGAACTCGTCATGGCGGGTGAACGTACGACCACCGATGCGTTCGGACGCCTCGAGGACGACGACCTCGACGCCAGCGGCGCTGAGGCGGTCCGCGGCCGTGAGCCCGGCCAGACCCGCGCCGACGATGACGACACGCATCGAGGGCTCAGCCCCCGGCGAGCGTTGCGGCGATCTGCGACGACGAGTCGCCTGACCGCTTCAGCACCACGGCGACGAACGCGAGCGCGCCCACCGTCACGGCGAACAGGACCACTGCGGCGGCGCCGACGAACGGTTTGACGGTGCTGCGCAGCTGGCTGATCAAGAACACGGGGAACGTCGACGAACCGGCGTTGCTGACCAGCTGGGCGATGATCGTGTTGTCCAGACAGATCGTGAACGACAGCAATCCACCGGCCACGAGTGCAGACGAGATCAGCGGCAGGGTGATCTGACGGAACGCCCGTCCGGGCGGCGCGCCGAGGTCGCCTGCTGCCTCTTCCAGACTGGCGTCGATGCCGGCGAGGCGGGCCCGAACGATGAGCGTGACGACGGCCGAGGCATAGAGGGACTCGCCGACCCACAAGCTGAGCATGCCCGGCGCGAATCCGAGGAACTCCTTGGTGAAGAGGCGGAACGGGACCCGTTGGAACCACCCGGCGAGCGCGATCGCGTCCATGATCTCCGGCGTCACCAGAATCAGGAACACGACGATCATGAACGGCTTGTTCCACCAGCCGGTGTTGCGCGCGAGCGCGACGCCGGCGAGCCCGCCGAGCACGACAGCAACGAGCGTCGCTCCGATCGCAGCGATGAACGAGTTACGCATCGCGTCGCCGATGCCCTTTTCGCGGAACACGTTGCGGAACCAGTCACTGGTCATCCCGACCACGATGACGCCGACGAGGAAGCCGAGCGGGCCGGCCCACTGGGAGAGCACCTTGTGCCGGAATCCGGTGGTGACCCGCACGAGCAGCGGAACCAAGCACGCAACGACGGTGATGCCGACGAGCGTCAGCAACGCCGGCAGCACCGTGTCAGAATCGAAGAGCGTGCCCCACCATTTCGTGCTGGTGTGTCCGGACCAGATCGAGAACGAGCCACCCCGGTTGAACGAATGCAGGATCACCAGGCCGATCGGGATGAACAAGAAGACCATCACCAGGCCGCACCACACCGCGAGGACGATGCGCAAGACGTCGGGCTTCTTGCGTCGGTTGGGACCAGCAGTGTGCGTCGCCTCGGCAGGAGCCATCGTCGAGCCGGGTGTGATCGCCGCGGCGGTCACGACGAGACCCCGACCAGACCGATGTCGACACGTCGTCTTCGGCGGAGCACGGCCTGGGTGCCGAACACGACGAGCGCCCCGACTGCGAGTACGGCAAGCACCGCACCGATCATCAGCACCGCGATTGCCGAGCCGAGGGGCCAGTTCTGGGCACCTTTGAACTGCGAATCGATCAGCGCGCCGATCATGTTGCCCTTGGCCCCGCCGAGCACCGTGGCCGTCACGTAGTCGCCGCACATCGGAATGAACGTCAACAGCACACCGGCGGCGATGCCGGGCCCACCGAGGGGCAGGGTGACCCGCATGAACGTTGCGATGCGGCCGGCGCCGAGGTCCTTGCTCGCCTCACGCAGCACTCCCTCGATCCGGTCGAGGGCCACGAACAACGGCAGGATCATGAAGCCGAGGTAGTTGTAGACGATCGCGATCTGCACAGCGGTGCGCGTCTCCAGCACCGAGATCGGACCACTGATGACGCCCCAATCCTGCAACCACGTCGACAGCGTGCCGTTCGGGGCGAGGGGGATACGCCACGCGAGGGTGCGGATCAAGAAGCTGGTGAAGCTCGGCACGATGATGAGCGCAAGCAAGACCGCCCGCCACTTCTCCTGCACCTTGAACGCCAGGAAGTATGCGACCGGGAATCCGATGACGACCGTCAGCACGGTCGCCACGACCGCGATCTTGATCGTGGCCGTGAACGTGGTGAAGAAGGTCTTGCTGAACGCCTCGCCGTAGTTGTGGAACGAGGGCGAGCTGAGGTCGACGGGGATCCGTTGCGAGCTGTCCTTGGCCCCGAACGAGTAGACCACGATGAACGCGATCGGGACGATGAAGAACAGCACGTACCAGATCATGGACGGCCCGGCGAGGAGGAACTTCGGTGCTCCCCGGCGGCGTTTCCCGGGCGGTGCGAGTGGCGCAGTGGGCAGGGTCACAGCAGAATCAGCCGCCGGCCTTGGCCTTGACCTTGTTGTAGATGTCGGCGATGCGGTCCTGAGCAGAGGTGATCTTCTGGGTGTGCATCGACTTGACCTGCTCGTCGGAGAAGAAGATCATGTCGCCCAACGTCAGGTCCGGGGCGAGTTCAGCGATCAGCGCCGGCATGTTCTTCATGCCACTGTTGTAGCCGTGGTACTGGAGATCCTTGACCGAGATCTGCGGGGTGAGCAGCCAGTTGATCCAGGCGTGGGCAGCGTCGGGGTTCGGGGCGCCGGCCGGGATGCAGTAGTTGTCCATCCACAGCTCGGTGTCGGGGCTGCCGAGGGCCCACTTCCAGTCGTCGGGGTTGCCGCCGGCGTCGGCGATGCGTGAGAAGGCCTGTCGGGCATCACCGTTCCAAGCCATCGAGAGCGTGTACGCGCCCTCGGCGATCTTGGTCGAGGGGTAGCTGTCGAACGCCTTGATGTTCGCAGCGAACTCGTCGACCAGGAATTTCTCGGCGGCATCGAGCTCGGCGGAATCCTCGGTGTTCCAGTCGAGGCCATTGGCCCAGCAGTACATGCCGAGAAGGTTGACGGCCGTGTCGAGCACGGACACGTTGCCACTGGCTTCACCGGTGGCTGCGGTGATGAAGTCCTTCCACGAGGCGATGTCGCCCTTGATCTTTGTCGTGTCCCACATCCAGCCGGTCGAGCCCCAGTCCTTGCAGACGCTGTACTCGTTGGTCGGGTCCCAGTCCTGGCCGAGGTACGGGGTGTCGACGTTGACGATGTTCGCCAGCTTGGACTTGTCGAACTTCTGGAGCAACCCTTTGGCGATCATCTGCGGGATGTAGGGGCCAGTCGGCACGACAACGTCGAAGCCGCTGTTTCCGTTCGCCGTCGAGAGCTTGGTGATCAGGTCTTCGTTGCTCGCATAATAGTCGACCTTCATCGTGATGCCGAGCTCGTTGTCAGCGAGATCACCGACGATCGATGGGTCGTTGTAGTCACCCCACGTGTACATCGCGAGCGTGCCGGAGGACTTGTTGACGACGGTGCTGTAGTCCCCGAGGATGCTGCCGGCGGCGGCGCTCCCACCGGTCGACGACGCCGTCGAGCCGCTCGTGGCGGTCGAGCCCGCTGTCTCGGCGGTGGAACCACTGCTCGACTTCGAGTCAGATCCACACGCAGCCAGCAGTGCGGTCAGCCCGACGGAGCCGGCACCGATCTGCAACAGCGCGCGACGCGAGAGGACGTCGCGGAAGCTGTGCGGGGCGAGGATGCGAACGGGTTCTTGCTTGGCTGACATGTGTTCTCCTTGTTGATTGTCGACGAGTTCGTGGCGGCAGTACCGGGCGGGCCGGTCAGCTGTGCTCGAGGGCGGGTTCGGCGAGGACGAGGTCGGCTTGGTCTGCCGAGAACTGGTAGACCTCGGACGCGTCCCAGTGGCACCAGACCTGGTCGCCGGGCGCGAGGCGCAACGCGCCCTGGCGCGGTAACAGTGAGATCACGTCGCGCTCTGCAGTGCGCACGACGTACTGGAGCACGTCGCCGTAGTGCGAGACGCCGGCGACGGTGCCGGGGATGACATTGGTCGTGCTGCCGGGATCGGTGGAGCTGAGCTTGATGCACTCCGGGCGGATCGCGGCGAGCGCCGGTTGACCCTGAGCGACGCGCTCTTCGGGGCTCGACGACGCGAACACCGTGCCGTCATTGGCCTGCACACCGTGGCCGGTCGAGGTGCCCCGCCAGAAGTTGTTGCGGCCGATGAAGCCGGCGACGA
>JANXUX010000297.1 GCA_025351965.1 Actinomycetes bacterium | reverse complement strand
GACACGCCGTTCATCTTCATGTCATATTTCGTTCGCTTCAGGTGGATGCCAACGTCCACGCTTGCACAACCAGGGGGAATTCATGTCCGGGGACACCGAGCACTCACCGAATCCGCGCGATGTCGGTTTTTCGATCAATCGTCGGCAGCTGCTGGCTGGCGCGTCAGCGCTGAGTCTCACGGCGGTCCTTGCCGCGTGCAGCAGCGACAGCAAGACGAGCGACGCAACGACGGCTGCGTCGACGGCGGACACCGCCGCGACCCCAGCCTCGACGGCAGACACCGCCGCGACGGAAACGTCGACGGCAGACACCGCTGCGACGGAGACGACCGGCGCCGTGGCACCGTCGGGTGACGAGGTCACCTTCGGGTCGAACTACAGCGACGACAAGCCCAAGCAGGCCATGCAGGCCGCGATCGACGCCTCGGGGTTGAACGTGAAGGTCAACACGACCGATCACAACGGCTTCCAGGACAACATCACCAACTACCTCGCCCAGCCGGACGACGCATTCTGCTGGTTCGCGGGCTACCGGATGCGGTTCTTCGCCGACAAGGGTCAAATCGGCGACATCTCCGACGTCTGGGAGGGTTTCAAGGACTACGGCGACAGCTTCAAGACGGCCAGTACCGGCAACGACGGCAAGCAGTACTTCGTGCCGTTCTACTACTACCCATGGGCCGTGCACTACCGCAAGAGCGTGTTCGCCGAGAAGGGCTACACGGTGCCGACGAACAAGGACGAGCTGCTCGCCCTCGCGACCAAGATGCAGGCCGATGGGCTCATCCCGTTCGCGTACGCCAACGACGGCAAGTGGCCGGTGCAGGGCACGTTCGACATCTTGAACATGCGCATCAACGGCTACAAGTACCACGTCGATCTGCTCGCCGGTAAGGAGAGCTGGACCGACGCCAAGACAAAGGCCGTCTTCACGACGTGGGAAGCGCTGCTGCCGTTCCACCAGGAGAACCCGAACGGGCGCACCTGGCAGGAAGCTGCGACCGCGTTGGAGAAGAAGGAAGCCGGCATGTACTTCCTCGGGACGTTCGTCGCGACGAACTCCACCGATGCCGAGTACCTCGACGACCTCGACTTCTTCAACTTCCCCGAGCTCGATCCCGCCATCGGTGCCGACGCGTTGGATGCCCCGATCGACGGTTTCTTGATGGCCGCGAGCCCGAAGAACGAAGCGGGAGCGAAGGCATTGCTCGCTTCGCTCGGTGGTGCCGACTCGATCAACGCGTTCCTGGCCATCGAGGGTTCCAGCGTCGCCGCGAACGGCACCGCGGACACGTCCGGATACAACAAGATCCAGGCCAAGTCCGCCGAGCTCGTCAGCAAGGCCAAGAACATCGCCCAGTTCCTCGACCGTGACACGAGCCCCGATTTCGTGTCGAACGTCATCGGTGATGCCTTCGCCAGCTTCGTGGCCGACCCGTCACAGGTCGACACGATCCTGGCGGGCATCGAGGAGCAGAAGTCGACCTACCTCAGCTGAGGTCGGTCCCCTCGTGTCGATCGACCTGAAGCGTGCGGCGCCACCCTTGCGGAGGCGCCGCCGCCGCCGGTACACCCAACTGACCCGTCGCGACCGAGCCTGGCTCGTGCTGATGGTCGGGGTGCCGACTGCCATCCACATCGCGTTCGTCTGGCTCCCCGCCATCGGCACGATCATCTTGTCCTTCACCAAATGGGACGGGATCAAGCTCGGCTCGTGGACCGGTCTCGGGTTCCGTAACTACTGGTCGATCTTCACCATCTTCGACTCCAAGTTCTTTCCGGCGCTGTTCAACAACCTGGTGCTGCTGGTGTTCCTCGGTGTGTGCAGCCTGGTGGGTGTCCTGCTCGCCTATCTGCTCGACAAGGGGGTCCGCGGCTCGCGCATCTACCAGAGCATCTACTACTTCCCGGTCGTGCTGTCCCTCGCTGTGGTGGGGTTCATCTGGAAGAGCGTGATGTTCTCCCAGTCGCAGGGCCTGCTCAACCTCGGGCGAGACAAGCCGATCGACTTCGTCGGTGACTCGCACAAGCTGTTCGAGTTCCACCTCCCGGGACTCGACACTCCGCTCGGCCTGACGCGCAACTTCGCGGCACTGTTGATCGCGATGGCGTGGCGCCACATCGGATACGTGATGGTGCTCTACCTGGCCGGGTTGAAGAGCGTCGATCCGTCCCTCGGCGAGGCCGCCGCGATCGACGGCTGCAACGAGTGGCAGTCGTTTCGTCGGGTGGTCTTCCCGGTGATGAAGCCGATCAACGTGGTCGTGCTGGTGATCACGGTCATCGAGGCGCTCCGCGCGTTCGACATCATCGTGGCGCTCAAGGAACCGATCGGCACGACGGTGCTCGGTGTGCTCGTCAAGAAGAACCTGACGGGCGAGGGCGGCGGGCAGGTCGGGCTCGGGTCGGCCTATGGCGTGATCCTGCTGCTGCTCTGTCTCGGGTTCATCATCTGGTACCTCGTCAACAACTACCGGGAGAACGAGACATGACCACCGCCGTGGCCGTCAACGCCCCGGGTCGTTCCCGGCCGATGCGCGTCCTGACATATGCGTTCCTGAGTGCCGTCGCGCTGCTCTGGCTGGTACCCATCGGTGGTGCGGTGTACTCGTCGTTCCGGCCCTACGCCGAGACCCAGCGCAAGGGCATCTTCTCGCTGCCGGACAGGCTGACGTTCGCCAACTACACATCGGCGTTCCGCCAGGGCGGGATGGGTGGCTGGCACGGCACGTTCGCGAACACGGCCTTCATCGTGTTGCCGGCGATCGTGCTGATCCTGCTGCTCTCGAGTTTCATGGCGTTCGCGGTGAGCCGTTTCACATGGCGGTTCAACGTCGCCCTGCTGCTCCTCTTCACCGCCGGCAACCTATTGCCCCAGCAGGTCATCTTCAAGCCGCTGTTCGCGCTGTTCGAGCACACCCCGTGGCCGAATCTGCTCAGCGACACCGACACCGGCTATCTCCTCGGCACCAAGGTCGCGGTCATCATCATCCACGTCGCGTTCCAGACGGGCTTCTGCACGTTCGTGCTCAGCAACTACATGAAGACGATCCCGCGCGAGCTCAACGAAGCGGCCGCAGTCGACGGGGCCAGCGTGCCCCGGCAGTTCTTCCAGATCATCCTGCCGCTGTGCCGTCCGGCGCTCGCTGCGCTGGCGACGTTGGAGTTCACGTGGTTGTACAACGACTTCTTCTGGGCCGTGGTCCTCATCAACCAGGGCAGTGAGCGCCCGATCACATCGTCGATCGCCAACCTCGGCGGGCAGTTCTTCACCAACGACAACCTCATTGCTGCGGCATCGATGATCATCGCCCTCCCGACACTGGCGGTGTACCTGGCCCTGCAGAAGCAGTTCATCAGCGGCTTGACGTTGGGCGCCAGCAAGGGGTGACCGCGCTCACCGAGCGGCTGCTCGATGTGCCACCGCCTCCGTGGCCAATGGAGCACCGTTCGCGCGGTTTGGCGTGGTGCAGGTGGTGCGGACCGCGTCAGAGGTCGACGGTGCAGACGGTGGCGTCGGGGTCTGCGACGAAGCGGCCGACGTTCAGTCGGTGGGTGCCGGCGGCGGGGCGCCACTGTCTGGCCTCGGGGTCACGCGTGGCCAGCCGATCGAGTGGGATCGACAGTTCGAACGCCACGGAGCTGCTCGCGGGGACGTCGAGCCGGACGAACCCGACGAGTCGAGCCGGTGCCTCGGGGTCGGGCAGTTCGGCGTAGACCTGCACGACGTCGGCACCGTCACGGTCGCCGATGTTCCGCGCGATGCCGTGCACGGCGATCGTCGACCCGTCCCTCGTCGCCTCGACGTGGGTGAGGTCGAAGGTGGTGTACGAGAGGCCGAAGCCGAACGGGAACGCCGGCGCCGTGCGGTTGCGGGCAAGGTGCCACCAACCGTGCCAGCGGTCGTAGGTGAAGTGCGTGGCGTCGCGGTCGAAGATGGGCAGGTCGGCCTCGTCGGTCGGGACGCTGAACGGCAGACGTGCCGACGGGTTGACGGTGCCGAGCAGCACATCGGCCAGGCCGGCCCCGGCCTCGCAGCCGCCATACCACGCCTGCACGACGGCAGGCACGGCATCGATCCACTCGGTGGTGATGACGGCGCTGCCGGCCTGGATGACCACGACCGTGCGCGGGTTGGCGGTGGCGACAGCGCGAATCAGAGCAACATCGTCGGGTGGCAGTCGCAGCGATGTGCGGTCGCCACCGCGGCTGAACATCTGGGCCCGGTCGTCGAGCCGCGCAGGCTTCACGATCGGCGGGAGTCGCTGGAGTGTGGCCTGGTACAGGTCGACGACATCGGGCTCGTCGGCCGGAGGGAACAGCGAGATCAGCGTTCGGTCGGTCTCACCGATGTACTCGCCCTCGTCGAGATAGGTGTAGCCGACGACGACGATCGCGGTGTCCGCGTCGGTAGCGACGGCGGCTGCACGGACGAGGTCGGACCCGTCGTGGTGGACCACATCGGTGACTGCCTCGCGCAGCCCGTTCAGGACGGTGCGGCACTCCAGGTCCCAGACGTCGCTCGATCCACCGTCACCGAGGTTCACGGTGTCGGCGAGGCGGCCGATGACCGCGAGTCGCTGTCCGGCCTCGATCGGCAGGATCACGCCGTTGTTCGCTGGCTCGTTGCGCAGCAGGACCACCGAACGGGCGGCGACTTCCCGGGCGAGGGCGCGGTGCTCGGGCGATCCGAGCACGTCGACGGAGGGCGACGGACTCGACAGGACGTCGTCGAAGCGCAGCATCGTCGCGATGACGCGCTCGACCGAGCGGTCGACGTCGTCCCACGACACCTCGCCTCGTTCGATTGCGGCGGGCAGGTGCTGAGCGCGCACCATCCGGTACGGCATCTCCACGTCCAGGCCGGCGGTGACCGATGTCGCCGCGTCACGCAGACCGAAGATCCAGTCGGAGATGACGAATCCCTCGAAACCCCACTCGTCGCGCAGCACCTCGGTGAGCAAGGCGTGGCTCTGTCCACACCACTCGCCGTTGACGCTGTTGTAGGCCGACATGACCGAGGCGACGCCTTCGTCGATGATCCGCCGGAAGTGAGGAAGGTACACCTCGTGCAGCGCGACGTCGTCGACCTCGATGTCAACACTGAAGCGGGCGTTCTCCATCGAGTTACAGGCGAAGTGCTTGACGTTGGCCATCACGTGTCGCTGCAATCCGCGAGTCAGGGCTGCGCCGAGCTCGCCGACGTGATGGGGATCCTCGCCGTACGTCTCCTGCGCTCGGCCCCACGCCGGGTGTCGGAGCAGGTTGACGCAGACTGCACCCGTCAGGTTCGCCCCGATCGCGCGCAGCTCGCGACCGATGGCATCGCCGACTCGCTCCTCGAGCTCGGGATCCCATGTCGCGCCACGGGCCATCGACACCGGGAAGCACGTCGCGTTGGCGACGACCGCTCCCCGCGGACCGTCACTGAAGCGGATGCCGGGAAGTCCGACGCGATCGATCTCGCCGGCGACGAACGGAGCCTTGTGGTAACCGTCCCGGCTCAGGAACTTCAGCCCGGCCCAGGTCGGCCCGTCGCCGTCGAGGCACCACAACCGTTCGTCCGTCGTGAGGGTCGCGACGAGAGCATGAGCCGCATCCCGGGGTGAGGCCCCGTCGGCGACCGCGCGCCGTGCGTCGTCGAACGTCGTGATGGGGGTGCTCGTCATGATCGACCTCCTGGTCGTGCTCGTCCCGGTCGTGTTCGTCCTGGTCGGGTTTGTCGCGGTGCCGTGGATGATGCGCCCCCTGTCGGTCGTGACCCGAATGCATCCTCGAACACTGCGACGAGTCGTCGGACACCGGCTCGGTCAGCCGATCGTTCGCCGGTCCCGAAGACCGGGTCCACCGTGCGCAGGCCCGGTTCCATGGCGAGATGGGGCAGTATCAAGAGCAGCAGCGATTCGAATGCGTCGAGGTCGGCATCGGCGCGCAGCCAACCGTCGGCCTGGGCCGCGACGAGGCGCGGACGGATGAACCGGAGGTGCCGGCGATCGACCTCGTCGGTCACCGCTCCACGAGTCTGGGGGTCCGCCTCCAGGCTGGCCCGGACCGTGAGCGAGCGGTCGCGTGGGTTGTCGGCGAAGTAGTCCATCCAGCAGTCGAGCATCGCGGTGAAGGCGGGGAAGAAGCCGGCTTTCCAGTCCAGTTCGGCTGCCGCGGCGTCCATGACCGCCCCGACCCGACCACTCGCCCGCTCGACGAGATGATCGAAGAGGTCGACCTTGTCGTCGAAGTACTGGAACAGGCTGCCCTTGGAGACGCCGGCATTGCGGGCGATGACGTTCAGGCTGCCGCGCGAGAAGCCGTGCTCGGCGAACTCGTCCTCGGCTGCGGTGAGCACGGCGTCGCGTCGACTCTCGGGAAGGCGTTCCCACGTGGTGGTCGGCATGCCCCGGAACTACTCGCCGGACGCGATGCCGAGGGTGACAGGAACCGTGCGCGGCCCGCGCACCTGACCGCCCGCCCAGGTCACGACCGCATCGTCGGCGAGACGGAAGTCGGGGAGCCGACGGAGCCAGGTCTCGACGGCCACGCGCATCTCCATCCGGGCCAGGTTCGATCCGGCGCAACGGTGGATGCCGACGCCGAACGCGAGGTGTCGGTTGAGGGCGCGGTCGATGATCACCTCGTCGGCGCGGTCGAACGCCTCCGGGTCGCGATTCGCGGCGGCGAAGCTGAGCAGGACCTTGTCACCCTCACGGACGGGGCAGCCGGCGATCTCGGTGTCGGCAGTGACCACGCGCGCCATCGTCACCGGCGAGTAGGCCCGCAGCAGCTCCTCGATAGCGGCCGGGATCAGCGACGGGTCCTCCACGAGTCGCCGGCGATCGTCGTCGTGGGTGGCGAGGTGCCACATCGCTGCGCCGATCCCGGACCACGTCGTGTCGACACCGGCGACGAGTGTGAGCGCGACCGTCCCGAGGATGTGCGTCTCGGACACCGGGTCGCCATCGACCTCGGCCCGGATGAGATCGCTGATCAGATCGTCGCCGGGATCGGCGCGGCGTTGCGCGATGGCGCCGATGAAGTAGATCGCCATCGCCTCCCACGCCGGCCCGCTGCGTTCCGGATCGTGGCCGAACTCGAGCGTGTCCTGCACCCAGCCGGTGAACGTGTCGCTGAGCTCGGACGGGATGCCCAGCATCCACGAGATCACGCGGACCGGGATCCGCTGGGCGTAGTCGACCGCAGCATCGCCGTGGCCTGCGTCGACGATGTCGTCGATCAGTGAGTCGCACAGTTCTCGCGTCATCGCTTCGTAGCCGTCGACGCGGGTGTGCGAGAACCACGGCAGGATCAATCGGCGAGCCCAGGTGTGCACGGGTGGGTCGACATCGATCGGGGGGAGGCCGACTCCAACCGGAAGGCTGCCGCCCGAGGGTGAGCCTGCAACCTCGTCAGCGCCGACGACTCCGACGTCGCGGGAGCTGAAGTGCTCGATGTCGTGCGCAACGGCAGTGACATCGGCGTAACGCGTCGGCATGAACGACCCGCCCCATCGGTCGGTGTGGGCGACCGGACAGCCGACCCGAAGTTCGTCCCAGACCGGGTACGGGTCACGGACGTACGCCGAGTCGAGGACGTCGTAGTCCGTTGCCCAGTCGGTGACCGGTGCTCTGTCCATGCGTCGACCTCCGCAGCCGCTGGGTGCCACATCCCCGATGTGACCACTGGTCACATGACCAGTGGTCACACTCGATCACGTTCGACGGTTCACGTCAAGTGACTGGCTCACTGGGCGCGGTGTGTCGGTGGACATCGGGACGTTCGCGAGCGCCGCATACCGCCACTTCTGCACCACGTGGCCTGGCGTGCAGCGGCCGGTCGACTTGGTCTCAGCGAGTTCACCTCGAGTCGGCTCACGCCGGCCGATTCATGCGATCCGGGATGTGGGCGTGCTCGGAAGCGGCTTGCGCATCACTGTGACATCGCATGGAGTGAGAAGGAACGGGACTGCCGAAGGCTCCACTTCTGCCAACGAACACCGCTCGACCTCGACATATCCGAGCGACTGGTACCACCTCGTGAGCCAATCGACGTGCGGATGCGGGCCTTGCGGCGCGAGAACCTCCAACTGCATGAACTTCGCCCCACGGCCGCAAGCGATCGCTTCGACGAACGAGACAACCTGCGAGCCGACGCCACGACCGGCGAACGCACCACCGACTGCGAGGGCGCCGAACCAGCCGGTGTCGACATCGAGAAACCGGGTGCGCACGGTTCCGGTCATCTGGCCGTCTGCAGAGGCCATGGCCAACTCACCCCGCGTTATCGCTGTTGCGGTCTCCTCGAGCGTCGTTCGAGCGACACCTGGTCGCCACAGCCCCCGCTCGGCCTGCTCGTACGCTGCGTTGACCAGAGTGGTCAACGCAGCGACGACTTCAACATCGTCGGCGGCCGAAACGGGCACCCAGTCGATCTGCACCACAAGCACACTAGACAATCAAAGCCGGGCAGCTGACTGTGACCGGGACTGAAGCGACCGGGACTGAAGCGCCA
>JANXUX010000225.1 GCA_025351965.1 Actinomycetes bacterium | reverse complement strand
TTGTTCGTCTCGCAGCCGCCGCCGAAGCCGGCCCAGACAGAGTTACCCGCCTTCGGGAATCCGGGCGAGATCATGCCGGTCGACTTGTCGAACACGGCGAACGAAAGGTTCGCCCACTGCACGTACTGGGTGGCGCCCACTGCCCCGCTCGTATCGGGCGGCGCGGCGTTGGGGACGAAGCCATAGTCGCCGTTGCCCACGCCAGCGAAGTTGAGCCCGCCGGTGGTGGCGACTGCAGGACCGGGCGTGGTCTGCAGCGCACCGTCGGGCTGGTTGAGGGCGTTGCCCATGTTCGGCACCACGCGCAGCGGCTTCTGCTTCTTTTCCTTGGCCGTAGGACCGGTCGGTGCGTAACCGACCAGATCGCGGACGGGTGACGACACGTCCGAGAAGACCGAGGACGACAGTTCCACCGGGCCGATCGGTGGAGTTGGTGGTGCGGCATGTGTCGTCACGACACCCCCGCTCAGGAACGCGACCGACATCGCAGCAGCGACGACCTTCTTCTTGAACATGTGCGGCTCCCCTCAGCAGTAGCGGGACGCTACAACATCGGCCGATGTGACACTTTCCGTGGTACGACGGGGCTCGAACCCGCGACCTGAGCTGCCCGCTTGGTATGCAGCCAACAGCTCAGTCACCACAGCGGCACTCGAGCGATGCTGGGACTGGAGCTCTCGCACAACCACCTTGCGTGAGGGAGCAGCGTCAGGCGCAAGCCGTTGCGAAACCTGTGTGCGTGGGACCACCACCGGCAGGATGGATCGACGAGGCTGGCGAGTCCGTCGAGGTTTTTCTGCATGTTGGCGGCGTGCTCGCCGAGGCGGCGCTCAACGATTTCGTGCTCGCGGGCGGGCATTCGCTCGATCGCTGGGCTGAGCCCGCTGCGGCCCGGACCGATTTGGCACCACTGGGTGAGGCGCGTGCCGCCGTCGACCGGCTCGAGCGAGAACCTCCAGCGCGCCGCGGGGTCGGCAGGATCGTTGACGATCCAGCCGATCACCTGCTCGGGTTCGTACTCGACGATGGTGCACTCGACTTGCCACCTGCCGACGACTGGATGCTCGTTCGTCCCGCGGAAGCGGGCACCGAGCGCCGGCTCTGTCGCGCCGTCGAGCCACTCGGCACCTTGGAATTCCGAGGAGAACCTGGCCGGCAGATTGATGTCGGCCACATACACCCAGAGGTCGCCCGGTGACGCTGCGAACACTCGCGACACCTCCGTCGTGGGTCCGTCTGCGTAGCGCAGCTGTTCGGTCATCGATCCCTCGCCTCCGGCATTCCGGTTCGCTCACACGGCGGTTGGAACCGCCGCCTACCGTTGATCGTATGCAGGTGGGGCGGACTCAGGTGATGTTCAGGAGTGCGCGTCTGGCGGCGGCCATTGCCGCCGACGGCGCTCGATCAGTTCGCTCGAGCAGACGATTCGTCGGGACGCTTCGCATCAGATCGATGGAGTAGATCGCGGCGTCGATCGCCACCATCCACGGGAACAGGATCTCGTCCGGATCGACTGGGACCTCGGGTGCGACGATGACCCGACCCGACATGCTGTTGAACCGTGCGTCCGACAGGACCAGCACGCGCCGTCGCACCTCGTCGTTCAGATGAGTGAGGTGGATGTCACCGGCTTGGATCATCCGATGCCATCGAACGCTGCGGAGACGCCCGCCCGACGTGTATCGAGACGCTCGCGATGTTCGTCTGACACCGACGCTCGCCAGGCAGCCGCGGTGTTCGCCTGTTCCCAGAAGCGGTCTGCTTCGAGCGCGTCCAGTGCCTCGATGATCGTGTCCTCGTACGTCTCGCCGCCCATGGCGCGAATCCGATCACGGGTCTCGACACTCAGCTTCACCGTCGTGGCCTTCATATACCGAGAGTATACCGATGTCGCGCAGGTCGGCAGTCGGTGCCTCGATCCCCACCGCCGAGTCCGGGCCGGCGCGCATCGGACGGATGCGCGCCGGCCCGGACGATCAACCAGCTGCGAACTGCTGCGAGATCCGATTGGCGTCGAGCTTGGCAGCGGCGAGAGCCGGCGTACCGGTGACCGGAGCGACCCAGGAATCGTCACAGGCATAGGTGCCCCGCTTCTCCGGGGCGACCCGGAGGTATTCGGTGCCCTTGAGACGGATCAAGAGCGTGCACTTCGGCGGGTGGTTGCCGCCTGGATCATCCTCGGCGTGCAGTCCGTGGCCGGTCCAGGAGTGGGTGTCGGCGAGGTTCTTCAGCACGCAGGCCCGGGTCAGTTCGGCCCCGCAATCCGACGATGCCTGGGCCCACAGCAGGAACGACGACGTCGCCTGCATGCCGAGCTGGCTGATGTCACCGCCGGACGCCTTCAGGAGATCGAGGTAGTCCTTGGTGGCGGGGTTCACGTCAGCTTCCTCGAACGGGATGTACACCATTCGGATGTACAGGTTGTCGAGGGCGCCGTCGGTGTTGGCCGCTGCGCACTTGGCCTCGTAGTGGTTCGTGTCCGTGACGATCGGCGCGTTGTATCCGTTGGCTTGGGCGGCCTGGGCATAGAGCTGCAGGTTGGGCAGGCACGATCCCGACCAGAACACCGTCTGAACACCCGCATCCTGGAGTTGCTTCACGAACGGTGTCCAGTCGGCCTCGCCCGTAATGTTGTACTCGAGGTTCGTCTCGGTCCATTCCCAGCCGTATCCGGCCGAGGCGGCGACGGCCTTGTCTCGGGTCTCCTGCGTTGCCGAGTAGTTCGCGACCAGCGCACCGACATGCTTGACGCCGTCCCCGAAGAGCTCAGCGGTCTGCGCATAGACGCCACCCGGCGTCTCGTCTGCCGGGTTCGGAACCGAGTTGAAGACGTCCTTGCCGTGTGCGAACGCAGTGCTGACCGTGTACGTCGGCACAGCAGGCAGACCGCAAGCGAGGCGGATCTCCTCCTGGTTGCCATCGAACGCCCAACCTTCGCCGACGAGGAAGAAGTTGCCGCCGTCGCAGGCTCCCTGCATCGCCGGGCCGACCTCCAAGAGCTTCGCGTCGAAGTAGTTGAGGGTGATCTGGCGGCCGTTGATGCCGCCGAGCTCGTTGCACTTCGCGACCATTGCCTTCATCGCGTCGGTCATCTCGTGGTTCAGGCCGGGCGCGCCGGCGTAGCCAGCGTCGTCGCCTGTCGCGATCGAGATCTTGTCGGTCGTGACGCCGGGCTCGGAACCGGAGTCGGTGTTCGCTCCGTCACCGGCGCTACAGGGCCACGGCGCATCGCCGAACATCGGACCTGCCGGCGCGGCGTCGGTTGCGGGTGTTGTCGTGTCACCACCCGTGTCCGCGGTGGTGTCCGCCGACGAGGTGTCCGTTCCCGAAGTGTCGGTGCTGGCTCCGTCCGTCGTGCTCGGTGCCGTCGACGCGGTCGTGGTGACGACCGGCGATGCAGCGGTGGTCGTGGTGGCTGCTCGATCGCTGCCGCATGCGGTAGCGATCAAGGCCATCACGGTGAGTGCAGCCGCGCAGCGGCCTGCTGTTTGTCGGTTCATGGAATCCCCCCGGATCGAACGACTTGGAGGTGAACGTAACACGTCTGCCAACCCCCGTTGTCAGTGGAAGCGCCCTTGCCCCGATCCGGCGCGACCCCTACTCTCACAGACACGGACGCGCTGCCTCGGCGGCGTCGTGCGCGATCGTGAACCGGGGGGTTCACGTACGAGCGATCGGAGAACTCATGGAGTTCGGACTCTTCATCCAGGGCTACACGCCGGGCTTCCGCCAAGAACACGATCCCAACGCGGAGCACCATGCGTTCGAGGACGAGCTCGCCGCAGTCGAGGCAGCGGACCGAGCGGGCTTCAAGTACGTCTGGGTCACCGAGCATCACTTCCTCGACGAGTACTCGCACCTGTCGGCCAACGATGTCGTCCTCGGCTACCTCGCCCATGCGACCGAGCGGATCCACATCGGTTCGGGCATCTTCAATCCGCTGCCGACGGTGAACCATCCCGTCAAGGTCGCCGAGCGCGTTGCGATGCTCGACCATCTGTCCAACGGTCGGTTCGAGTTCGGCACGGGGCGAGGCGCAGGGAGTCACGAGATCCTCGGCTTCTTGCCTGGGATGGAGGATCTGACCGGGACGCGCGAGATCTGGGAGGACGTCATCGGCGAGTTCCCGAAGATGTGGCTGCAGGACACGTACGAGGGATACGACGGCAAGTTCTGGTCCCTGCCGCCGCGCAAGATCCTTCCAAAGCCCTATGGCGGCGCACATCCGGCGATGTGGTACGCCGCCGGTAACGCATCGAGCTACACGATGGCGGCTCACAAGGGTCTCGGAGTGCTCGGCTTCTCGATCGGTGACCTCGCAGCAGCCGAGGTTGCGGTCCGCAGCTACAAGGCTGCGATCGCCGACGCCGAGCCGATCGGGGCGTTCGTCAACGACAACCTGATGTGCGTCGTGGCCGCGTACGTGGGGGAGGACCGCGACCTGCTCTACCAACAGGCCGTCGACGCCCGTCCGAACTACCTCGTCAGCAACGTGTTCCGCTACCACGACACCTTCGCTCATCCCGACGGTGTCCCGGTCTGGCCGGACCTCATCCCGGACGCGACGATCGACGACGTGAAGTACATGGCGGACTCCGGGCAACTCATCATCGGTGATCCCGACGATGCACTCGTGCAGTGTCAGCGGTGGGCATCGACGGGCGTCGATCAGCTCACCTTCGGCATCGGGCCGGCGACGCGCGAGCAGACCCTGGAGACCATCCGTCTGCTCGGCGAGCACGTCATCCCCAAGGTCGACACCGAGCCCCTGCACCGCACGACCCGGATGCGTCGAGCCGCCGTTGTCGGAGCCGCACGATGAGCTTCACCTACGGACCCGAGTTCGAAGCGCTCGCCGATCAGGTCTCGAACTGGGGCCGCTGGGGAGCCGACGACGAGCTCGGCACGATCAATCTGATCACGCCCGAGGCGGTCCGTCGGGGTGCCGGCTGTGTGCGCGCCGGTCGCAGCTTCTCCCTCGCCCTGCCGCTCTCGGAGGCTGCAGGCATCCAGGCCGGGTTCATGCTCGGCCGGGTCAATCCGCTGCGCGTGATGACCCAGCTGAACGTCCCGGCGACGGGTGATCCGACCGGTCCGTGCGTCAGCGATGACGTCGTGACGATGGGCCTGCAGTGCGCGACGCACTGGGACGGCCTCGGGCACGTCAGCTACCAGGGCGTGATCTACAACGGCTACCCCGCCACGGGCATCACCTGCTTCGGGGCGTCGCAGTGTGGTATCGACAAGGTGACGTCGTTGGTCAGCCGTGGCGTGCTCCTCGACGTCGCCGCGTCCAAAGGCGTCGAGCAGCTCGACGGCGGGTACGCCATCACGGGCGACGATCTCGACGCAGCTGCGGAGATGGGACGGGTCCGGATCGAGCCGGGCGACGTGGTCCTGGTCCGGACCGGCCAGATCCGCAACCTTCCCGACAAGTTCAACTACGCCGTGCCGTCACCCGGTCCGTCGATCCACAGCGTCCGCTGGTTCCGCGACAACGATGTCGCCGCAGTCGCGACAGACAACATGACGTTCGAGGCGTGGCCGTGCGTGCCGGAGGGGTCGCTGCTGCCAGTGCACATCCTGCACCTGACCTACATCGGGCTGATGCAGGGGCAGAACTGGGACCTGGAAGCGCTCGCCGCTGACTGTGCGGCCGACGGCATCTACGAGTTCTTGCTCGAGGCCTCCCCGCAGCCGTTCGTCGGCGCGGTCGGTTCACCTGTCAATCCGATCGCCACGAAGTAGGGCTCTTCGGCAAGGTTCTCTCAAGACAGGACCGAGTTGGGCGGAAACCAGCACGTCACCATCACTGATCATTCGCGCGGTCCGTGGTACATTTCGCGCACTATGCAAGAAAATGCTGGTCAGAGCTGGTCTGCGCCGTCCGTATCGTCAGCGCCGTCCGCATCGTCGGCGGTGCGTCGAACGCCGCTGCGTGCACCTCGAGCGCCGCGCCCGCCGCTGACGCCCCCAGCGAGCCCTCTCGCACCGCCGGACGCGGTCGGTGCATCCGTGCTCCTCGAGCCACCGCAGACCAGCAACGGTTCGATCATCGAGCGGCACGAGTCAGCGCCGCCGATCTACATCACCCACGAAACGACCATCACCGGCGCAACGGCGGAGGTCCTCTGGGAGACGTACCACGCCAACTTCCATCCGCTCCAGAACCTCGCGATCCTGCAGCACTGCTACACGCGCGACGAGGTGCTCGATGAGCTCGCCAACCCGCGGATCACCAAGATCGTTGGCTGGCAGGACGGCTCACCGGTCGGACTCGCGATGGTCACGAACAGCCTCGACGACGTTCCCCAGATCTCGCCCGACTTCTTGCGCGCGAGCTACCCGACCCACGCCGAGAACAACTCGATCTACTTCGGGATCCTCGTGATGGTGGTCCCGGGCCGGCGGGGGATGACCCTGTTCAGCCGGCTGTCGATCGAGTTGTGGCAGATCCCGGCCAAGGCGGGCGGCATCCTCGTCTACGACATCTGCGACTTCAACCGCATCGCCTTCGACGCCGAGAACCTCTCCCAGCGCCTTGCCGACAACTTCCCGGAGTCCACCGTGAAGGTCGTCGATCGTCAGACGTGGTACGTGGCCGAACTGCCGCACCCGATCCCGGAAACCCCGGCACGCCCCGGTCCGGGCGCGTAGCGCAACGGTGCGCGTCAGCCGGCTTTGGCGCAGCGGCGCGGCAGTGCAGCGCGGCGGGTGCCGGCGATGCCCAGTCGATCGAGGGTCTCGGGGACCTCGTGTGCAGGAACGGCCTTGCTGAACAGGTAGCCCTGCGCGGTGCGGCAGCCGAGGTCGAAGAGGCGCTCGGCCTGTTGGATTGTTTCGACCCCCTCGGCAACGGCGTCGAGGTCGAGAGCCGAGGCCATCGCGATGATCGCGGTCACGAGCGACGAGTCTGCAGTGTGCTCGCCGAGGCCGGTGACGAAGGCCCGGTCGATCTTGACACGTGAGACGGGGAACCGCTTGAGGTACGACAGCGAGGAGTACCCGGTGCCGAAGTCGTCGACCGACAAACGCACCCCGAGGGCGCGCAGGCCGGTCATCACCGCAGCGGTGGCGACGGAGTCCTCCATCATCAGACTCTCGGTGATCTCCAGCCAGAGTGCCTCGCCAGGAAGGCGATAGCGGTCGAGGATCTCGGCGACGGTGTCGACGATGTCGCTCTGGCGAACCTGACGTGGTGAGAGATTGACGGACATCGTCAGCTGATCGCCGCCGGGGATCGAGGCCCGCCACCAGGCGAGCTGCTTGCAGGCATCCTCCAGCATGAACTTGCCGAGCGGCACGATCAGCCCGGACTCCTCGGCGATCGGGATGAACTCGGCCGGCGAAATCATCTGGCCGTCATCGCTCCAACGCGCGAGCGCCTCGAAACTGTGCACCCGACCACTCGGCAGGGCGACGAGCGGCTGGTAGTAGGCGGCGAAGTGGCCCTCGCTCAGCGCATGGCGGAGGCGACGCTCGAGGCCCACTCGCCGCGCGACCCGCTCGCGCATGGACGTGTCGAACATCGTGACGGTATTGCGCCCGGCCTCCTTGGAGCGGTACATCGCAGTGTCGGCCTCCTGGATCAACGTCGAGGCCGAGGGCGTGTCCTGGCCGCCGTGGGCGAGCGTGATGCCGATCGACACCGAGATGAAGACCTCCCCGGCGTCGAGATAGAAACCGTCACCGAGTACCTTGCGGATCCGTTCGGCGAGCGCGAACGCCTGGCCGGCATCGACTCCCACGGCGACGAGGATGAACTCGTCGCCGGAGATACGACCCACCACGTCGTCTGGCCGGACGCAACTATTGATCCTCTGTGCGGCGAGCACCAGCAATTGGTCGCCGACGCCGTGACCCATGGAGTCGTTGACGAGCTTGAACTGATCGAGGTCGATGAACATCAGCGCCACCGGTTCCCCGGTCACTGCCGAGGCAGCCATCATCATGTCGGTGTGCTCGACGATCAGTACCCGGCTGGGGAGACCGGTCAGTTCATCGTGGGTGGCCTGGTGGGCGAGGCGGGCCTCGGAGGCGGCCTGCTGCTTCATCGACGCGGCCAGACGGGTGACGGCGGCCGTGGCGAGTACGAGGCACAGCGCAAGTGTGACGAGGCGGCCGGGTCCGAAACCCTGACGGGCGATGAGCACGATGGGGACGAGCAACGCGCCGGCGACGGCGGCCAGGCGGCCTCGACCGAGCGACGAGCCCTCGATGCGTGCGGTCTTGCCGAGCGAGCGGATGGAAGGATGAGTCGCTGCGGTGCCGATGCAGGCCGGCACGAGCAGGTATGGGATCTCCAGGATCCGCTGCGAGATCGAGATCGTACCGACTTCGCCGAGAGCGAAGATGACGTCGCCGACCAGCAACGATGCAGTGCCGACCAGGACGAGACGGAACGCGGGTGACCGATCGCCGCCGGCGAAGGCGAGGCGGGCGGCGAGG
>JANXUX010000220.1 GCA_025351965.1 Actinomycetes bacterium | reverse complement strand
AGTGGCCTGGCCCAGGGTGGTCTGGCCGCCGGCCAGGACCTTGTTGCCCGGATCACCGGCGCCACGCGGCCGAAGACCTCTCCCACGGGATCCTCGACGGCGCGCAAGACGGCCAAGACGGTCCGCGCGGCGGCTGCGCCTGCGGCAACCAGGGCGAGCGCATCCACAGCCAGCGCAACGCAGAAGACCGGCGCTGCGAAGAAGTCCGATGCCCCTCGCAAGACAGCTGCGACGAAGCGGTGACGCTGAACCGAATACCCGGTCGAGGGATCTGCGCTCGGGTTTGCAACCCGGCGAGGGCGAATGCCGTCGCGTTCGGTGCGACGGTGAATGTCGGCTCCGTCGTGATGCGTTTCGACGAGCGCTCCATGGTGTCGGAGATCGTGGCCGATGAGTGAGATGCCGGACGATGTCGTCGGCGCCATCGGTAAGGCGTCGGAGGCGCTCGAGTATGTCGAGCGCGCACGTGGTCACCTGTACGAGTTCCATCAGCTGATGGGCCGCGCCGACCTGGAATTCGGTCGTGCAGTCGAGCTCCTGGCCGCCGCCGGTCTGTCCGCCGACGCCGCCGAGCTCGACCGGACCGTGGTGGGTCGGAACGTGCTCGACGGCCGCTGGACATTCCAGGTCGTCGACGAGTTCGACGCGTTGTACTACGAGACGGTCGTCGGCCGTGTGCGTGGTATGGAAGCCAGCCATCTCGGCGGCACTCGTCACGTGTACGAGAGGCGGATGAAAGAACAGCGCCGCAGCGTCGGTGAGCCCGGTCACGACATGGATCCACTGCGACGACCTGAGTCGTGAGCAGAGCTGCACACCGGTGTTGTCTCGCGTGCGATACGAGTTCTCCGATGCGATGGTCCACGACTTGATACTCGAGCAACCCCTCGCGGTTCTTCGAGACCCACAGCTGATGTGAGCCAGGCCTTCCATTCGCATTCGGACGTGTGCCGACGTCGACTCCAGCGCGGGACAACGCCGCCGGAATTCGCTCGCTCAGGGCGGTCCCTGTGCGGCGAACCCGGCGGCGCTGTCCTCGAGCGCTCCGGTGGCCTGCGTCGGCTGCGTCGCGTGTCAGGTCGTCGAATTGCCGTGAGCGACGCTGTCGACGGCACCCGCCGCGTGGTCCTTGGTCTCCTGCGCTGCGTCCTTCGCCGTCGACGTGACGGCCTCAGCACCGCTCGATGCAGCTGTCTTGACGGCCTGTGCCGCTTCGAGCGCCGGCTCTTTGAGGTTGTCCGCGAGCTCGTGAGCAGATTCGATCAACTGCTCTTTCGCCGGTTCGATCGCGTCGATCACCTTGGCGGACAGCTCCTTCTCTTTCGCTGAGGGAGGGAACGCGGCGGCAACCAGGAACCCGACTCCGAACGCCAGAGCACCTGCGATCATCGGAGCGCCCTGCGTCTTTTCGACGACGACGTCCGGCACCTCTTTGACGCTGTCGGCGGCGTGCGCTGCGGTGTCCGTCACGGCGTGTTGCGCGCCGGACGCGGTGCCCATGACCCGGTCCTTGATGCTCTGTGCGCCGGTGATCACTCGATTCTTGTTGCGCTGTGCGATGCGGCCCGGACTGACCCGGTCGCCGATCGCTTCGAGCGTGCCGCTCATCTCGGCACGAGTGCTCTCGATGTGTCGCTTCAGCTCTTCTGTGTCTTGGCCCATTCGACATCCTCCTTGATTGTGTTGACGGTTTCGCGGAGCGGTTTGACCGCTGCGATCTGCTGTTTGCCTCGTGCGGCAAGCACGCCGGCGACGGCGGCCCAGATGATGCCGACGAGTGCGAATGCGAGTGCTGTGTTCATCGCTTGGTCGAGCAACCACGCGAGTGCGAACGAGATGAAGAGGATTGCCAGGAACCCGCCGAGTCCGGCGATTCCGAACAGTGCTCCGGCCCGTGCGGCACGCTTGCCCTCCTCGCGCGCCTCGGTCTTGGCGAGCTCGACCTCTTGGCGCATCAGCAGACTGAGATCCGACGTCAGATCACCGAACAGGTCACCGAGTGACTTGTCGGCCTGCAAGGGCTGTGTCGCGAGATCGTTGCGGTCGACACTCATGACGCCGCCGCCGGGGCGAGCGCGCCGGCAGTGTGCGATGCGGCGAGCGACCCGAAGGTCGATGACTCGCGATCGGCCCCTGCCCCTGCGTCCTTGGCGGCAGCGGCTCCAGAACGAGCGAGCCGGCCTGCGGCGAAGCCGGCGACGCCGGCAGCGAGGAGGAACCGGAACGGGCGTCGGCGAGCGAAGGACGCAAGGTCTTCTGCGATTGCTTGCGGACCACGCTGCTGGAGTGTCTCGGCGTAGGCCTGCACTCGCTGCTGCGCGTCGTTCACGAGGGCGCCGACATGTCCGGCGTCCTGCGGACGACCATCCGAGAGCGCCGCCAACTGACCGGCGAGCGTGTGCAGACCGTCAGCAGCCTGCTGACCGCGTGAATCGAGCTGGTTCTTGACCTCGCTCTTGGCCTGACCGACCACGACACCGAGCTGGTCTCGGGCCTGGCCGACGACAGCTGACGCCTGCGCGACAGCCTCGTCCTTCACGTCTTTGCCAGCGGATGCGGCGCCTCGTGCCACCGCAACGGTCTGGTCTTTGGCGACCGTTGCGACGTCCTTGGCGCCCGTTGTTGCTGAACCGTTGTTGTCCTGATGCAGAATTTCGCTGTAGTTGCTCATTGGCACCTCCATGTCGTGTCTGACCGGCGCCTACCCGAGGTTCCAGGAGCGTAAACACAACTCGCACGCGACATTCCGACAGCGATCGTCGTCTCGTGTGTCGTGTTCAAGTTGGCGGCGCGCGGGGTAATGGCGCTGCCATGGATGCCATCACCTTGCTACGAAATGACCACAAAACCGTGGAGGCGTTGTTCAAACGCTTCGAGAAAACCGGCGACTCGGCGTTCGTCGAGAAGCGGGAGATCGTCGACCGCATCATCGAGGAACTCTCCGTCCATGCGGCGATCGAGGAGCAGCTCTTCTACCCGACGGCGCGCTCGGCGGTGCCGTCGACCGAGACCATCGCCTTGGAGAGCCTCGAAGAACATCACATCGTGAAATGGGTGCTGTCCGAGCTCGAGACCCTCGACGCGAGGGCCGAACGTTTCGACGCCAAGGTCACCGTGCTGATCGAGAACGTCCGTCACCACGTCGAGGAGGAGCAGACCGAATTCTTCCCCATGGTCCGCCGATCACTCGGCCGACGGGCACTCGCCGAGTTGGGCGACGCAATGGCTGCAGCGAAGAAGACCGCCCCCACCCATCCTCACCCGAGGTCGCCCGATGCGCCGCCGGCGAACAGCGTCGTCGGCACGATCGTCGGCCTCGTCGATCGTCTGAACGACAACGCCAGTGGCCTGGCCCAGGGTGGTCTGGCCGCCGGCCAGGACCTTGTTGCCCGGATCACCGGCGCCACGCGGCCGAAGACCTCTCCCACGGGATCCTCGACGGCGCGCAAGACGGCCAAGACGGTCCGCGCAGCGGCTGCACCGAAGCGGTGACCTGACGTGCGGTGCCCGTTCGCCCAGATGCAGGTTTTCACTGCGGATGCGGTGGGTAGGTGCGTCGCCGTCGTGCACACGCATGACCGATATCGAAAGGTGTGCTGATGGCGTCCGCCAAATCGCGCAGCAACTCAGCCAAGACCGCCGTTGGACAGAAGGGCGCGAACGGCCCGGTCGTCTCGAACGGCCGGGCCGTCGCCAACGGTGCCATAACGCCGATCCTGACGCCTCGAGCGAGCAAGGTTCCGGCACAGGACAGTGACTTCCTCACGACGGCGCAGGGTGTGCGCATCCCTCAGACCGACGACTCGCTCAAGGCCGGGCGACGCGGTCCGACGCTGCTGGAGGACTTCCACCTCCGCGAGAAGATCATGCACTTCGACCATGAGCGCATCCCTGAGCGTGTGGTTCATGCCCGCGGCACGGCAGCGCACGGCGTCTTCGAGTCCTACGGCACCGCGACGGCGATCACGAGCGCTGACTTCCTCCGGCCCGGTCGGGTCACGCCGATCTTCACGCGCTTCTCCACGGTGCTGGGTTCGCGTGGATCGGCCGACACGGTGCGCGACGTGCGTGGATTCGCCGTGAAGTTCTACACCGACGAGGGTGTCTTCGATCTCGTCGGCAACAACATCCCCGTGTTCTTCATCCGTGATGGGATCAAGTTCCCCGACCTCATCCACGCCGGCAAGCCCGAAGCAGATCGGGAGATCCCGCAGGCGCAGACGGCGCACACCACGTTCTGGGATTTCGTCTCGATGATCCCGGAGTCGCCGCACATGTTGATGTGGGCGATGTCGGATCGCACGATCCCCAGGTCGTACCGGATGATGGAGGGGTTCGGCGTGCACACGTTCCGTCTCGTCAACACAGCCGGCGAGACGAGCCTGGTCAAGTTCCACTGGAAGCCGGTTCTCGGCGTCCACGGCTTGGTCTGGGACGAGGCGCTCACGCTCAACGGAGTCGACCCCGACTTCCACCGGCGGGACCTGTACAACGCAATCGGTGCCGGAGCGTTCCCCGAATGGGAGCTCGGCGTGCAGGTCATGCCGGACAGCGATGACCAGTACTTCAACGGCATCGATCTGCTCGATTCGACCAAGCTCGTTCCCGAGGAACTCGTGCCGGTGCAGCCGATCGGTCGGATGACCCTGAACCGTTGCCCGGCCAACTTCTTCGCCGAGGTCGAGCAAGTGGCGTATCACGCCGGGCATCTCGTGCGTGGCATCGAAGTGACCGACGATCCGCTGATGCAGGCTCGACTGTTCAGTTATCTCGATACGCAGCTGACCCGTCTGGGTGGCCCGAACTTCTCTCAGATCCCGATCAACCGGCCGCTCTCTCCGGTCAACGACAACCTTCGCGACGGGTTCCATCAGCAGGCCGTGCACCACGGCAAGACGCCATACCTGCCCAATGCCGTGGGCGGCGGATGCCCGTTCCTCGCCGGCGCCGAGGACGGTGGCTACATCAACATGCCCCGACCGGTGGAAGGTCCGAAGGTTCGTGATCGCGGACCGGACGACGAGTACGCCCAGGCGACGCTGTTCTGGAACAGCATGAGCGAGGTCGAGCAGGACCACATCGTCGATGCCTTCACGTTCGAGCTCGGTCACGTCGAGGTTCCTGCGGTGGTCGAGCGGATGGTGACACGCCTCGCGCTGATCGACACTCGTCTCGCCGCCCGGGTGTGCGTCGGCCTCGGGCTCCCGGCTCCGCTGCCGGCGGAGTCCGTCACGACCGACGACGACAGTGCGGATGCCAAGTCCGGAATCGGCACCGACCGCGAGCCGGGCTTCGTCCCGGACGCGACCGGTGGTCTCGGATCCTCGCCGACTCTGGCGATGATCACCGACCATCTGTTCCCGATCGACGGCCGTGTCGTGCAGATCCTCGCCAACGACGGATGCGATCTCCAGGGCATCCGCGCGATGCAGGCAGCGATCCTGGCTGCGGGCGCCGCGCCCCACGTCGTTGCGACGCACAAGGGCGCGATCAGTGGCCGCAAGGCGGACGAGCTCACGGTGGACCGCTCGTTCCACACGGCGAGCTCGGCGGAGGCGGACGGCTTCGTCGTCGCCCATGGTGCCGGACTGGCCGCCGACCCGGCGGTCATCACCTGGATCCAATCGGCCTTCCGCCACTTCAAACCGATCGCCGCGTGGGGCGACGGGATCGAGTTGCTGGCCAGCGCCGGCGTACCGCTCGATGCCCCCGGCGTCGTGACAGCTCAGAAGGCGACCGCCGGATTTGCGAAGGCCGTCCTGGCCAGTCTGTCGGCTCATCGGCATTGGGAACGCGCTGCGAGCCACCCGACTCGCGCACTCGTCGGAGAGGTGGTCTGATCATGCCGAACGGAATCGACCTCATCATGCTCGACCATCGTGCGGTCGAGGCCCTGTTTGCGTCGTTCGAGGAGACCAACGATGCGAACATCATCGGCCTCGTCATCGGCGCTCTGAAGGCCCACGACGACGCCGAGCAGGCCGCGCTCTATCCGCTGGTCGGCACCCTGCTCGGTGACACCGACATGATCGAGCGCGCTGCAGTCGCCCACTCGATGGTCAAGAAGCAGATCGAGCTCCTGTCCACTCTGGAGGGACCGCCGTTGGTCGATGCGTTCCGACAACTGCAGGCTCTCGTCGCAGAGCACGTCGCGGACGAAGAGCAGAGGATGCTCCCGGCGCTCGCCGAGCGCGCCAGCGTCCAACAGCTCGAAGGACTCGGTGCCCGGATCCTGCAAGCGAAGCAGCGCGTCGGCTGACGTCGCAGCGGCGTTTCGAGCCACGGTCGAGCCACCCGCAATCGCGGGTGGCTCCGGCCTTTCTCGTCCGTCAGTGGGCCGCGCGGCGGTGTGCCGACCGAGCACTCGGTCGCGGTTGCATCGCATCGGTGCTGGCAACTCCGGATCCCACGCGAAGGTGAGGCGCAATCGCCCCCGCAGCCCGTCGCGCGGCCCGGAGATCATCTGGACCGAAGCCATGGTGGTCGGCTGATGTGATCGTGACGACGCCGATCGTGTATCCGTCGCGCTTCACGGGCACGGCCGCCACACTGCTGATACCGACGCGCATGCACTCGTGCACATACGCAGGGAATTCACCTGCGCTGTTTCGCACGCTGGGGATGCGACGGATGCGACCCGACTGTCCTGCGGCTGCGGTCGGACCGTCCTCCGGCTCGACATCGAGCGTCGGGTCGGTCGTTGTCGCAACATGGGGCACACCCTCGACCACGACGGCGATGGCGACATGCATGGCACCGTCGACTTCGGCCAACAGCGACGTGGAGATGCGGTCGATCGCCTCACGGTCACCTGTGTCGAGCAGTGTGGGGACGTTCATGGCATCTCCCGCAGAATGAGTAGGACCGACGTGTGATCGGCGTCAGTCGTACCCACGACGCATCTGCCGCAACCATCGTGATGCTGATGAGATCAGGCGGGATTCAGACGCTGATCGATCCGGCTCCGGCGAGCATGTCGACGAGGTCCTCGACGCGGTCGACGCAGTGGATGCCGAGTGCGACGAGTTGCGGACGGGCATCGACGGGAAGGGCTTGGCCGGTGTCCTGGTTGAGGACGCCGCCCATGAATATCTGGCCGGCCCAGCCGGCTCGGTCACGGTACGCCGCAAGCCGGGTGCCGAGATCCAGTGCGTTGCCGTTGTAGGTGCCGAGCACGATGGCATCGGCGTCTTCGTCCGCTGCGGCGCGCATCACGCCCTCGATCGATGTCGCCGCCCCGAGCAAGATGATCTCGGCGCCATGGCGGGGGAGCGCTTTGGCGAGCGCGTCACGGACGAGATCGTGGACTTCGAGGACAGCGAGCACGACGCGGATGCCGTCGAGCCGGTGGCCTCCGCCGATGCGTGAGCTCACCTCCCGGAGCTGGGCGGCCTTCCACGGTTCGAGCGCAGCGATCTCGTCGGGAGCGTCGAGGTCGACTCGTTGTTCGAGCTCGGGCATGACGCTCCGGCGCATCGCGAGTAACACCTGGGCGGCGTCGGTGATGTCGATGCCGTCGGCTGCGAACGCCTGGAGGGCGCGATCGCGGAAGTCGACGGCGTATGCAGCAACTGCCGCGCCGACGTTCTCGAGTCGGTGCCAGTCGTACAGATTCGGTGCCTTGCGGACCTCGATCTCGAGTTCGCGGGCGAGGAGGTGTACGTCGATGATTTCGGCGGCGCTCGGGATCCGGTCGGCCTCGGTGGGGGGCACCGGGTTGACGGCGTGTCCGGTCGGTCTGCGCAGCTGGAGCGCGATGTCCATCGTCACCGAGGCGGTCGTGGTGGCGAGGTTGCGGGCATGAGCACCCGGCCGCTGATCGACCGTGTTGCCGTAGATCATCGACCCGATGGAGTCTCTGCCGCGCAGGTCGTCGAGTGCGAAGTGGACGACTGCGCGGTGCTCCGGGTTGCGGATCGTGTTGCCGAAGCACTGTGCGAG
>JANXUX010000253.1 GCA_025351965.1 Actinomycetes bacterium | reverse complement strand
CTCGAACCCGCCGGCAGCACCGGGCGAGGGCGAGTCCCGTGAGCGTGGCAGCGAGCGTGCACCGCGCGAGCGCAGCGACCGTGGCGATCGCAATGATCGTGGCGACCGCGGCGACCGTGGTGACCGTGATCGTGGCCCGCGCCGCGAGTCGTCGCCGTCCGGTGTGGACTCCAACGTCGCGACCGTGTCCTTCGAGGATGCATTCGACAAGGAATTGAGCGGCGAGCTCGGCGATCTCGGCCCGGCCGGAGAGGCTCCCCAGCCCGACCGACCGCCTCGCGACGACCGTGGCGGCAGCCGCGATCGCGCCCCCCGCCGTCACCGCTGACGCACCCTGACCTGACTCTGATGCATCCGCAGGCTCCTGGCCGGTGAAGGCATCAGGGACACAGCACTCCGACGCAGCCCTGTCGCATCGTCCGGTCCTCGACCGGCGAATGCGGCAGGGTTGCGGCGCGAACGGGGGGAAATGCGAACGTCCCGTAGGATCGTCGGATCAGTGATTCATCCGCAGCGAACGATCTTCGCATCACGCATCTGTCCAACGGGTTGACCGTCGCCACCGAGCGGATCCCCGGAGCCCTGTCGCTGTCGGCCGGGGCGTGGGTCGGCGTCGGCGCACGCGACGAGCCCGAGCAGCTCTCCGGCGTGAGCCACTTCCTCGAGCACCTGCTGTTCAAGGGCTCCGACACCCGCTCCGCGCGCGAGATCAGCCAGACCATCGACCGCGTCGGCGGCGACATCAATGCGTTCACTGCCAAGGAGTACACGGCGTACTACTGCCGGCTCCCGGCCCGCCACCAGGCGCTCGGGATCAGTCTGCTCGGCGATGTCCTGACCTCACCGGCATTGCGCGACGAGGACGTCGACAACGAGCGCCACGTCATCCTCGAAGAGCTGGCGATGGACGACGACAGTCCCGACGACGTCGCCCACCGCGCCTTCATGCGCCACCTGTTCCCCGACCATCCGCTGGGCTGGGAGACGGCAGGCTCGGTCGAGACCGTCGAGGCGATCACCGCAAACGACGTGCGCACGTTCTTCGGCGAGCACTATCGCGCCGAGTCGACAGTGGTCGCAGTCAGCGGACCGCTCGACCACGATGCCACGCTGGCCCAGGTCGAGGCCGCGTTCGCGTCGCTCACGCCGGGTGACGGACGCGTGGCGCGCTTCGACGGCGGTCCGGCGACCTCCGGTGAGGTCATCGACGACGACACCGAGCAGGTCCACATCGTGCTCGGCATGCACGGACTGCGCCGCAACGACTCCGACCGCGAAGCGCTCGATGTCGTCAACCACGTCTTCGGCGGCGGCCTGTCGAGCCGCTTGTTCGACGAGATCCGCGAGCGTCGTGGCCTCGCCTACAGCGTGTACAGCGGTGTGTCGTCGTATGTCGATGCCGGCGCATTCACGATCTACGCCGGGACCCAGCCATCTCATGCGACAGAGGTGATGGAGCTGATCCACGAGCAGCTCGAGTTGCTGATCAAGGACGGCGTCAGTGACGACGAACTCGACATCGCCAAGGGCTATCTCACCGGCGCGTTCGAGCTGGGCCTGGAGGACACCGGGTCGCGCATGGCGCGCTCGGCTGGTCTGCTGATCACCACAGGCGAGGTCCGCCCGGTTGCCGAGCAGGTCGCGCGCTGGGACGCAGTGCGGCAGGAGGACACCCGCCGAGTGATCGAGCGCATCTTCAGTCAGCCGCTCACGCTGGTCGCGCTCGGACCGATCGACGCCTCGGCCGTCCCAGCCGGGCTACGGTCTGGTGCGTGATGGGTACGGCATCATGACTGTGATCCGAATCGGAGTCGTCGGCGCTGGGGGGCGGATGGGCCGCACGATCTGCGCGGCCGTCGCCGCCGACGATGCGCTCGAGTTGGTCGCAGCCGTCGACCCGCATGCAGTCGGTCTCGAACTGTGCGGTGTCACGGTGGCTGCCGATCTCGATGCGCTCGTCGAGGCGCAGGCCGAGGTCGTCATCGACTTCACGGTCGCCGACGCGGCACGATTGACGCTTCCCTGGCTCGCGGCGCATGGCATCCACGCTGTGATCGGCACGACCGGACTCACCGAGGCGGACTTCGACTCCTTCCGTGCGGCGTTCACCACCAGCAATGCGTTCGCGACGTCGAACTTTGCAATCAGTGCGGTCTTGATGATGCGCTTCGCCGAGCTCGCCGCGCCGTACTTCGAGACGGCCGAGATCGTCGAGTTGCACCACAACGGCAAGGCCGACGCACCATCTGGCACTGCGATCACCACGGCCACGCGTATGGCTGCAGCATCGAAGGACTGGGCTGCGGACAACACCAAACACGTCGTGTTCGAGGGTGCCCGCGGCGGCGAGGGTCCGGGCGGAATCCACATCCACTCCGTGCGCCTGCGCGGTC
>JANXUX010000217.1 GCA_025351965.1 Actinomycetes bacterium | reverse complement strand
CCGAGCACGAAGTACTTGATGCCACTCTCCTGGCTGGAGGTGCGCTTGCGTTGGCTGGCAGTCAGCACGTACAGCGCAATCGACAGTGTCTCGAGTCCGAGGAACGTCACGATGAGGTCGTTCGACATCACCATGACGATGCCGCCGATCGCCGACATCAGGTACAGCCCGTAGATCTCCGGGCCTTCCATCCCCTCACGGCGGAGGTAGTCGTCGGTGATCATCGACGCGAGCGCGACCGAGACCAGGATGATGATCGTGCCGAACATCGAGAACGCATCCCACGACAGTTCGTTGCCGACGAGGAACTTCGGCGCAGAGTCGCTGAGGTTGTCCCACTGGATGAACGTCAGGACGAGTGCAGCGATGACAATGCCGACGGTGGTCCAGGCGTAGGTGCGCTTGGGCCACACGGGCGTGAGCG
Source organism: Actinomycetes bacterium (assembly GCA_025351965.1). GTDB lineage: Bacteria > Actinomycetota > Acidimicrobiia > Acidimicrobiales > Ilumatobacteraceae > WLMZ01. The sequence goes on along the minus strand of JANXUX010000217.1, from coordinate 25,246 downwards.
CCGCACCGACGAGCAGCAGCAAGCCACCACCGAGCAGCACCAGCAGCGGCGAGAGCGCGAACCAGTCGATGGAGGGGGCGACGAAATCTGCGCCGATCACGGCTGCTCCTCTTCGTTCACGGAACCAATGACGCCAGATCCGGCGTCCTGATAGCCGCCGTGGGCGATGAGCGCCTTGATGCTGGGCTCGATCCGGTCGATCATCGGCTTCGGGTAGATGCCGGTGAACACGATGGCTGCGATGAACGGCAGCAGCACCATGGCTTCCTTCCAGCGCAGTTCGGTGAACGTCTTGTTGTCCTCGTCGGGCTCACCGTGGAACACCCGCTGGTAGGCCCAGAGCAGGTACAGCGCAGCGAGGATGACACCGGACGCAGCAACGACCGTCCACCAACGGGCCGTGAGGAACGAGCCGATCAGGATCAGGAACTCGCCGACGAAGCCGTTGAGCCCGGGCACGCCGATCGACGACAGCATGACCAGGGTGAAGACCCCGGCGAACACAGGGGCCACCTTCTGGAGGCCCTTCAACGCGGCGATCTCGCGAGTGTGACGACGCTCGTAGATCATTCCGACGAGGAGGAACAGCGCACCGGTCGACACACCGTGGTTGATCATCTGCAGCACGCTGCCGGTCATTGCCTGCGACGTGAACGCGAACGTACCGAGGACGATGAAGCCGAGGTGGGCCACCGACGAGTACGCGACCAGGCGTTTGAGGTCCTTCTGCATCGTCGCCGCAATCGCGCCGTAGAGAATGCCGATCACAGCGAGAGTCAAGAAGATGGCCCGGGTGTTCCGAGCGGCCTGCGGGAACAGGTAGATGCCGAAGCGGAGGAAGCCGTAGGTGCCCAGCTTGAGCATCACGCCGGCAAGCACGACGGAGCCGGCCGTGGGCGACTGGGTGTGTGCATCGGGAAGCCAGGTGTGCAACGGGAACAGCGGCACCTTCACCGCGAAGGCGATCGCGAAGGCGAAGAACAGCCACCTTCCGGTCGAGGCCGCGAACCCGCCCTTCTCGGCGAGCTCGACGAGATCGAAGGTGATGTGGCCGATGTTGCCCTTGGCGATGAACACCGTGGCGATGATGCCGACGAGCATGAAGGCCGAGCCGAACATCGTGTACAGGAAGAACTTCGTCGCTGCGTAGACCCGCTTGTCGTAGCCCCATCCACCGATCAGGAAGTACATCGGGACGAGCACGATCTCGAAGAAGACGAAGAACAAGAACAGGTCGAGGCTGAGGAAGCTGCCCATCACGCCGGCCTCGAGCAGCAGTAGCCAGGCGAGGTACGGCTTCTCGTCGTGATGCGGATCCACGCCGACGATCGCCAGCGGGAACAGGATTCCCGTGAGGACGACCAGGAAGATCGAGATGCCGTCGACGCCGAGGTGCCAGCTGATGCCCCAGGCGTTGATCCACTCGTGCTTGCTGGAGAACTGGAAGTCGGCGGTGCCGGTCTTGAACGAGGCCAGCAGCCAGACGGTCAGTGCACCGGTGAAGACGCTGCTCAGGATCGCGGTGAGCTTGACGAACTCGGGCCGTCGCTTGGTCATCACGGCCACGGCGATGGCGCCGATGAACGGGACGAGAATGATTGCGGTCAGGACCGGGAACTTGCCGCCGATGAGTTCTGAGTTGCCGATCAGCGCGCTCATTGGGCGACTCCTCGGATGAAGAACCAGGCGAGCAGCAAGACGACGCCGACACCGATCAGTGCCGCGTAGGTGCGGACCAGACCGCTCTGACCCTTACGGATGACGCCCGCGATGGCCTGAACGCCCTTGCCCGTGCCGTTCACGGCGCCGTCGATGACGTTCGCGTCGAACCAGGCAACACCCTCGAAGCCGTCTCGGCCGGGCCCGCCCATGAAGTCGCTGATGCCCTTGTCGTAGTACCAGCCATTGGCCAAGGTGGTCGGCTCGATGGCCTTCAGCCGCTGCTTGGAGTACACCAGATAGGCCACGAAGACACCGACCAGCGCGCCGAGCGTGGCGACGCCGGCGAGCACCCACTTGATGTCCTCGGTGCCGTGCTGCAGGCTGCGCTCGCCGACTTCGACGACCGGCGCGAGCCAGCTGGAGAGCCGCTCGGTCGTGTGGTTGAACGGCAGGTTCAAGCCACCACCGACGATCGCCAGTCCGGCGAGCACGATCAGCGGGGTGTACATCGTCCACGGGCTCTCGTGCGGGTGGATGTCGTGATGCTCGGTGGCCGAGGCATCGGCTGCGTGTGGACGCTCGTCGTTCCAGCGCGCCTTGCCGTAGAAGACCATGATCACCTGACGGGTCATGTAGTAGGCGGTCAGGAGCGCGGTCACCAGACCGAGCGCCCACAGGATCGGGCTCTTGTCGAACGCGTACAGGAGGATCTCGTCCTTGCTCCAGAAGCCCGCGAAGGGTGGGACGCCGGCGATGGCGAGCCAGCCGACGATGAAGGTCGCCGCAGTGATGGGCATCATCTTGCGCAGCGCGCCCATGTAGCGCATGTCCTGTTCGTCGTGCATGCCATGGATCACCGACCCGGATCCGAGGAACAGCAGGGCCTTGAAGAAGGCGTGAGTGATCATGTGGAAGATTGCGGCGACGTAGGCGTGAGAGCCGATGGCCAAGAACATGTAGCCGAGCTGGCTGACCGTCGAGTAGGCGAGGACTTTCTTGATGTCGTTCTGGGCCACGGCGATCGTGGCCGCGAACAATGCCGTGGCGACGCCGACGATCGCGATCAGAGTCGACACCCACGGGGTGGCGTATCCGATGAGAGGGCTGATCCTGGTCATCAGGAACACGCCGCTCGTGACCATCGTCGCAGCGTGGATCAGGGCCGAGACGGGCGTCGGGCCGGCCATCGCGTCGGGGAGCCAGATGTAGAGCGGCAGCTGGGCGCTCTTGCCGCACGCTCCGACGAACAGCATCAGCACGATCACGGTGGCGACCGTGCCGGTCACGGTCTTGGCCTCGGCGGCATGGTTGATGCTCGAGTAGTCGAGCGAGCCGATGAACTGGAACGCAACGAACATCGCGATCATGAAGCCGAAGTCACCGACGCGGTTGGTGACGAAGGCCTTCTTGCCCGCCGAGGCGTTGGCGTCCTTGGTGTGCCAGAAGCTGATCAGCAGATACGAACAGGTGCCGACACCTTCCCAACCGAGGAAGGTGACGAGCAGGTTGCTGCCGAGGACCAGCATCAACATGCTGAACACGAACAGGTTCAGGTAGAGGAAGAACTTGCTGAACTTCGGGTCTCCGTGCATGTACCCGATCGAGTACAGGTAGATCAGCGAGCCGATTCCGGTGATGAACAGCGCCATCGTGATCGACAACGGATCGACCAAGAACGCCACGTCGACGTGGAGACTGCCGACGGGGATCCAGCTGAACAGCGTCTTGAGGTGATGGCGCTCCTCAGACGACTTCGACATCAGGTCGATGAACACGGCGACCGTGACGACGAATGCGCCGGCGGTCATCAGGGTGGCGAGGTAGCCGGACTTGGGTTCGCCGAGTTTGCGGCCGAGGACCAGGATGATCAGGAACCCGGCCAGTGGCAGGGCAGGGATGAGCCAGACAGCATCGAGCACGGCGGGTTCAGCCCTTCAACTCAGCGAGGTCGTCCGCGGTGGCGTCCGGCCGCTTGCGCAGGATGGAAACGATGATGCCCAGGCCGACGACGACCTCGGCGGCAGCCACGACGAGCACGAAGAACACGGTCGTCTGGCCGCCGATGTCGCCGAGGGCCTTGGCCATCGCAACAAAGCTCAGGTTGACGGCGTTGAGCATCAGCTCGATGCACATGAACATCACCAACGGGTTGCGACGCACGAGGACACCGACGGCGCCGATCGAGAACAGCAGTGCGGCCAGGATCAGGTACCAGACCGGGGTCGGGGTGATTGCTGAAATCATGATGGCTTCCCCGCCGTCGCCGAGCTGGCGAGTTCCTCGGCCGACGCGACCGCACCGCTCTTGCCCGGGCGGCGGGCGAGCAGCACGGTTCCGACGACGGCGATGACGAGCAGCACCGACGTGACCTCGAACGCGAAGACGTGATTGCTGAACAGGTCGTTGGCGAGCTGCTTGATGTTGGAGTCGTGGGACACCTCGGTGGCCGTCTCCAGCCCGGTGCCACGGCGGATGAGCGTCTTGCGACCTTCGAGAATCGCGCCGCCGATGAGGCCGAACAATCCCAGGCCGACGATGACCGCGAGCGGGCGCTGCACCTTGACCGGGTCGATGCGCAGCGATTCCGCACGATCGACGCCGAGGAGCATGATCACGAAGAGGAAGAGCACCACGATGGCGCCGGCGTAGACGATGACTTGCACCGCAGCCAGGAAGTGGGCGTCTTGGGCGACGAACAGCACGGCGACGCCGAACAGGGTCAGCACGAGGCTGAGTGCGGCATGCACCGGGTGCGAGCGCACGATGACGCCAACGGCACCGATGAGGATCATCAGGGCCGCGCAGATGAAGACGAACAACTGCATCGTCAGTGGTCCCGGTCCGTCTGGACAGGCTCTGGGGCGCGCAGCCCGTATCCGAGTTCGCCGCTCCAGCCGTTGATGCCCTCGAAGTCGGCGTCGCCGCTCGGCGAGGTCGCGCGCATCCAGCCGGAGGTGAGCAGGTCCTCGCCTTCGCGCCAGTCCTCCCACGGGAGATGCTGGGGCTTACCGTCCTCACCGACGAGCAGCTCGGTCTTGGTGTAGATCGCGTCCTGGCGGTTGGTGAAGCTGAACTCGAACAGCTTGGTCTCGGTGATGGCCTCGGTCGGGCAGGCCTCCACGCAGAGGTCGCAGTGGATGCAACGCAGGTAGTTGATCTCGTAGACGAAACCGAACCGCTCACCCGGTGACGTCGGGGCATCGGGATCGTTGTCCGCGCCGCGCACGTAGATGCACTTGGCCGGGCAGACGCCTGCGCACAGCTCGCAGCCGATGCACTTCTCCATGCCGTCCTCGTAGCGGTTCAGGACATGACGACCGTGCAGACGCTCGGGCTTGGGGGCCTTTTCGTCCCGGTCGTGAGGATCGGCTTCGCGACCCTTGGCCACGTTCTTCTTGGCAACTCGCCCACCGGAGTAGTTCTTGGTGATCCGCTTGCCACCAAACAAGCGGTGCTGCTTGATGGTGACGACAAATCCGTCGAGATAACCCATCAGAACATCGCCCCCTCTCGTTCTCGGTTCTTCGCACTGACCCGCACTGCGGTCATCAGCAATCCTGCACAGAGGGCGAGGACGACGAGCGAGATGCCGCTGACCCACCACTTGTTCCAGTCATTGTCGCTTGCGACACGCTGCGCGGCCAAGAGCAGGAACCAGCCGAGCGACGCCGGGATCAGCACCTTCCAACCGAGGTTCATCAGTTGGTCGTAACGCAGGCGTGGGAGCGTGCCACGCAGCCAGACGTACACGTACAAGAACACGAGCACCTTGGCGATGAACCAGACCGTTCCGCTGAGCGGCCCGAACGGGAGCCAGCCGCCGTAATCGAAGCTGCCGATGTGGATCGTGATCGGCTGCGGACCGCCGAAGAAGAGCGTCACGATGACGCCGCTCATCGTGACCGTGTTCATGAACTCGGCGAGGAAGAACAGCGCGAACGAGAACGCCGAGTACTCGGTGTTGAACCCTCCGACGAGCTCCTGCTCGGCCTCGACGAGGTCGAACGGCGGGCGGTTGAGCTCTGCGGTGCCGGCGATCATGAAGATCACGAACGGGACCACGCCGGTCGCGATGACGCTCCACTTGCTGATGCTGCTCTGCCCGGTGACGATTCCGTGGGTGCTGAGCGTGCCGGAAATGAGCAGCACCGAGGCGATGCTCAGGCCGAGCGCCGCTTCGTAGGACACCATCTGCGCCGAGGCGCGAACCGAGCCGAGCAGGGGGTACTTCGAACCCGACGACCAGCCGGCGAGCATGATGCCGTAGACCGCGATGCCGCTGAGCGCGAGGAGCAGCAGGACGCCGACCGGCGGATCGGCGAGCTGCACGAACGTGCGGTGACCGAAGATCTTGATCGATCCGTCCTTACCGTTGGCGAAGTCGCCGCCGAGCGGGATGACCGTCCAGACGAGGAAGGCAGGCACGAACGCGAGGTACGGCGCCAGCCGGAAGACCGTACTGTCGGCACGGTCGGGCATCAGCCCTTCCTTGAAGATCAGCTTCATACCGTCTGCGAGGGTCTGCAACAGACCGAACGGGCCGGCCTTGTTCGGGCCGGTGCGGTTCTGCATACCGGCCACGATCTTGCGCTCGAACCAGACCATGAACATCGTCACGACGAGGCCGACCGCGAAGACGATCAGCATCTTGAGCAGGACGATGAGGACGGTTGCGATCCCCAACTTGGTGACGAGAGAGTCGATGGCGAGCATCAGATGCTTTCGATCCGCACGTCGGTGACCGACGCGCCGGCATCGATCAGATCGCCGATCTTGACGGCACCGGCGGCCGACGTGGGCTGGTTGAACGGCACCCAGGCCGAGCCACGCTGGACCGAGGCATCGGCCCGAAGGGTCAGCACGATTCGTCCGGTGGAGCTGGAGACCGTGACCTCGGCGCCGATGGACGATCCGATGCGGGTCACGTCGAGCGGGTTGACGAAGACAGCCACGCCGGGAGCGAGCGGCGCCAGCGACGGTGCGTGGGCCACAGCCACACCGGCGTCGTAGAGCTTGCGGCTGACGACGAGACGGAAGTCGTACGCATTGCGGTCGCCGAGGTCCACCGTTGGGGTGTTGACCCGGTCGATGCTCGGCGCCAAGGCGATGACACCGTTCGGAGCGGCGGCGAGCGCGTTGGTGGTGACGCCGTCGTAGCCGTCGACGTGGGTCGCGATGGCCGCAGTGACGTCGGCGACCGAACTGAAACCGAGGTCGGTGCCGAGCTGGCGGGCGATCTCACCGGCGATCATCCAGTCCGGACGGGACGTGCCGTGTGCGGTGATCTTCTGGGCGAGCGACGTCGTGCGGCCCTCGAGGTTGGTCGTCGTACCGATCTTCTCGGCGTACCCGGCTGCGGGCAGCACCACATGGGCGAGGGCGGTGGAATCGTTGACGAACGTGTCGATCGCAATGATGCGGCGGGCACCGGCGAGCGCCCGGCGGGCGAGGTCGGCATCGGGAACGTCGCTCAGCGGATCGGAGCCGAGCAGGATCAGGCACTCGATCGAGCCGTGCGCAGCGGCTTCGAGGATGCCCCGGCTGTCGAGGCCGCCCGCTCCGGGGCGGATGCCGACCTGGGTCGCGCCGACGACGTTGCCTCGGCGCAGGGCCGGCAGCACCGAAGCGGTCGGAATCGCCCCGAGCAAGACGTTCAACGCGGCGATCGTGGGAGCGGACGACTCGGCGAGGTTGGCCCGGCCAGCAACGACGACCACATCGCCGGAAGCGATCTGGACGGCGATGGCCGGGTCGGCGAGTGCCGTCGTGACGGCGTCGGCCTGGGTGCCTGGCTCGTAGTACACCGTCTTCCAGGCGTACTTGGTCAGTCCGCTGCCCTTGGACGTGAACTCGAGGATCTTGCTGCGCTTCTTCTCGACCGCGTCGCGCAGACGCAGGTAGAGCACCGGCAGCTCTTCTTTGAGGTCCGGAGCGAGCAGGATGATCGTCTTGGCCGATGCGGCCTGGTCGATGGTGGCCCGCGGGAGGCCGAGCACCCCGACCGGCAGGCCGTCGACGAGCTGCGACGACACGTTCGGCGTCCCGATCACGTCGTGGGCCAAACGGGCGAAGGCGAAGGCGTCCTCGTTCGTGCCACGTGCACCGCCGAGCAGGGCGATGCTGCTCGGGCCGCCCGCCGCCAACGCGTCCTTGATCAGCTGGACGGTCGAGTTGATCGCCGAGTTCCACGACGTCGGCTGGTGCCCGGTCGCGGTGAGCACGAGCGGCGTCGCCAGGCGGTCGTCGCTGCCGACGGACTCGAACCCGAAGCGGCCCTTGTCGCACAGCCAGCCCCAGTTGACGGGATCCGAGTCGACGCCCTGGTAGCGGACCAGCTCGTCACGGGTCGACTGCACCGCCGTGCGGCAACCGACCGAGCAGGTCGTGCACGTGCTCTCGGCTTCCTGCAGGTCCCATGGTCGGGCCTTGAAGCGGTACGGGCTGGCCGTCAGCGCGCCGACCGGGCAGATCTGCACGGTGTTGCCGCTGAAGTAGCTCGCGAACGGCTCGTCCGGGAAGGTGTTGACCTGGGTCAGGTTGCCGCGATGGGTGAACGAGATCAGCGCGTCCCCGGCGACCTCGTCGGCGAAGCGGGTGCAGCGATCGCAGAGGATGCAACGCTCACGGTCCAAGAACACGAGATCGCTGATCGGGATCGGCTTCTCGTAGTGCCGCTTCTCCTCCACGTACCGGCTCTCGCCCGGGCCGTGGCTGAACGACTGATCCTGCAGCGGACATTCGCCGCCCTTGTCGCAGACCGGGCAGTCGAGGGGGTGGTTGGCGAGCAGCAGTTCGATGACACCCTCCTGCGCGGCCTTGGCGACCGGGGAGTCGGTGTACACCTTCATGTCCGGCGAGACCGGGAACATGCACGACGGCATGATCTGCGGGCCACGGCCGGTGTCGACCTCGACGAGACACATCCGGCACATGCCGACCGAGCTCATCCGTTCGTGGTAACAGAACCGCGGGATGTAGTCGCCGGCGTTCTCGGCGGCCGTGATGATCAGGTCGCCCTTGCGCGCCGTGACGGCGCGGCCGTTGATGGTGATGCTGACGGCGTTCGGGTCGACGGGTGCCGGCTCGGGGACGTCGTCGAGCGTCGGGGTGTCGGTGGCGGTCACGAGTGCACCGTTCCTGCCATGGAGGCGGCGGTCAGCGAGGTGGAGTCGGCGGTGGCCGGTTCGCTGACTGCGGTGACCGGGATGAATGTGCGCTTCATCAGCCTGGCCTCGAACTCGTCTCGGAACAGGGTGAGCGCCGAGTGCACCGGGGTGTACGCAGATGGTCCGACGAAGCAGATCGTGGTCATCTTGTACGGGAAGGGCACGGCGGTGAGGCCGAGGCGCTCGCTGGATGCGTGCGGGAAGTTGCCCGGGCAGATCGTCTGGCCGACTTGGATCAGCTGGTCGAGGTCGCGACTCGTGCCATGCCCGGCGACGATGCGTTCGAGGATGCGCATCAGCCAGGTGCCACCCTCGCGACATGGTGCGCACTTGCCGCACGACTCATGTGCGTAGAACGCAGTGAGGGTCAGCGCCGCGGCTGGGATGTCGGTGGTGTCATCCATCACCATGACGGCGCCTGAGCCGACCATCGAGCCGGCCGCGCCGACGGCGCGACCCTCGAGTGGGAGATCGAGCTGGTCCTCCACGAACCACGGCGCAGAACCGCCACCGGGCACGAATGCCTTCAACGTGGCGCCGTCGCGCATGCCACCGGCGAACTCCTCGCCGAAGATCAGGTCGCGGAAGGTGGTGCTGCCGTTGATGACCTCGAACACGCCGGGACGCTTGACGTGGCCGGAGACGGCCATCATGCGCGTGCCCGGCGAGGTCGCAGTACCGATGGCGGTGTAGGCCTCGACGCCGTGGCGCATCAGCCAGGGCAGATTCGCGAGGGTCTCGACATTGTTGACGATGGTCGGCTGGCCGTAGAGGCCGATCGCGGCGGGGAAGTACGGGGGCTTGAGGCGGGGCATGCCGCGATTGCCTTCGAGGCTTTCGATCAGTGCGGTCTCCTCGCCGACGACATAGGCACCGGCGCCCCAGTGCAGGACGATGTCGAGCGAGAAGTCGGTGCCGAGGATGTTCTTGCCGATGTAGCCGGCGGCGTAGGCGTCGTTGAGCGCCTGGGCGACACGCTCTTGGGCCACTGCCATCTCGCCGCGGATGTACAAGAAGCACTGCGACAGTCCAGCCGCGTAGCACGCAATGAGGCAGCCCTCGATCAGCTGATGCGGATCACGCTCCATCAGCAGGCGGTCCTTGTACGTGCCGGGCTCGCTCTCGTCACCGTTGACGACGAGATAGCGCGGGAAGACGCCGGGCGGGGTCAGCCCCCACTTGGTGCCGGCCGGGAAGCCCGCCCCACCGCGGCCGAGCACGGTCGCAGCTTTGACATCCTCGTGTACGGCCGGCGCCGGCTTGGCGAGGGCAGCCTTCAGCCCGACGTAGCCGTCGGTCGCGAGGAAACGCTCGATCGTGTGGGAGTCCTCGTACTCGAAACGCGAGGTGACGATACGCGGGCGGTCACCGGCGTAGAAACCTGGTGTGTACGAATAGGTGGTGGCGGATGTCGTCACGACGTGCTCCCCTGCGCTTGCGGTGCCGGCATCCATGCGGGTGGCTCGGTCACGTCTTCGGGCGCCACCGCGCCGACGCCACGGTCGGCCGGGATGCGCTGGCGGATCTTGGCAACGGTGCCGTGCGCCGGGATCTCGTCACCGAGCCGGCCATTGCGGAGATCGTCGATCAGTTGGTCGAAGGTCTCGTTGGTGACCCGGAACCGGTAGCGATAATTCACCTGCAGCGTCGGTGCCTCGGTGCAGGCCGCCTGGCATTCGGCGTGCTCGAGCGTGAACAGGCCGTCAGGCGTGGTGCTGCCGGCCTTGATCCCGAGGGTGTGTTCGGCGTGGTGCATCAGCGCCTCGGCGCCGAGCAGTGCGCACGACATGGTGCCGCAGATGTTGACCAAGTACTTGCCGACCGGCTCGAACTTGAACATCTCGTAGAACGTCGCCGTACCGAGCACTTCGGCCGATGTCGTCCCGACGAGTTCGCCGATGTGGGCCATGGCTTCATTGGTCACGAAGCCGTCCTGCTGCTGAGCGAGGTGCAGCAGTGGAATGGTCGCTGATTTGGCACGCGGATAGCGCCCGATGATCTCGAGCGCGATGCGGACGTTGTCCTCCGACAGCCGCGCCACTATCGATCAACCTCGCCGAGAACCGGATCCACGGAAGAGATGATGGCCACTGCATCGGCCACCAAGCAATTGCGCATCATGTGCGGCAGGCATTGCAGGTTCACGAACGACGGTCCGCGCACGTGCATCCGGTACGGCTTGGCCGATCCGTCGCTGGCGATGTAGCAACCGATCTCGCCGCGCGGGCTCTCGATGGCGACGTAGACCTCGCCCTCGGGAACCTTGAAACCCTCGGTGAAGATCTTGAAGTGGTGGATCAGCGCTTCCATCGACTCGTCGATACGCGCCCGCGGTGGCGGGGTCACCTTCTTGTTCTGGATCCGGTAGTCGCCCGACGGCATCTTGTCGAGGATCTGGCGCACGATCCGCATCGACTCGCGGATCTCGTTGAGCCGGATCGCGAAGCGGTCGAAGCAGTCACCGTAGGTGCCGACGATGACGTCGAACTCGACGTCCTCGTAGCGCAGATACGGCATGTCTCGGCGCAGGTCCCACGGGGTGCCGGTGCTGCGCAGGATCGGCCCCGTCGCGCCGAGGGCGAGGGCCTCCTGGGCGGTGATCACGCCGACGCCCTGGAGACGGTCACGCCAGATCGGCTGACCGGTCATCAAGATGTCGTACTCCTCGAGTCGCGGCGGAATCATCTCGAGCAGGCGCAGGACATCGTCGCGCCAGCCGGCGGGCAGGTCGGCCGCAAGGCCGCCGGGGCGGATGAAGTTGTGGTTCATCCGCAGGCCGGTGACCTTCTGGAAGAAACGCAGGACCTCCTCGCGCTCGCGCCAGCCGTAGAGCATCATGCTCACCGCACCGAGGTCCATCCCGTTGGTGGCCATGAACAGCAGGTGGCTGCTCATCCGGTTCATCTCGCTGAGCAGCATCCGCATCCACACGGCGCGCTCGGGGATGTCCTGATCGATGCCGAGCAGTTTCTCGGTGGCCATCGAGAACACGAGCTCGTTGTTTAGCGGGCTGACGTAGTCCATGCGCGTCACGTTCGTGCCGCCCTGCATGAACGTCAGCTCCTCGCCGGTCTTCTCCATACCGGTGTGGAGGTAGCCGATGATCGGCTTGCAGCGCAGCACGGTCTCGCCCTGGAGCTCGAGCATCAACCGCAGCACACCATGGGTGCTCGGGTGCTGAGGCCCCATGTTGATGATCATCGTCTGGTCCTCGGCGTCACCGGTGGTGCCGGGCACGACGTTGTCGACCGCGCCCAGTGCGGCGGCTTCGGACTCGCTGATCCGCAGTACAGCGCCGACCTCGCGCATCAATTCCTTGGCGCTGAGTTCGCTGCGCGGGCGCAGCTCCTGGCCGCCTTCGCTCGTCTGGGCGACGAGCGTGGCCTTCTCGATCTCGTGATCGGCGTTGTGCACCGTCTCGTGGACCTTGCCGTGGCTGTCGGTGCGGGTGTTGCCCGAATCGATGGTCTGGGTCATGCGGGCACCCCTGGGACGACGGACGGACGGGTTGCGGTGCGGTAATCGTTGCTGAACTGGACGGGGATCACGCCAACCGCATAGTCCTTGCGGAGCGGATGGCCCTCCCAGTCCTCTGGCATCAGGATCCGGGTCAGGTCCGGATGGTCGCTGAACACGATGCCGAACATGTCGAACGCTTCACGCTCCATCGCCTCGGTTCCGGGATGGACGTCGAACAGCGTCGGGCAGGTGGCATCGTCGACCGGAATCTGCACACGAACTCGCAGGCGGCGGCGGTGTTCGATGTCGAGCAGGTTGACGACGACCTCGAACCGCTCGGCTGCGAAACCGTCCGGGAGGCCACGGCCGGGGTGGGTCAGGTAATCGACGGCGCAGAGGTCCGAGACCTGCATGTAACCGTCGTCGGCGAGTTGTTTGATCAACCCGAGATATGCCGCCCGAGGGACATGGACCACGGTTTGGCCACGGCTGTCAGAGAGTGGGTGACCGTAGATCTCGGTCGGTGCGGTCTCGACGGCTGTCTCGGCCGTGTCCGTCTGATCAGCTCCGGGCGCGTCTGCGCCTGGGGTGGTGGGTGTGTTGCTCATTGGTCACCTGGCCCGTGCCGGTGCGGCACCCAGCAGTACCGGGATCGGCTCGACGGACGCCGGGATCTCGGTGACGTGCACATTTGCTCCGGCTCCGGACTCAGCCCGGCGCTTCATGATCTCGCCGGTCTCGATCAGGCCATGGAGCGTTTCGATGGCGTGGATCAGCGTCTCCGGTGTCGGTGGGCAGCCAGGGGCATAGACATCGACCGGCACGATCTGGTCGACACCTTGAACGACCGCATAGTTGTTGAACATGCCTCCGCTGCTGGCGCAGACGCCCATACTGATGACCCACTTGGGCTCCATCATCTGGTCGTAGACCTGACGCAGCACGGGGGCCATCTTCTGACTGACCCGACCGGCCACGATCATCACATCTGCCTGGCGCGGGCTGGCCCGGAAGACCTCCATGCCGAAGCGACTGATGTCGTAGTGCGCGCCGCCGGTGCCCATCATCTCGATCGCACAACAGGCGAGGCCGAACGTGGCACCCCAACTGCTGCGACTCCGCGCCCAGCGGACGATGTCTTCGACCTTGCCGGTGAGAGCGTTGTGCTGGATGCCCCCGAGACCGTCGTCGAGGATGTCCTGAACTGCGCCCATGTCAGGCTGCTTTCTCGTCGTCGAAGCGACCTTCGGTGCCGACCCGGCGGATCGTGCTGGTCAGAGTGCGTTCGGCCGACACTGCGCTGTCGAGGCGGCGATACTGCTGAACCGGACCCCAATCGAGCGCGCCACGAGCGACCACGTACACGAACGCAGCGAAGAACACTGCCGAGAAGGCGAGCATCTCCCAGAACGCGAACGACCCGAGCCCCTGGCGGGAGACGGCATAGGGATAGATGAAGATGATCTCGATGTCGAACATGACGAACAGCATCGCAACGATGTAGAAGCTGACCGGGAAGCGCTTCGGTGGCTCCCTGCTCGGCACGATGCCGCACTCGTACGGTGCTTCCTTGGCAGCCGACGGCCGACGGGGTGCCAAGAGCTTGGATGCTGCGTTGCTGGCGACGCCGAAGACGATCGCAAGGACCATCAGGCAGATGATCGGCAGGTACTGGCCCATGGCGTGCGTGCTCCGTTCTCGGCTGTGACGACTATTTGCCGGCGGGTACGGCAAGACCCCCGGAGCGATTGGCGAGGACACGCCGATCACGGGTGTGCAACAGATAGCACGTCGCGAAGAACACGATGCCAGAACCGAACGCGATCTGAGCAGCCGGAACACGCTTGTTCCCGAGATCACGGATCATGTATACGTAACGGCGCGGCTGGCTGGTGTCGATCTCGGCACGAGCAGGGGCACGGCCGGGTTCGGCTCGCTGGGTGATCAGAGGAGCGACTTCGACCACGATCCAGTGCGGCTTGTGCAAGAACGCAGTGAAGTCGATCGACTCGTTGATCTTGGGGTAGCGCTCGCCGCCCTTGTCGAACACATTGACGACCTGGTAGGTGCCGGCCTTGAGCGTGCCGTCCTCTTCGATGACGACGCCTCCGGCCGACGCCGACGGGCCGAAGTTCTTCTCGGTCTCGCCGACGCGGGTCCAGTTGTTGTCGATCAGCAGAGCATCGATTGCCTCAGCGGTGTCGGCCGGCGACGCGCCGTCCGCAGGGAGGGCAGCGTCTTTGTGCAGGATCCCGGCTTCTTGGACCGCCGTGGCCGTCAACAGGATCGATTCTCCGGGGACTGCCTTCCAGGTCGCGTCCTCACCCTTCAAGCCGATGCCGAAGACCCACCAGACGACGGCCATCAGCAACATCCAGCCGGCCAGTGCCGACAACGACAGGAGGAATCCCAACCGAGCGCCGAGATTCGTGCCCAGGATCAGGTACACCGATCCGCAGAGCACCGTCGTCGAGATGATGATGATGAGAATTCCGCGGATCTGCGGCTCCCAGTTGAGGGCGAGCAGGGCATGCATCTAGAGACTCCGCACGTATTCGACGATGAGCTTGATCTGTTCCTGGGTGAGCAGGTTGCCGAAGGCCGGCATGCGCCCGCTGCCCTGGCCCTGGAGGCCGAACTTCTTACCGAGCTCGGAGCCCTTGGTGATGAAGGCGATCTGGTCGGCTTCGTTCGGGAAGTGCGATGCCGTGGCACCTGCGGTCAGGTTCGGTCCCATCGCGCCCTGAGCCGTCTTGCCCGGGTCGCCATAACTCCAGCCTGATGTATGGCATCGTGCGCACGAGTACGCCCCGCTGTCCAGG
Organism: Actinomycetes bacterium; assembly: GCA_025351965.1. Classification (GTDB taxonomy): domain Bacteria; phylum Actinomycetota; class Acidimicrobiia; order Acidimicrobiales; family Ilumatobacteraceae; genus WLMZ01. The sequence goes on along the minus strand of JANXUX010000217.1, from coordinate 10,137 downwards.
TCGAGGTTGTACAGAGCCTCGCCAAGACTGCCGTAGCGCCCGCTGTCCACCGCCGACAGGGCCGACTGGGCGATCTCTGCCATCTTGTCCTCGGGCAGCGTGCCTGTCGGGCAGGTCAGCGGATTCGACTCGTTGGCCGCGCAGCCGACCCGCGGGATCTGGATCGAGGTGAGATAGGCGATCAGGGTGTCGATCTGCTGGGCGTTCATCGGCCCACCACCTGCCAGGCCCCACGGCGACATCGGTGAGAACGGTCGGCCGTAGACGAGGATGAACCGAACCTCGTCTTCGCTGAACCGGTAGAACACCGTGTTCACTGCCGGGGCGTTCCAGTTGACGGACGTGACGAGGTTCGTCTTCGGATCGGTGATCGCGTACGCGGCGACACCACCGGAACCCTTCATGCCACCGTGGCAACCGGCGCAGTTGAAGCCGCCCTCGGACGTGACTTTGAAGAGGTCCTTGCCCCAGCCGATGGCGCGCTTGTCGGAGTACGCCAACGCGCCTTCCTGACGGCTCGGCTCGAGGATCCAGTACAGCGGGAGGCCGATGACGCTGACGACGAGGAACAGCAGGCCGATGAACTGCACACGCTCGAGTCGGCGACCTTCGAGGACCTCGTCGTCGTAATACGGTTTACGGTTTGCGGCGAGCTCGATCTCGGAGCCGAGTTCAGGCCGGGCCGAGGTGCGGCTGGCGATGGCATAGAGAATGAAGCCGACGGCGATGACCGCCAGCAGAATGTAACCGAGCGAAACGGTGAGACTAGCGAACATGATCGCCAAAACCCTTCATGATTGTCACTCCCCGCCTGTGATGCAGTGCGGGCCTTCAGCTTCTTGACCGGTGGTGTTCGTACCGATCGGCGGACCGGTGAGCGCGGCGCCGCCGAGGGTGTCGATGGTGACATCGCCCGTACCGCTGACGGAGACGACGAAGCGGTCCATGCCACGAGGGGCGGGGCCGCCCTTCTTCTCGCCGACACGGTTGTACTGGCTGCCGTGGCACGGGCACTCGAACCACTGCGAACTGACGCAGTTGGGCACCCGGCAACCGAGATGCGGGCACTTCTGGTAGAGCGCAACGATGCCTGCCTCCATGCCCGGGATCAGCGGCGCCTGGTAGAGACGCTTGGCCTTGGTGACCGAGTCGGGTGGATACGCGGTGATCCATGTGCGAGCTTCGGGGAGGTAGAAGAAGCCCTGGTTGAGGCGGATGTTGAGGAGGATGTCGTCGATCTTGCCGGCGCCGACCTTGCCGCCGAAGCCGCCACCCTTGCTCGGCGGATAGAGGAAACCAACGAATGCGGCTGCCGCGAAGCCACCGAGGCCGAGGCCCATCAGGCTGATGTAGGCCCGGTTGAAGAAGACTCGGCGGGAGACGCCGAGCGCATCCGCATCGGGAGCGACCCACGCAACGGGGAGCAGTTCGTCGTTCTTGGCGAGCGCCGTCGAACGGCTCTCGACTGCGGCACGCTCGACCTCACGTCCCGACGCCGCCGTCGGGAGATCGATCTCTGCGTCCCGATCACGCTTGCGGGTCTCACGCGACAACGCTCCGGCACCGCGGACATCTGTGCGGCGCGCTGCGGTGAGGAACACCACTGCGCCGAGCACGACGACGACTGCGACGACAATTCCGATCATTGCACCTTGGCTCATGTCATCACCTCACAACTCGAAGAAGATGCCGTCACGCCATGGCAGCGTGAAGTTGAATCCCGGACCCCGGAAGAACGAGCCGATGATGACCAACACGGCCCAGAACATCAGGTGCACCGTCATCAGCGACGTCGCGAACTTGCGATCCTCCGGTTTGATGGATGGGTTCTTGTCGATGTACGGGGCAAGAATCATGATGATCAGGCCCACGCCGGGGATGGTCACACCGGCGACCATCGGGTGGAACATGGTCAACAGTTCCTGGAGACCGAGGAAGTACCAGGGCGCCTTCGACGGGTTCGGGGTGCGGTTGATGTTCGCGTACTGCAGCAGCGGTGCGTTGACGAACACACTGAACACGAACGTGAACGCGAGGCAGGCGAGGGCGGCAACGAACTCCGCGGCGAGCAGGTGCGGCCAGGTGTGCACCTTGTCCACCGGCGCTGCCTTGACCTCTTGGATCGATCCGCTCTTGACGACGGTCAGCAGTCGCTGGGTGTGACCACCCGGCCCGGCCCCGACAGGGATGCCGCCGGCTGCGGCAGGTGCGGACACGACCGCACCGACCTTGTCGGCGAGAGCGAGCCCGCCGCCACCGCCAGTCGACGCTCCGGCGTCGCCGCCTTCAGATTTGACCTTCGCGGCGCGACTGCGCTCGAGGAGGTGCGCAGGGATGCGCGAATCGGTTGCCGCTGCGCTCTCGGCAGGTGCGGCTGCAGGTGCTTCGGCTGGGGCGGCGTCCGCCTCGGCCTTTTCGCGTGCGGCTTGGGCCCGCTTCAACAGGTGTTCTGGGATCTCGGTCATCGTCCATCACCCCTTTCTGTCTCGACGTACTGCTCGGCTCGGTGCATGTGCTGATGTGTCACAGCGGGCCCGAGATGCCGCCGTCTTTACGGACCCGCCAGAAGTGGATGGCCATGAAGATGACGATGATGAATGGGAAGAAGAGCACGTGTAGCACGTACCACCGCAACAATGTTTCCGGCCCGATCTCGGCTCCGCCGAGTAGGACGAAGCGGACCTGAGAACCGAGCACGGGGGTGTAGCCCATCATGTTCGTACCCACCGTGACGGCCCACAGCGCCAACTGATCCCACGGCAGCAGGTAACCGGTGAAGGACAGCAGCAGGGTGAGCGTCAGCAGGATGATGCCGATGACCCAGTTGAACTCGCGCGGCGCCTTGTAGGCGCCGTGGTAGAAGACGCGAGCCATGTGCAAGAACACCGCAAGCACCATCAGGTGCGCTCCCCATCGATGCATGTTGCGCACCAGGAGGCCGAACGCAACCGATGTCTGCAGGTTGTTGATGTCGTTCCAGGCCTGGGTGGCTTCCGGCCGGTAGAAGAACATCAAGAAGATGCCCGTGACGGTCAGCAGGATGAACAGGAAAAAGCTCAGACCGCCGAGGCACAGCGTGTAGCTGACCTTGACTGCGTGGCGCTTCACCTTCACCGGGTGCAGGTGGTACAGCACCGAGTTCATGATGACGTAGCTGCGGTTACGCGGGCTGTCCGTGTAGCCCTTGCGGAAGATGCTGCCGGGACGGAAGATGCTGCTCCACGCTTGGCTGCCCTGAGTGGACGCGGTGACCTTGCCGACTCGGTCCTTCAGGGACGGGCGTGGTTTTTCATCGATGATGTTTGCCATGGTTCGCTCTCCTCCTACAGCCGCATGCCGTAGGCGTAGCCGTGGTTGTTCGTACGGGTGTGGACGTCGCCGGTGGCGCCTGGCGTACCGACCTTGCCCAAGATGATGACGCCGGTCGGGCACCGATCGACACAGAGCGCGCACCGAGTGCAGACGTCGTCGTCGATGATGAACAGCACGTTGTCACTCGGATCTCCACCAGGGAGTTCGGTGCCGGTCGCTTCCGAGATGGCCTCGGTGGCGACCATGTGGATGCACTTCCATGGGCAGATGTCGACGCAGCCCTCGCACATGATGCACTCGGTCTGGTCGATGTGGATGAACTGCTTGGGCTTCACCGCCTTGGTGAGGTACTCCGCGTCGACTTCCACGAGCTGGTACTCCTGGGACCATTCGGGCATCGGCGGATTCGCGTCGGTACGTGCCATGATTCAGGCCTTCTTCACCAAAGGCCGACCATACGAGCTGGTCTCGAGCTCGGTGCTGGCGACCTTCTTGCCTCGGTTCTGCCACTGGATCCAGATGAAGACCTGCAGAGCGAAGAAGAACACATGGATGAGTACGACGACGACGTCACGCAGCTCCTGGTAGGACAACGTGAACGGGAAATTGCCGCCGTTCACCTTGGCCTTGAGCAGATCGAACGGACCGTTGAGCAACTTCTGCTTGTTCCACTCGAGGTTCTTGTCGGCGTGCTGGATCCAGCGGTCGGGAACGACGCCGTAGGCGATGAACATCACCGTGAAGGCGTAGAGCGCAGCGAGCATCGACTCGCCCCAGCTGAGCGGGGTGCCGCGGGGGCGTCGCTTGCCGTAGGGAATCGCGACCAAGGTCATCGCGGTCGCAAGGAAGAGGGAGAGGAGAAACGCCTGGTTGACACCGGGCAACGTGGAGATGTCGATCGCGAAGAGCAATGTGACGTCGCCTTTCAGTCTGGAAGCTTGTCGTCTCGGACGTATCCCGAGTTGGACGCGTTGCGAACGGCACGGGTACGCCGAGTTGTGAAATTACGCACGAACTGTAGTCGCAGGGACGTCTGGTGATGCCAGTTTGCTCCGAATATCAGCAAGCCAGACGAGCGCTTGGGTACAGGTTTACCACCTGGATCAGCGTCGGCCTCATCGTTGTGAACATGTGCACGAGTGACCTTTTGTACCCTCGGTTTGTGGACGCTGGACACAGCATGCGGTCCACCGGCGCGCGACCATCGGCTGCCCGTGACTGTGTCATCGGCGCCACTCGTGTCGCCCGTGGCAATTCACTTTTCCAACGCGCCGCGCTCTACAGTGGCGAACGTAGAAACCCGCCCTCGTGCGCGTCCCCGACGGCGCGGCGAAAGGACTCCAGTGACCGAAATTCCAGAGCACCTGCTGAAGCGATCGAAAGAGCGGCGCGCCTCTCTCGGCGACGGTGACGCTGGTGCTGCACCGAGCACGGCGACCCCTGCAACGGTTGCTGCGTCCACGCCAGCGGTCGCGGCCAAGGCCGCAGCACCGGCGAAGTCGACCCCCGCCGTTGCCAAGCCGCCGAAGCCAGACCCGCACTACATCACTGCGGCCAAGACCCGCAAGCGCATCCCGTTCTGGGCGATGGCCACCCTCAGCCTGTTGCCGATCTGGGGCTTCATGTATGTCCAGGGACTCAAGCCCGAAACCAAGGTCGTCGCCGGCCCGATCGGTTCGGGTCAGAAGATCTACAGCAGCTGCGCGTCGTGTCACCTCGCGAATGGCGCAGGGGGGTCCGGGCGTTCGTTCCAGGCCGGGTCGCTGCAGAAGACGTTCCCGCACATCGAGGACCAGCTCAACCTGGTCTACACGGGCAGCCAGGCCTACCGCGACACCAACGTCGGCCCGTACGGCGATGCATCTCGCGGTCACCTCGGGTACAACGGCGCGTACATGCCGGCCCAGAAAGCCAACCTCACCGAGGCCGAGATCCTCGCCGTCGTCTGCCACGAGCGCTACGACCTCGCCGGCGTCAGCCCGGAAGACCCCAAGTGGGCAGCTGAGTACACGAAGTGGTGCAGTCCCGACTCGGCGATCTACGCCGGTCTCGAAGATGGTTCGCTGACGTTCGACAACCTCTCCGAGAAGGTCGCCGACGTCCTCCCGGTCGGCACCGTTCCCCGCGCCGGCACTGCCGCCGGCTGACCGGTGGCGGATTCGGCCGGTCCCAACGAACGCGCCGGTCCGGTCGCGACAGTTGCGTCCACGCAGATCCTCATCGTCGGCGGCGGACCGGCCGGAGCCGCTGCGGCGTACTGGTTGGCGAGGGAGGGTCATTCGGTGACCATCGTCGAGAAACGCACGTTCCCTCGCAACAAGAGCTGCGGCGACGCGCTGACCCCTCGTGCAGTCCGCCAACTCCACGACATGGGCCTGGCCGACACGTTCGCGACCTCGCACCGGTTCGAGGGGGTGCGTGTGACCGGTCTCGGCCGGGACCTGACGTTGCAGTGGCCCGAACATCCCGACTACGGCCGTCACGGGTACGTCGTGCGCCGGGCCGAGCTCGACACCATCGTCGCCGCCAACGCCGTGAGCGCCGGGGCGACGCTGCTGCAGGGCCACGAGGCCGTTCGTCCGCTGGTCTCGCGCGGCTTCGTGCGTGGCGCCGTCGTGCAGGGTCCGACGGGGCCGCCGTTCGAGGTCATGGCCAAGTACGTCGTCGTCGCCGATGGTGCGAACAGCCGGTTCGGGCGGAACCTGGGCACGACCCGTTCGCAGGAATGGCCGTTCGGCGCCGCGATCCGTACCTACTGGGAAACCCCGCGCCACACCGAGCCGTGGATCGAGTCCGCGCTCGATCTCCGCGACCGCAACGACCGGGTGGTGCCTGGGTACGGCTGGGTCTTCCCTGCCGGTGACGGCACCGCGAACATCGGCGTCGGCCTGCTCAGCACGTTCCGCGACTTCAAGACCGTCAACACCGCTCACCTGCTGCAGGCCTACGTCGAACGCATCGCCGAACGCTGGGAGATCGATCCTGGCGAGCCGCTCCGCAAGGCCGTGTCCGGGCGGATCCCGATGGGCGGGTCGGTCGCACCCACGGCTGGGCCGACGTACCTCGTCGTGGGCGATGCGGCAGGTGTCGTCAGCCCGTTCAACGGCGACGGCATCGACTACGCCTACGAGACCGGCCGCCTTGCGGCCGACGTGCTCCACGAGGCGCTCGCGACCAACGACGCCTCTGCGCTGCAGCACTACTCCAAGCAGCTCGACGAGCGCTACGGCCAGTATTTCAAAGTCGCTCGGCTCTTCGCCCGCATCGTCGGACGACCACTCGTGATCCGCGAGCTGACCCGCATCGGCATGCACAACCGCACGCTGATGGAGTGGGTCCTGCGGATCATGTCGAACGAGCTGCGCCCCGACGAGACCGGCCCGGCAGAACTCGCCTACCGCGCCGCAGCGGCGATCGCCCGCCTCGCTCCGAACGCGTGAGCCGTCAGAGAACGGTGTCGAGCAGCGCCTGAGGTGCGCAGCGGAGCACGTCGGTGGCGGCGCCACCGGGCATCGAGTCACACGCGTCTGCGGCGGCCTGCACGTAGCGGCCAGCGGATTCCACTGCGTACGGGACCCCGGACCCGGCCCGCACGATGGACAGCGCCTTGTCGCGCACGACCGAGTCGAGCGGCGACCCGAGGAGATCACCCAACTCGTCGGCGGCAACACCCGGGGTGCCCAAGGTGCGCAACACCGGCAGCGTGTAGACGCCTTCGACCATGTCGTGACCGGCGGGCTTGCCGAGCTGGTCATCGGTGGCCGTGATGTCGAGGATGTCGTCGACGATCTGGAACACCATGCCGTAGGCGCGCCCGTACGCTGTCAAGGCGTCGATCACCGACCGGTCGAGACCGGCGACGATGCCGCCGATACGGGCCGCCGTGCTGAACAACGACGCTGTCTTGCCGGCGATCGAGGAGTAGTAGGAGTCTTCGGGGCGAGCGATGTCGTAGGTGTGGCGGAGCTGCTCGATCTCGCCCTCACAGAGCCGGGCGATGGTGTTGCCCAACAGACCCGCAACCTCAGCGCCGAGCGATGCTGCGATCTCCGATGCACGAGCCAGCAAGAAGTCCCCGGCGAGGATCGCCTGGAGGTTGCCCCACTTGGCGTTCACGGTCTCGACACCACGTCGGGTGGCTGATTCGTCGATGACGTCGTCGTGGTAGAGCGAACCGGTCTGGACGAGCTCGCAGGCAATGCCTCCCTGCACGACTGCGTCGCTGGCCCGGCCACCGCCGACTTGCGCGGCGACCACAGCGAGTACCGGACGGATCCGCTTGCCACCGGCAACGATCAGATGGCGGGCCAACTCGTTGAGGTAGGCGTCCTTGGTGTCGACTGCTGCCACCAGCGCATCCTCGATCCGCTGCCGATCCCGGTCCATGCCGGAGAGCGTGAAGAACGGCGTGCTGGACACAAAGGCCAGGCTAGGCGCTCCGCTGCGCTTGTGCGCAACAGAGTGAGGTCCAGGTACCCAGCACGTCGTCGCCGATGCGGCTCACGTCGTGGACGTCGACATCCTGGACAGGCGACGTGACGCCCGCACAGTCGAGAGAACACCAGCTCCATCGCCACACTGTGCTATGGCGCAGGTACACTTTCGAGACGTATCCACCGTCTCGGGAAAGGGCGGGCATGTTCGAACGCTTTACTGACAGGGCCAGGCGGGTTGTCGTTCTTGCGCAAGAAGAAGCGCGACTCCTCAACCACAGCTACATCGGCACGGAGCACATCCTGCTGGGTCTGATCCACGAGGGGGAAGGCGTCGCCGCGAAGGCGATGGAGTCCCTCGGCATTTCGCTGGAGGCGGTGCGCAGCCAGGTCGAGGAAATCATCGGCCAGGGCGGCTCGTCGCCATCCGGCCACATTCCCTTCACCCCCCGCGCCAAGAAGGTGCTCGAGTTGTCCTTGCGCGAAGCGCTGCAGCTCGGCCACAACTACATCGGCACCGAGCACATCCTGCTCGGCCTCATCCGCGAGGGTGAGGGCGTCGCCGCACAGGTGCTCGTCAAGCTGGGGGCCGACCTGAGCCGCGTCCGCCAGCAGGTCATCCAGCTACTGTCCGGCTATCAGGGTGGCCAGGGCAAGCCCGGTGAGCCCCAGGCCGCGACGACGGGCGCGAGCGCGACCGCCGGCAAGGAAGACACTGGCGACAAGGGCAACAGCCAGATCCTCGATCAGTTCGGTCGCAACCTCACCCAGGCCGCTCGGGAGAAGAAGCTCGACCCGGTGATCGGCCGCACCCGCGAACTCGAGCGGGTCATGCAGATCCTCAGTCGGCGGACCAAGAACAACCCGGTGCTGATCGGCGAGCCGGGTGTCGGCAAGACCGCCATCGTCGAGGGCCTGGCCCAGAAGATCGTGTCCGGCGACATCCCGGACACGCTGCGCAACAAGCAGCTCTACACCCTCGATCTCGGGGCCCTCGTGGCCGGCAGCCGCTATCGCGGCGACTTCGAGGAGCGTCTCAAGAAGGTGCTCAAGGAGATCAAGACCCGCGGCGACATCGTGCTGTTCATCGACGAGATCCACACCCTCGTCGGTGCCGGCGCAGCCGAAGGCGCGATCGATGCGGCGTCCATCCTCAAGCCGATGCTCGCCCGCGGCGAGCTGCAGACCATCGGTGCGACCACCACCGACGAGTACCGCAAGCACCTCGAAAAAGATGCTGCGCTCGAGCGCCGCTTCCAGCCGGTGAAGGTCGAAGAGCCCACCGTGGCCCACACGATCGAAATCCTCAAAGGCATTCGCGACAAGTACGAGGCCCACCACCGGGTCACGATCACCGATCAGGCTCTCGTCGCTGCGGCCAACCTGTCCGATCGCTACATCAGCGACCGGCACCTTCCGGACAAGGCGATCGACCTCATCGACGAAGCCGGCGCGCGACTGCGCATCAAGCGGATGGGCACACCTCCGGATCTGAAGGAGATGGAGACTCGCCTCACCGAGGTGCAGGAGGCCAAGAAGAAGGCCGTCGAGGAGCAGCGCTTCGAAGAGGCCGGACGCCTTCGCGACCAGGAGAAGACCCTGCTCGAGGAGAAAGCCACCAAGGAGTCCGAGGTCAAGGCCAGCGGCGTCGACTTGTTCGACGAAGTCGACGAGGAGGCCGTTGCCGAGGTGCTCAGCATCTGGACCGGTATCCCCGTCTACAAGCTGACCGAGGAAGAGACCGCCAAGCTGCTCAACATGGAAGAGGAGCTGCACAAGCGGATCATCGGCCAGGAGAACGCGATCAAGGCCGTCAGTCAGTCGATCCGGCGCACCCGGGCCGGCCTGAAGGACCCGAAGCGTCCGAGTGGCTCGTTCATCTTCCTCGGCCCGACAGGCGTCGGCAAGACCGAGCTGGCCAAGACGCTGACCGAGTTCCTGTTCGGCGACGACAACGCGCTGATCTCACTCGACATGTCCGAGTACATGGAGAAGCACACGGTCAGCCGCCTCGTCGGTGCGCCTCCCGGCTATGTCGGGTACGAAGAGGGCGGACAGCTCACCGAGGCCGTGCGGCGTAAGCCGTTCAGCGTGGTCCTGTTCGACGAGATCGAAAAGGCCCACCCGGACGTGTTCAACACGCTCCTCCAGATCCTGGAAGAGGGCCGCCTCACCGACAGTCAGGGTCGCACGGTCGACTTCCGCAACACGGTTCTGATCATGACGTCGAACCTCGGCACCGCAGATCTGCGTAAAGCCAACGTCGGCTTCACCCGCAACGACGAAGCGGTCAGCTACGAGCGGATGAAGGACAAGGTCATGGAAGCGCTCAAGGGCCACTTCCGACCCGAGTTCCTGAACCGCATCGACGATGTCGTGGTGTTCCACGAAC
>JANXUX010000231.1 GCA_025351965.1 Actinomycetes bacterium | reverse complement strand
CCCGTCCACGATGTCTCGCGACAACACATCATCAACGTTGATGATGTGCGGTGACATGAACGACTGACATACCCTGCCGTCGATGAGTGACGTGACGTTCGGTGTGTTCATGCCCCAGGGCTGGAAGATGGAGCTCTCCGCCATCGAGGGCGCTCAGGCCAAGTGGAACACGGCGGTCGACATCGCGTTGCTCGCCGAGGAGCTCGGCTTCGACTCGATCTGGCTGTACGACCACTTCCACAACGTGCCCCGACCAGCGCACGAGGCCGTGTTCGAGTGCTGGACCACGATCGCTGCGATCAGTCAGCGCACGACCCGCATCCGCCTCGGCCAGATGGTGGGCTGCAACAGCTACCGCTCGCCGGCGCTGCTCGCCAAGATCACCTCGACCGTCGATGTGATCTCCGGCGGGCGTCTCGATTGGGGTATCGGAGCCGGCTGGTACGAGCTGGAGTACAAGGGCTACGGCTACGAGTTCCCCAAGCCCAAGGACCGGATCGGGATGCTGCGCGAGAGCGTCGAGATCGTCAAGTCGATGTGGTCACAGCCGGAGACCACCTACGAGGGCCGCTACTACCGCCTGCTGCGCGCGAATTGTGATCCGAAGCCGCTGCAGCAGCCGCACCCGCCGATCTGGATCGGTGGCGGCGGCGAGCAGCTCACCCTGCGCGTCGTGGCCGAGCACGCCGACTGCAGCAACTGGGGCGGCAACCCTGAGGACTGGTCTCACAAGCGTGAGGTCCTCAAAGGCCACTGTGCCGTCGTCGGCCGCGACGAGGAGACCATCCGCAAGACGTGGTCACCGGAGGTGTTCATCCGCGAGACCGAAGCCGAGGTGATCGCCGCCGGCAGTCGCAGCCTGAACGGTGAGCCGTTCGAGTCGTGGCGCGCCAACAACCTCGTCGGCACACCTGAGCAGGTCAGCGAGAAGATCGCGACCTACATCGCGCTCGGTTGCTCCGGGTTCATCCCGTGGTGTGCGGACTACCCCGAGACGACGTCGATGGAGCTGCTTGCGACCAAGGTCATGCCGAACTTCCGCTGACTGGGCGGGCCAGTCCCGAACAATCAGACGGCGGCGCCAGGAGCGCCAGCGACCAGCCGCAGCGAGGGAGCGGCCAAAGCGGAGCGCTCGCGCAGCGGAGGCCAGTCCCGAACAATCAGACGTAGCTGCGGAAGATGATCTCGGCGACGCAGGCGGGTTTGGGCGTGCCTTCGACCTCGAACGTGAACTCCATCGTCGACTGGATGCCGCCGGCGACGTCGTCGACCTGGAGCAGCTTGACACCGAGGCGCAGGTTCGAGCCCACGGGCACGGGCGACATGAAGCGGATCTTGTAGGCGCCGTAGTTGACGCCCATACCGAAGCCCTTGAACGACACGACCTGCGGGTAGAGCACCGGGCCGAGCGACAGGGTCAGGTAGCCGTGGGCGATGGGGCCGCCGAACGGGCTCTCCTTCTTGGCGCGCTCGACGTCGACGTGGATCCACTGGTGGTCGCCGGTCGCCTCGGCGAACTTGTTCACCCGCTCCTGGGTGACCTCGAACCAGTCGCTGTAGCCGAGATGCTCCCCGATCAGCGCCTTCACTCCGTCGATGCCTTCGATCACGCGTGCTGCCATGGCGCAATTCTGGCAGGCGGGCCCGGACTACCGTGCATCGATGGGCCCGTTCGCTGTCGACTCGCTGCGCCGCCGGGTGCGCCGGCTGATGGACGTTCCGGTAGCGCTGACGGGCATTGCTCTGGATGCAGCGAGGATCGGTTGGCGTGCTAGGAACGGGCGTATGCCCGACTTCCTCACGGTGTACGCGCAGGTCCAACCCGACAAGCCGGCGGTGATCGACGATCGCCCGGACGGCACGGTCACGTCGGTGTCGTTCGCCGAGCTGAACGCGCGCACGAATCGCTTGGCGAACGTGCTGCTCGGGATCGGCGTGACGCCCGGCGAGACCAAGGTGGTCTGGTGCGGCCAGAACTCGATCGGTCTCGTGACGATGATCAACGCAGCGCGCAAGCTCGGCCTGACTGCGGTCCCACTGAACTACCGGCTGAGCGATGAGGAAGCTGCCTACGTGACCGACCACTGCGATGCGCGCGTGGTGTACGTCGACGCGGAGTTCGCCGACACCTTCCAGCGCATCCGCGAGCACATCCCCCAGGTCGAGAAGGTCCTGGTCTTCGCCGGTGATGCGCCCGAGTCGTTTCTGAGCGCCGACGCGCTGATGGCCGAGGCGAGTGCGGACGAACCCGTGATCCCGGACGCCATCGAAGCCGGGGCGACGATGATCTACACGAGCGGCACGACCGGTAAGCCCAAGGGCGCGTTCCGGCGCGGTACGGCGGGCTCTGCGCAGGCGGGCGCGCTGATCGCACTCATCGGCTGCCAGCCCGACGACGTCTACCTGCCGACCGGACCGCTCTACCACTCCGGCCCGGCCGCGTTCGCCGGCATCGCCCAGGCGCTCGGCCAGACCATCGTCATCCAGCGCAAGTTCAACCCGCAGGACTGGCTGCGCCTGGTCGCCACCCACGGTGTCACCACGACGTTCAGCGCACCGACTCCGATCCGGATGATCTGCTCGTTGCCCGCCGACGTCAAGGCGCAGTACGACACGTCGTCGATGCGGCGAATGATCGCCAACGCGGCGCCGTGGAGCTTCGCGCTCAAGCAGATGTACCTCGCCGACTTCCCCGGTGACTCGCTGTTCGAGGTCTACGGCTCGACCGAGCTCGGTATCAATTGCATCCTCCTGCCGCCCGATCAGCTGCGTAAGCCGGGCTCGTGCGGCCAACCGTGCCCGATGGTCGAGATCAAACTGTTCGACGACGACGGCAACGAGGTCACCGGGATCGGCCCCGACCATCCGGGCGAGCTGTTCGTGAAGAGCCCGAGCGTGTTCGCCGACTACTACAAACAGCACGACAAGTTCGAGGCCGATCAGAAGCACGGCTACCAGACCGTCGGCGACATCGCCTACCGCGACGACGAGGGCTACTTCTACATCTGTGACCGCAAGAAGGACATGATCATCTCCGGTGGGATGAACATCTATCCGGCCGAGATCGAAGCCGCGCTCGAGGCACACGTCGACATCTACGAGGTTGCGGTCTTCGGCATCCCGAGCGACGAGTGGGGCGAAACCGTTCACGCCGTCGTCGTTCAGCGCGAGGGCGCCGGTCTGACCGACGCTGACGTGAACGCCCATGCCCGCGAGCACCTCGCCAGCTACAAGGTGCCGCGCTCGATCACCTGGACCGACGAGTTGCCCAAAACGGGCAGCGGCAAGATCCTCAAGCGCGAGCTGCGCACCCCGTTCTGGGCAGGGCGTGACAGCAAGGTCTAGAGGTAATAGCCGGAGACGTCGAGGGCGAAGTCGGTCGAGCCGCCGCCACCGAACACGACGGTGACCTCGCGGTTGGCGTTGAGCGTCAGCGTCACACCATTGGCGAGCACCTGCCCGTTGCCGAACCAGTTGATGGTCGACGCCGAGACTGCGGTGACGCCACCGGGGTTGACCGCGAGGTAGCCGGCGCCGACGGTGTTCGCGACCGTGACGTTGCACGTGATCGCTGTGGCGCCGGCGGGGACGAAGTCGGCCTGGGCGACGCTGCCGTCGTCGATCGAGCGGCGGTTGGCGACGGAGAGCGTCCGCGTCCCGCCCGCCAGGGCGCCTGGCGACGGTGCAGGTGTGCGCGAGTCGTAGACGCGCCCAGGGGTGATTGCGTGGAACGATCCGGCGACGCCACCGCCGCCGAGCTTGCGCCACGTGCCGGGGGTACCGGCGGTGACGCAGAGCCACACGGTGCCCGAGGCGTCGGCCTGGATCATGCCGAGCAGCGAGGGCGAAGGAACCGCCTGCGGGACGGCTTGGCCGTCGGTGCCGAGTTGCAGGGCAGCGCGCTGGCCCACGAACGTGCCGCCGACGAAACCGTTGCCGCCGATCGCGGATCCGGACCCGGCGCGGCCGAACACGCCGAAGCCGGCCTTGTCCGTGTACCCGTAGACGCCGTCGCGAACGCCGCCGTTGGAGCTCGCCCAGCCGGCGAGGGCGGCGTTGGAGAAGCCGTCGGAATTGGAGGCGTACGTCGAACCGCCCTGGAACACGTAGCCGCTGATGTTCGCTGCGGTGCCGGTGTAGTTCGTGCGTGTCGGGGACGCAGTCGTGGTGGGCAGGCCCACCAGGCTGAAGCCGTTGTCGGCAGCGGCCATGCGCGATCCGACAGCCGCAGCGGCGACCGCGCCGACGGCGGTCGCTCCGGCGAGGCGGAGCACACCGCGCCGG
>JANXUX010000223.1 GCA_025351965.1 Actinomycetes bacterium | reverse complement strand
ACCGCCTGTTCGGCACGTTCGAGCCCGAGGTCCGCCGGCTGAAGTACGGCCTCACCAAGAACATCTCGACGTACAACCCGCTCCGCATCGCGTACCACGAGTACGCCGCCATCGTGCACGACGTGAAGGCGGCAACGGGCGTGCGTCACAAGCTCCGCCACGTGTTCGGTCGCCCGGGTTGGACACCCACCAAGCCGGCCGTCGGCTCGTTTCAGACCAGCGCGGAGATTGCGTCGAGCGGCGCGGCGTAGACCGTCCGCCCGCAAAAGCCGGTCATCGTGGCGACGAGGATGCTGCATCCGGCTTCGGAGAGGCCTCCTCGGACGGTCTCGAACAGCGGGCACCGCTCGAGCGTCACGACTGACGGTTCGCTCGGACGTCAGGCCGGATAGGTCTCGATCTCGGTTGCCTTGACGACTGCCCAGACGGCATCGCCGGGGCGCAGCTCGAGGTCCGCGATGGCTGCGACAGTGACCTCGGCGATGAGCGGCAGCGGGCCGTCGAGGCCGACACGGGCCCGGTCACCGAGCGAGTCGATGTCATCGACCGTGGAGGCCCAGGCATTGCGAGGACTCCCATGGGGGCGCTCACGGTGGAGCGAAACGGCCTGCGGACGGATGGCCGCGAACGCCTCCCCGGGCGAGGCGTCGGCCACGACGATCGAGGCACCACCCGCCGACGTGAAGATGTCGCCGTCAACGACGCCGCTGAACAGATTGACGCCGATGAGCTGGGCCACGTACCGCGAACGTGGTCGGGCGGTGACGTCGGCGAGCGTGCCCGACTGCACGACTCGTCCGGCCTCGATGACGACCACGCGATCGGCCAGCGCGTAGGCATCGACCGGGTCGTGGGTGACGAGCAACCGCATCCCGGTGAATGCTTCGAGCGACCGGCGGAGATCGCGACGGACCTGGGTCCGGGTGCCGGCATCGAGGGCTGCCAGGGGCTCGTCGAGGAGCAGCAGCCGAGGTCCGGTCGCGAGCGCTCGGGCGAGGGCGACCCGCTGGGCCTGACCGCCGGACAGCACCGTCGGGCGCTGCCCGCCGTACGCCGCCAGGCCCACTCGCTCGAGCAGATCGGCGGCCGAGGCCCGAGCGGTGCGGCGATCCGCCCCGCGGGCCCGCAGCCCGTAGGCGACGTTCTCCAGCACCGTCAGTTGGGGGAAGAGCAGGTAGTCCTGGAACACGACGCCGACCGGCCGCGCCTCGGGTTCTGCGAAGACGCCAGAGTCGGGATCGTCGACAACCACACCGTCGATCGCGATACTCCCGCGCTCAAGGCGTTGCAGCCCGGCGAGCGTGCGCAACACGGTGCTCTTCCCGGCCCCGTTCGGACCGAGGAGCGCGACGAGTTCACCTGGCTGGATCTCGAGTCGCACATCGAGATCGAGTGAACCGATCGTCGTGCCGATCGTGGCCTCGAGCGTCACACCGACCTCGCCCGGTTGCGGACGCCGGCGCCGAGCCAGCGGTCGCGCATCGCGACGAGGACCGCGAACGACACTGCGATCAGCAGGAGGGCGAGCACGATCGCCTCGTCCGGGTCGGTCTCCAGGGCGAGGTACACCGCGAGCGGCATTGTCTGGGTGCGACCCGGGAAGTTGCCTGCGAAGGTGATGGTGGCACCGAACTCACCGAGCGCTCGCGCCCACGCGAGGACAGCTCCGGCGATCAGCGCCGGCCGGATCGACGGCAGCGTCACCCGGCGGAACGTGTACCAGCGCGACGCGCCGAGCGTGCGGGACGCGTCCTCGAACCGCGGGTCGATCTGGCGGAGTGCTGCCTCGACGGTGATCACCAGGAACGGCATCGCGACGAAGGTCTGGGCCACGACCACGCCGGCGGTGGTGAACGGCAGCCGGAGGTCGAACCAGCGGTCGAGGTACTGGCCGACCAGACCCCGTCGGCCGAGCGCAAAGAAAAGCGCGACGCCACCGACGACCGGTGGCAGCACCATCGACAGCGTGCACAGTGCGCGCACGACACCGCGGCCGGGGAAGTCGACCTTGGCCAGTAGCCAAGCAAGCGGCACCCCGAACACGAGGGAAAGCCCGGTCGCCCACAGGGAGCAGATCAGGGAGAGCCGGAGCGCCGTCAGCGCACCGTCGGCGGTCAGGAACGACCATGCGTGACTCCACGGCGCGCGCCACAGCAGACCGACCAACGGCAGCGCGAAGAACACGATCGCTGTGCCGGCCAGGACCAGGATCGGGATCGGCAATCGAACCCGCGTGGTGCCCGTCATCCCTGCTCGCGACATGCGGCGAGGTTAGTCCAGGGCTGACTATCTCGCCCTGCCCGCGCCGAGCTGCGCTGCGCGCAGGTCACCCCGCGAGGGCGATGTCGGCGAACGCCCGGGCGGCCGGCGAGAGGGTGGCATTGCGATGCACCAGGACCAGCTCTCGCCACAGCCGCGGCTCCAGGGCGACGACCACGGCCCCGTGCAGCAGCGCGGTTGCTGCCATCGAGCGCGGCAGGAGCGCCGCGCCGGCGCCGGCGACGACGAGCGGGATGATCGCCTCGCGCTGGTCGGTCTCGACCGCGATCTGGGCACGCAGTCCCGCGTCAGCCAGCAGGGTGTCGAGCATCGCCCGGGTCGATGTCCCGATCGGGTTCGTCACGAGCGGCAGGGCGGCGAGCGCGCGAGCCGACAACGCCGAACGACGCGTGGAGCCCGGCGGGAGGACGGCGACGATCTCCTGCCGACCGAGCCGGTGGCTGACGAGCTGGACACCGCGCAGGCCGGGCTCGGCCGGCCCCGCGACCGTGATGCCGACCTCGCTCTCGCCGCGCACCACCGATTGCAGCAGATCGGCCGTACCGTCGGGATGGGCGAGCCGCACGGTCACCAGCGGATGAGCGGTTCGGAACGCGCCGACGAGCGGGGTCACCGGGTCAGAGGCCAGCGTGGGCAGGGCGACGAGGTCGAGCGCACCGGCCAGCATCCCGCTGACGGCATCGACTTCGGTCCGGACACTGTCGACCGCGCGCAGTGCGACACGTGCGGCTACGGCGAACGCCGAGCCGGCGGCCGTCACGACCACACGACGGCCGACGCGGTGGAACAGCTCGACCCCGAGCTCGCGCTCCAGATTGCGGACCGACTGCGAGAGCGACGGTTGAGCGACGAGGCACTGCGCCGCAGCTGCCGTGAACGTCCCGGTGTCCACCACGGCCAGGGCGTAGCGCATCTGCTGCAGTTCCATAGCCTCATCCTATGGAAGTCAGAGAACTTTGGTCTTGGACGGCAGTTGGATCAAGTGGTCCCATGGAACCGTGCATTGGTTCCTGATCGCGATGATCGGCGCAGGCGTCGGGTATCTCGGCGGTCTCTTCGGCAAGGGCGGCTCGGCGATCGCCACACCGTTCCTCGCGTTGATCGGCGTACCACCGCTGCTCGCCGTCGCTTCTCCGCTCCCTGCGACGGTGCCGGGCACACTCGTCGCGTTCCGCCGATACCGCCGCAAGGGCTTCGCCGATCGCAGGGTCATCCTGTGGAGCGTCGGTGTCGGGGTGCCCGCCACCGTGCTGGGGGCGATCGTCACGCGCTGGGTCGATGGCGACCTGCTGATCGGGATCACCGACGGGGTGGTGGCCTGCCTGGGCCTGCGCGTACTGCTCCATCGCCCGCCGGCCGCTGGACCGGCCGAGGAAGCCTCGCCGCCACCGGCCACAGTGATCCATCCGGCCCGGACCCAGTTGGCGCTCGTCGCCGTGACCGTCGGCTTCCTCGCCGGGTTGCTCGCCAACTCCGGCGGCTTCTTGCTCGTACCGCTCTACCTCGCCGTGCTGGCCCTGCCGATCAAGAACGCGCTGGCGTGCTCGCTGGCCGTCGCTGCACTGCTGGCGATCCCCGGCACCATCGTGCACGCGGCGCTCGGCCACATCGACTGGCACATCGCGATCGTGTTCGGGCTGGCCTCGATCCCGCTGTCCAGCGTCGGTGCACGCACCGCGTTGCGGATGGACGCCGCCAAGCTCGAACGTGTCTACGGCGCCGGGCTGTTCCTGCTCGGCACTGGGCTGCTCCTGGCCCGCTGACACCACTGATGCGACCGGGCCCGGGCTCGCCCTCGTCCCCACGCTGCATCGGCTTCGTCGAGATGATCCTGCGTATCGTGTAACGCTCGTGGGCCATGGACGACGATGACGGCGTGATCGGAACCAGGTGGTCACGGCGCGTCCGTGCGGCAGCGACGCTCGTCGCAGCCGGCGTGCTCGGCGTGCTCGAGTGGTATGCGTTCACGCGCGGCTGGCGGCTCGACCGGGAGCACCCCGAGGTCAAGCTCGGGGCGGGTCCGCTCGTGGGCTCGTGGGAGCTCCGCCTGACGGCTCTGGTGATCCCGGTCGTGGTGATCGCGGTCCTCGCCGTCTGGTGGCTGCCTCGCATCTCACGCCGGTGGGGACCGTGGCGAGCGATCGGGGCGACAGCAGTTGTCGCGATGGCCTTCACGGTCGCATTGGCGGCCACCGACGGCTGGTCGGCCGTGATCGCGCCGGTCATCGACAAGACGGAGTACTGGGCCGGACTCGCCAAGGCGCGGCCGGCGGGCAACTACCTGAGCACGTTCCTCGAACGCCAGAAGTTCTACAGCGTCCACGTGCGCGGACACCCTCCGGGATTCACTCTGCTGCTGCTGTCCATGCGTTGGATCGGTCTCGGCAGCGCGTGGGCGGCAGCGGCGGTCTCGTTCCTGGGCGTCGGCCTCGCAGTCGGAGCGGTCGGGTTCACGGTGTGGCGGATCGCCGGCGTCGATGCGTTGCGCCGAGCGCTTCCCTTCCTCGCACTCGCGCCCTACGCCGTCTGGCAGGGGACATCGGCGGACGCGTTCTTCAGCGGCCTCGCAGCGACGGGCATCGCCCTCTTCGTGCTCGCGATGACGACGCAACGTCGACGGGTCGAAGTCGTCGCAGCCGCGGGAGGAGGTGTGCTCATCGGCGCATCGTGCTTCCTCACGTTCGGCATCCCGACCCTCGGCCCGCTCGTCCTCGCGTTGGTCTGGCGAACGAGGAAGTTCCGCTGGATGCTCCCGGCACTGCTCGGCATCGCGGCTGTGTTCGCCGGCTTCGCGCTGCACCATTACTGGTGGCTGACCGGGCTGGACAACACGCGCACGTTCTATGCAGCCGGCACCGCCAAGTTCCGGCCCGCGTTCTACTTCTTCTTCGCCAACCTCGCCGCGCTTGCGATCGCGATCGGCCCCGCTGCACTCGCCGGGATCACTCGCCTTCGCCGCAACCCCGTTGCCGTCATCGTCGCTGGCGCACTGATCTGTGTGCTCCTCGCCGATGCCTCCGGTCTGTCCAAGGCCGAGACCGAACGGATCTGGTTGCTCTACATGCCCTGGATCTCCGTCGCCGCGGCAACGCTCGCGACGAGCATCTGGAGGCAGCGAGCCTGGCTGGGAGCGCAGGCGGCGGCCACCATTATCGTTCAGGTGATGCTGGTCTCGAAGTGGTGACGAACAGGCGGTCATGTCGGCCATGACCCGCGTCCTCGTCACCGGTGGCGCCGGATTCATCGGGTCGTGCATCGTCGACCAACTCGTAAAACGCGGCACAGACGTCGTGGTGCTCGACAACCTCTCCCCTGCCGCGCACAGCGCACGACCGGGCTACCTCAATGCCGCCGCCGAGTACGTCTGGGGTGACGTGCGCGACGTCGCAGCATGGGACCGAGCCCTCGACGGCGTCACTGCGGTGTGCCACCAGGCCGGCAAGGTCGGGCTCGGCGTGGACTTCGGCGACGCCACTGCGTACGTCGACGACAACGACGTCGGCTGGGTCGTCGGCCTCACGGCGCTCCACCAGCGCAGGTTCACCGGGCGCATCGTGCTTGCGTCGTCGATGGTGGTCTACGGCGAGGGTCGGTATCGGTGTGCCGTCGATGGCATCGTGCGCCCCGGCCCGCGCCTCCTCGACGATCTCGACAGTGGCCGGTTCGAGCCCAGATGCCCGCTCTGTTCCGGTGTGCTCGACGCCGAGCCGATCCCCGAGGACGCCCCCCTGGAGCCGCGCAACGTCTACGCAGCGACGAAACTGCACCAGGAGCACCTCACCGCCGCCTTCGCCCGAGAACACGACGTCGAGGCCTGCTGGTTGCGCTACCACAACGTCTACGGGCCGCGGATGCCGCGCAACACCCCGTACGCAGGTGTCGCCAGCATCGTCCGCAGCGCGCTGGAGCGCGGCGAGGCGCCGGGAGTCACCGAGGACGGTCATCAGCGTCGCGATTTCGTGCACGTCGGCGACGTCGCCAACGCCAACGTGACGGCGCTGCTCGGAGACACACCGATCGTCGGCGCGGTGAACATCGGCAGCGGCACGCCACGGTCGGTGCTGCAGATGGCCGAGGGTCTGGCCGTCGCGATGGGATCGATTCCCGGTGATGAGCGCTGGCCGACAGTGACGGGGTTGTACCGTCTTGGTGATGTCCGCCACGTGTTCGCCTCGACAGCCACTGCCGCTGACCTGCACGGGTTACGACCGCTGATGAGTTTCGACGACGGCATGCGCGAGTTCGCGACGGCACGTCTACGTGAATCGGTGAACCCGTCGTGAGCATCGTGCCGACGCCCGAGCCGAATCCGATGGTGCCGCCGATGCGGTCCTCGCTGCCACCACCCCCGCCGCCGGACGAGGCGCTCGGACCGCTGCGTCTGCCGGGGCCCACACCTCCGCCGGACGAGAGCGAGCTCGTCGACCGTCTCCGCCGCGGCGATTCCACGGCGTTCCGAGATGTCGTGACGGCGTATCAGCCGGCCCTCCTCCGTCTGGCCGGTACGTTCGTGCCGTCCAACGCCGTTGCCGAAGAAGTCGTCCAGGAGACCTGGATCGCCGTCATCCGCGGTATCGACAGGTTCGAGCAACGGTCCAGTCTGAAGACCTGGGTGACGCGCATCCTCGTCAACATCGCCCGGACCAAGGGCGTCAAGGAACGTCGCACGGTGCCGATGGGTTCGCTGCTCAGCGACGCCGCTGACAATGCTGCGGTTTCTCCCGACCGCTTCGTCGGTCCGCCGGGCAAGGGCGCCTGGGCACAGCCGCCGGCACGCTGGAGCGAACTTCCCGAAGAAGTTGTACTTTCCAGTGCAACGATTTCGTTGGTCATCGACACGGTACGGCTGTTACCTGAGCAGCAGAAGTGGGTCGTGATGTTGAGAGACGTGGAGGATTGGTCGTCAGGCGATGTGTGCGCAGCCCTCGGCCTGACCGAAGGAAATCAGCGCGTCCTGCTCCATCGCGGGCGCTCAGCACTCCGGGCCATGCTCGAAGGTCAGCTGGGACGTGCATCGTGAGACTCCTCAGCCGCCAGAACATCGTCTGCCAGCAATGGACCGAGCTGATCACCGATTACCTCGAAGGGGCGCTTCCGCGCGGCCTCGTCAGGGCGATCGACCGTCACCTCGCCGCGTGCCCGCACTGCACCGAATACCTCGCCCAGATGCGCCGCACGATCGCGATCACCGGCCACATCGACGGCCAGATCAAGGGTGAGCCGCCGCCGGCGCCCGTGCCGGCCGACATGATGGACGCGCTCCAGCGAGCGTTCGACGACTTCCACCACTCGCCCGACGCCTGAGCCCGCACTCCCCGCGCACCTTCTGTACCGGCGGCGGAACGGCCGGCAGCGGGCGTCCAGATATGGTCGGGCAATGGATGAACTTCCCGGTCAGGGACACATCGGCGTCATCGGCGGCTCCGGTCTCTACTCCTTCCTCGATGACGTCGAGCAACACCTCGTGACGACTCCGTACGGTGAACCGAGTGGACCGATCGCGATGGGAACCCTCGAATCCACCGATGGCGCGAAACGGGTCGCGTTCGTGCCGCGCCACGGGCTCAACCATCAGTTCCCACCGCACGGCATCAACTACCGGGCGAATCTGTGGGCGCTCCGATCACTCGGCGTCACCCGCGTGTTCGGGCCGTCGGCGTGCGGATCGCTCCGCGCCAGCATCGCCCCGGGAGACGTCGTCGTGTGCGACCAGTTCGTCGATCAGACCCATGGCCGTGCCGGAACGTTCTTCGACGGGCCGGTCGTCAACCACGTCTCGATCGCCGACCCGTGCTGCCCGCAGATGGCCGCGACCGTGATCGCCGCTGCACGGGCGCAGGGTATGCCGGTGCACGAGCGCGGCACCGTCGTCGTCATTCCCGGGCCGAGGTTCGCGACCCGCGCCGAATCGGCGACCTATCGCACCCTCGGGTACGACATCATCAACATGACCCAATGTCCGGAGGTCGCCCTCGCACGCGAGCTGGGCCTGTGCTATTCGTCGATCGCGTTGGTCACCGACTACGACAGCGGCGTCGACGATCGCCCGGAGATCGGGGCCGTCAACCAGGCCGATGTGTTCGCAGTGTTCGCCGCCAATGTCGACCGCCTGCGGCGAGTGCTCCGTGATGCGATCGCGGGCCTCGATGCCCGCACGTGCAACTGCGCGGCCGCCACCAACGGGATCCTTCCATGAGCATCCGCCCGTCATCGGCCGGCAGCGGTCGATGACGCCGGGCCCCTCGCGATGACGCGAGACTGGCGTCATGACCAGTGAACAGTCCGTGTCCGTGGAACGCGAGATCGGCGCGCCGGCCGCCGCCATCTTCGCCCTGTTGAACGACCCGGCGGGACACGTGCTCCTCGACGGTTCGGGGACGGTCCGCAAGAGCCTGCCCGGCAACCCGACCACGATGGAGCTCGGCAGCACGTTCCGGATGGACATGAGGATGGGTATCCCGTACCGGATGCCGAACACCATCGTCGAGTGGGATCAGGACCGGCTGATCGCGTGGCGTCAGGGGTGGGGCCATCACGTGTGGCGCTACGAACTGACGCCGACCGAGGGCGGCACGCTGGTCCGCGAAACCTTCGACTGGTCGACCGGCCGCTCTGCGTTGTTTCTGAAGGTGATGCGCGCCGAGTCACGCAACCGTGTCTCGATGGAAGCGACGATGGACCGGTTGCAGGCCCACTTCGCCGAGGGATCCGGCGCAGGATGAGCAAACGCGATGGCGGCTGACGAGGCAGACACCCAGGGCTCGGACGACCCGGACGATCGGTCGCGCTGGTCGTCGAGCATCGTGTTGTCCGACGGCGACACGGCGTTCGTACGTCCGATCACCCCGGCTGATGCGCCCCTGCTGCTCGCGTTCCACGAGCGCCAGCCGCGCGACAACCTGTACCGGCGCTTCCTCTCGCCGAAGCCGACGCTGAACGCGAAGGAACTCGAGCACTTCACCGTGATCGACTTCCACGACCGGGTCGCGCTGGTCGTCGAGGACCGCGGCGACTTCATCGCGTGGGCGAGCTACGAACGCTGGAAGGCTCGCGACGACGCCGAGGTCGCGTTCATGGTCGACGAACATCACCAGGGGCGGGGCATCGCGACGCTGCTGTTGGAGCATCTCGCGGCCATCGCCCGCTCGAACGGCATCCTCCGCTTCACGGCCGAGGCGCTCTCGGACAACCGCGCGATGCTGCGGGTCTTCAGCCGCGCCGGGTGGCCGGTGGAGCGACATTTCGACAGTGGCCTGACCGAGATCGAGTTCCCGTTGACCGAGACCGAGCACTTCGTGGATTCCGTCGAGCAGCGCGAGCATCGCGCCGACAGCCGAGCCGTGGCGCGCATCCTGCTACCGCGCTCGATCGCAGTGATCGGCGCATCGGACGAGCCCGGTTCGGTCGGTCACGAGTTGTGGCAAAACACCACGGCCGGGTTCGACGGTCCGGTCTATCCCGTCAACCGGCGGCACAGCACTGTCGGGGGGGTGCCTGCATACGCGAGCATCACCGATGTCGTCGACGACGTCTGGCTCGCCGTCCTCGCCGTGCCGGCGGCAGCGCTGGCCGCGACCATCGACGAGTGCATCGCCAAACGCATCCGAGGCGCGCTGATCATCACGGCCACCGACGGGCTCGACATCGATGTACCCGCGCTCGTCGCGCATGCCCGCCGCAACGGGATGCGCCTCGTCGGCCCGGCGAGCATGGGCATCGCCACGCCACGTCGGACGGGAGCGCTGAACGCTGCGCTGGTGAGCGGACGGATGCCGTACGGGCGGGTCGCGATCTCGATGCAGTCCGGCTCGCTCGGAGCGTCGCTGCTGCAGCTCGCCAGCGACCTGCAGATGGGTGTGTCGTGGTTCGTCTCGCTGGGCGACAAGTGCGACATCTCCGGCAACGACCTGCTCCAGTTCTGGGAGGACGACGAGAGCACGGGCGTCATCGCGATGTACACCGAGAGCTTCGGCAACCCGCGCAAGTTCGCCCGCCTGGCCCGCCGAGTCGGACGGACCCGCCCCATCGTCGCGGTTCGGACCGGTGCGGCTGCTGTCGGCAATGCCGCTGACGCCCTGTATCAGCAGGCAGGCCTGATCGAGGTGCCGACCGTACGGGCGATGCTCGACGCGGCGCGGGTCCTTGCCACCCAGCCAGTGCCCGGCGGCCCGAACGTGGCGGTGCTCAGCAACGCGCGCAGCCCCCAGGTGCTTGCCTGCGCTGCGGTCGCCACCGCCGGGCTCAACCCGGTCGAGCCGCCCGTACGTCTCGACTGGCGGTCGACCGCGGACGACTTCGCCGTCGCGATCCGCGCCGCCCTGGCGTCGGACACCGTCGATGCCGTGATCGTCATCCACGCCCCGCCACTGGCCGCCGCGCCCGCACCGTCGCAGGAGATCGATGCGGCGGCGCAGGAGTCGACCAAGCCGGTGCTGGCCGTGATGCTCGGCGGCGCCGACGGCCCGCTGCGGCCCGGCTCGGCGGTACCCGCGTTCGCGTTCCCCGAGCCCGCCGCAGGGGTGCTCGGACGCATGTACGACTACAGCCGCTGGCTCGCCACAGAAGCGGATGCACCGCTCGAGGTGTCCACGGGCGTCGATGCGGCGGCCGCGACGGCGATCATCCATCGTGAGCTCGTCGGCGGCGGTTCGCGCCTGTCGTTCGACGAATCGACCGCACTGCTGACGGCCTACGGCATCAGCGTCGCGCTGGGAGTCTCCGTGGAGACATCGGATGCCGTCGATGTCGTGCGGTCGGCGATCCAGGTCGGGTATCCGGTCGTGCTCAAGGCCAACCGCCGGCGCATCGGCCGATCCGCTCGCGCCGGCATCGCGCTCGACCTGTCCGACGAGCACGCAGTGATCGAGGCGCTCGCCCTCATCCGCAGCTCGCTCGGTCCGGACGCCGACTCGCTCGTGGTCCAGCACATGGCCTCCCCCGGCCTGGACGTGCACATCCGGTGCACGACGGACCCGCTGCTCGGGCCTGTGGTCACCCTCGACGTCGGCAGCCTGCAGGCACCGCAGGCCGACGACGGAGCGAGCCGGCTCGTGCCCCTTTCGCGCGTCGCTGCCGCTGCGCTGGTGCGCACGTCACGGGTGGGCGGCGCACTCGAGCTGGCCGGCATCGATGGCGAGCCGCTGATCGACGCCATCATGCGCGTCGCCCAGCTGATGGCCGATCATCCCGAGCTGGACATGATCGACATCGACCCGGCGATCGTCAGCGTCGACGGCTGCGTCGCGACCGATGCCACGATCACCCTGCAGGATGCTGCGCCCGCGGTCTTCCCGATTCGCCGCCTCGGCTGAACCTGACGCGCTACGTTCGTCGCCGGAGCCCGGGACCACCCGGACGAACGAGAGGGAAACCGTGACGCTGGACATTCGCAAGGTCGTGTCGGTCGTGGAGACCACCCGGATCGAGATGGGTCGTCCGGTGGACGGACTGCACCGCAAGGTGGCGACCGGCATCGTGCTGACCAACCCCTTCGCCGGGTCCTACATCGCCGACCTCGGACCGCTCGTGGATCTCGGCGCCGAGCTCGGTCAGGCATTGATCGAGGAAGCGATGGCCGTACTCGGCTGCGCGGCATCGGACGTCAGCGCGTATGGCAAGGCCGCCGTCGTCGGGACGAACGGTGAGATCGAGCACGCCGCCGCGCTGATCCACCCCAAGTTCGGCGCGCCGATCCGGGCCGTGCTCGGGCAAGGCCCGGCGATCATTCCGTCGACGAAGCTTCTCGGCGGGCCCGGGACGCGCATCGTCGCGCCGCTCACCAACTGCTCCGACATCTGGGTGTTCGACGACATGGACGCCATCGCGTTCAGCATCGACGACGCACCGCGTCCGGACGAGATCCTGGCCGTGCTCGCACTCGGCGTCGGTGGCCGCCCACTGCACCGCATCGGCGAGCCCGCCTGATGTTCAAGGCAATCATCCTCCTCGCCCGGCGCACCGACATGAGCGCCGCCGAGTTCCGGTCGTGGTGGCTCGAGGAGCACGCTCCACTGGCCGCTCAGCTCCCGGGCGTCCGCCGGATCGTGTTCAACGTCGTCGCCGACGCCGACGACGTGGACGGCGTCTCGGAGCTGTGGTTCGACAGCCGGGAGGACTTCGACGCGGCCTATGCGACCGAACTCGGCCGACACGTGGCCGCCGACTCGATGGCCCATGTCCGCAGCCGGACCAGGATGTTCGTCGTCGAGCACCCGGTCGTCGGCTGACGCAGCTGACGAGGCGCTCCTCCCCGGGCTCGAGGCGTCAGGCGATGTCGACGGAGACCGCGATCCGGTCGGCGGCATCGCGGACATGCACGGCGAGCTCCTCGAGCGAGGCAACCCCGAGACGCACGGACGGTCCCTGCAGACCAACTGCCGCGTTGGCACGACCGCGACGGTCGAGCACCGGTGCCGCGACACCGAACACGCCGTCGTAACGCTCCTGTCGGTTGATCGCGTATCCAACGACACGGATCTGCTCGAGCTCGGCGACCAGCGCCGAGCGCGACGTGATCGTCGTGTCGGTGTAACGGTCGAGCGCCGGCAGCTTGTCGACCGATGTGCGCAGGCTGTCGACAGCGAACGCGAGCAGGACTTTGCCCATACCCGAAGCGTGCAGTCCGATGCCGGCGCCGGCCTCGTGGTCGAAGCGCAGCCGTTGCCGTGACGCCGCGGCGAGGATGACGATGACCTCATCACCGCGGCGGATGCCGAGACTGGTCGACTCCCCGGTGGTCTCGGCCAGTTCCTCGAGGATCGGCAGCGCTGCACCGAACCCGGAGTGCTCGAGGGCACGCTGGCCGAGCACGAGCAGCGCCGCGCCGAGCCGGTAGCGCTCGTTGTCGGGGTCCTGCTCCATGAACTGCGCCGCACACAGGGCACGGACGATGCGATGCGCGGTGCTCAGGTTGAGATGCGTCAGCCGCGAGATCTCCGTGATCCCCAACTCACCCGGGCCTCTGCGGAAGCACTGGAGCACGCTGATCGCCCGCTCGACGCTCTGGGCACCCGAGCGATGCTCGGTGGTTGCATCATCGAGCTGAGCAGGCACGGGCCGATTCTTCCACACACCCCCACCCGAACATCACCGACGTGTGACCCGAACATCACTGACGTGTGACCCGAACATCCCTGACGTGTGACCCGAACTTGCATCGCTCGCGAGCGATACTGGAGCCGAAATGTCCTCCTGGCCCCCGCCGCAACGGCCGTCCGCCAACGCCATGTCGTACATCAGCCAGACCCGGTACATGCCTGGCCTGGATGGTCTGCGCGCCCTGGCCGTCGTCGCGGTGATGATCTATCACGCCAACCACGAATGGTTGAGCGGCGGTTTCCTCGGTGTCGAGGTGTTCTTCGTGATCAGCGGCTACCTGATCACGCTGCTCCTGATCGGCGAGCACGAGCGCACGGATCGCATCGAACTCTGGCAGTTCTGGAAGCGCCGGTTCCGGCGCCTGCTCCCCGCGCTGTTCGTGATGATGGCCGTCCTCGCGACCTACCTCGCAGTGGTCAACCGGCGGCCGCAGGGCCGGACCCGGGGCGACTTCCTCGGCGGCATCTTCTACGGCAGCAACTGGTATCAGATCGTCGTCGGTCAGAGCTACACCGCGTCCGAGGCATTCGCGCCGTTGCGCCATCTCTGGTCGTTGGCCGTCGAGGAGCAGTTCTACCTGGTCTGGCCGTTGGTGATGGCGTTGATCCTGCGACGAGGCCGCGACCGCCTCCCCAAGGTCGCGGTCTGGCTGGCCGGGATCAGCGTCGCGATCGCGATCGTGGTCGCAATCCTGTTCGTCGGCGGCGATGTGGCCGACGAGTGCGGGACTGGCTCGGCGCACGGCTATGCGACGCTGTTCGGACGGTGCATCAACATCGACGACGCGCTGTACCTGAGCACGTTCACTCGTGCCGGGGGGCTACTGCTCGGCGCGGCGTTCGCGATGTGGTGGCGGCCATTGGCCCTGCTCCGTGGCCCGATGCGCGACAAGGGTCGCCGTCTCGACCTGATCGCGTTGATCAGCGTCGCGCTGCTCGTTGTGCTCGCGTTCACACTCTCGCTGTCGGGCTCGGGCAGCTCGTTCGGCACCCGCTACAACCCGTGGCTGTTCCGTGGCGGGTTCCTCCTCGTCGGGGTGGCGACGCTCGCCGTGATCGCCGCCGTGGCCCACCGTCGGGCGCTGACCGGACGGATCCTCGGCAACCCGCTGTTCGCCTGGATCGGGACGCGCAGCTACGGGTTGTACCTGTACCACTGGCCGATCTACCAGATCATCCGTCAGCAGGCCGGTCTGGCGATGACGTGGAAGCAGTTCGCCCTCGCGATGGTCATCACCCTGCCGATCACCGAGCTGAGCTACCGCCTCGTCGAGACTCCCTTCCGCACCGGGAGGTTCAGGTCGTGGTTGCGCAGCGAGAACGTGCCCAGCGGACCGCCGGCTGAACGGCACCGCCGGCGTTTGGTCGCCGTCGTCGCCGTGTTCTCGACGGTGCTCGGCTTTGCCGGTGTCAGCCTCGCAGTGGCACGCAACGTCTGCGTCGGCGATGTCGAGTGCAGCGTCGAGGCAGGAGCAGCGGCCGACGGACCGAACTCGGGCGGACCGGCCGTGGTCGCCTCGACCGTCACCGGGCAAGCCTCGAACTCCGCCACGACCGTCGACGCCGTGGCGACATCGGATACGACCGGCAACGGGGCGACGACCACGGCCGTACCGTCGACGGCCGCCACGACCACCGTCGCCGAGACCACGACCATCGCCCAGGCCGACACGACGGCTGCGACGACAACCGCCACAACCCCCGCCGTTGACACCGCGACGACATCCGCGCCGACGACGGTTCCTGCGACGGTTCTCGCGACAACTGCGCCGGCCGCCACCACGGCAGCGACGACCGCACCGGTGCCGTCAGGCATCCAGCCGATCGCGCTCGGTGAGTCGGTGATGCTCGGAGCGATCACCAATCTCCAGACCGGGGGCTTCTACGTCGATGCTCTCAAAGGTCGGCAGGGGCCGGAGATGGCGACGCTTGTCGAGACGCTCCGCACGAACAACCAGATCGGCAGCGTCGTGGTCATCCAGATCGGCACGAACGGCAGCGTCAGCGCCGGCGACTTCCAGCGGATCATGGCCCAACTCACACCCGACCTGACCCCGACGGTCGTCTTCCTCACCGTGCGAGTGCCGAAGAGCTGGCAGGACGGCAACAACGAACTCATCCGCGCGCTTCCGGCGCAGTACCCGAACGTGACGGTGCTCGACTGGCAGGTCGCATCGATGTCGACGAGCCTGTGCAAGGACGGCACCCACATCGCCTGCGGTGGTGGCGCGGCACAGTTCTACACGAACCTCATTTTCGATGCTGTGGGCCGTCCCGACCTGAAGCGGTGACGGCCGGGTGGGCGGCGCCTGGATCTAGTTGATCACCGGTCCGAAGACCTGCGCGATCGCGCGGCGCGTACGATGGCGCGATGACGCAGGTGGACCAGAAGTTCCTGACCGTTGCGCCGGTGCTCCCGGCGCGAGACATCGATCGGGCGATCGCCCACTACACGCGGCTGGGCTTCGACGTCGCCGAGTACGAAGGCGGCGGCTACGCCTTCGCCAAGCGCGACGAGGTCTGGCTGCACCTCGAATCCGCTCCCGATCTCGACATCGACGCCCAGGGCGCGACCTCGTACATCTATGTCGCTGATGCCGACGCGCTGTATGTCGAATGGCGCGAGAGCGGTGCCCTCGGCGTGCTGATGCCGCCGAACGACACCGAATACGGGCTGCGCGAGTTCGCCCACTTCGACCCCGACGGCAACCTGCTGCGGATCGGTTCATGGCTGCTCGGCAAGCAAGCGTGAAGATCCAGCGCACCGACGTGGAGATTCCGTGAACGACCGGGACGGCCGACCGACGCACGCGTAGACCGGGCTGATGAGCGAGCAGCACAGTGATGGAGTGGTGTCGATTGCCGGTGGTCCGATCGCGGCCGTGTTCGTGGCGGGCATGTTCGGCCGGTTCCGCGACGACATCGGCGCGACCAACGTCGCCCTCGTCCTGGCCGGCGTCGTGGTCCTGGCGGCCCTTGCAGGCCGGACGGCGGGCATCGTCACTGCGCTGACCGCAGCGACGTCGTTCAACTTCTTCCACACCGAGCCGTACCACTCGCTGCGCATCTCCGGCAGCCGCGACGTCATGACCGTCGTCCTGCTCGCCGTGCTCGGTCTCTTCGTCGCCGAGATCGGCGCATCGCGGCGCCGAAAGACGACCGCAGCGCAGCACGTCGCAGCGACGGCTCACGCGCTGGAGTCCGCGGTCCAGCAGGTTGCTGCAGGTGACCCGTCAGACGCCGTGTTCGAGACCGTCCGAGCCACGCTGGTCGAGACGCTCGGGTTGAGCGAATGCCGGTTCGAAGCCGTTGGTCGCGGCGCTGCTGTGACCGTCGGCGTGATTCCCCGCACGGGTGCCCTGGTGGGCACGTCGATGCGGATCGGGATCGGCGGCTTCGAGCTCCCGGTCGCCGGTGCGGCGATCGCCGTCGCCGTCCCCGGCAGCACACTCGGCCACATCGTGATGGTCCCCGATTCCCGCCACGGCTCGACGCTGAACGATCGGCGCGCGGCCATCGCCCTCGCTGATCTCTACGCCCTGGCGCTGGTCAACGAGCGGGCGGCGCGACTGCTCACGCCGCGATGAGCGTCAGCACCGCCTGCCACGCCGAACTCGTCGGATCGATCAATGCGAAGTGATCGGCACCATCGACGTCGACGACGTCGATGCGTGCCGCCTGAGCCGAATCCGACGGCAGCGTGAACGACGCCGGCACGATTTGGTCCTCGGCACCGCGCACAACGGCGAGTCGCACACCCGCTGCGGTGGACGGTGACGCAATTGCATAGCGGTCGGGGAACTCCGCCGCCGTCCCGCCGATGAAGTCCGTGACCGCTCCCCCACCGAGACCGAGGCGATCGCCGGCGACGAGATCAACGACCGGGCCCTGCCCGATCGCCAAACGGGGGATGACGACCGGTCCAGCACCAGGCGCCCCCGACGCCAGGGCGCCACGGCAGGCGGCCCACAGCGCGAGTTGACCGCCTGCGGAATGACCGACGAACACGACGTCGGCGAGATCGAGGTGGTGTGTCGTTGCGATGCCGAGCAGGGCATGGATCGCCGCGGCGACGTCCTCGAGCGTGCCCGGGTAGCCGCCACCGTCTTGACCGACACGGCGGTACTCGATGTTCCACACCGCGCGCCCTCTGGCGGCCAGGTCCGCGGCGAGGCCGTCCATGAGATCGAGGCCGTACTCGGCTCGCCAGAACCCGCCGTGGATGAGGACGACGACCGGCAGCGGCTCACCGCCGGCGTCGGCGTCGGCGGGGAGCCAGAGCTGTCCGAACTGTGAGGGATCGGTCCCGTATGCGATGGTGGCCGGGGTGGGCGCTGGCGGTTGCGTGGCGCTGGTCGAGATGATGGTTGTCTCCGGATCGGTCGATTGCGACGAGTCGACAGGCGACGCGACGCTGGAGCACGCCGTCGCCGCAATCATGATTCCGAGCATTCCCACGAGCCGCCGCACCACGCCACGCTACACACTCCGAAATTCTCCGAATCTGCAGGTTTCGGCCGCTCGAACCAGGGGTAGTTGATGGTCAACGTGCGTCGGATGAGCTTCCCCGCTGACGACGCACAACACGTCGCTGGTGTCCGTCTGCCGTCTCCCATCCATGGCCGGCGGACACCAGCACACGTGTTTGCATCGGGCGACAGCGTCCTGGAGCTGCCGCTCAGCGGTTGCCGCGGGCGACCCGTGAGGCATCGAGCAGCGATCGCGCCGTCGCCTCGTCGAGGGCGCCGTCCTCGACGACCACGTCGAGCAGCGAGCGATGTCGGGCCACGGCGGTCTTGACGATCTTGGAGACACGGTCGTACCCCAGCGCGGCGTTCAGCGTCGTGGCCAGCGCAGGCGTTGCGCCTGCGTAGAACGCGCAACGCTCTTCGTCGGCCTCGATGCCGTCGACGCATCGCGTTGCGAACAGGGTGCACGCCACGGCGAGAAGACGGCCGGACTCGATGACGTTCCCCGCCATCATCGGCTGGTAGGTGTTCAGCTCGAACGTGCCCTGCGAGCCGGCAAAAGCGATCGCGGCGTCGTTGCCGAAGACGTGGATCGCGACCTGGGTCACCATCTCGCACATCACCGGGTTGACCTTGCCGGGCATGATCGACGAGCCCGCCTGCAGCTCGGGCAGCCGGATCTCGCCGAGCCCGGTCGCAGGCCCGGAGCCCATCAGGCGGATGTCATTGGCGATCTTGAGCAGCGACACGCCCAGGGCGCGCAGGTGGCTAGACGCCTCGACGATGCCGTCGCGCATCGCCTGTGCCGCGAATCGGCTGGGAGCGATGGACAGCCCGATGCCGTATCGAGCCGCCAACCGAGCAACGACGTCGGCGCCGAATGACGGGTCGGCGTTGAGGCCGTTGCCAACGGCCGTGCCACCGAGCGGCACGCGACCGATCCGCGGCAGCGATGTCTGCAGACGCTCGGAGGCCTCACGCAGCTGCGCCGCGTAGCCGTCGAACTCGTCGCCGAGGAAGATCGGCACGGCGTCCATCAGATGGGTGCGACCGGACTTGACCACCGTCGCGAACCGGGTTGCTGCGGCCGCGAGCGACTCGGTCAGCTGGGCGACGGCCGGCAGCACGGTCGCCGTGATCTGGACGACGACGGCCATGCTGACCGCGGTCGGGAACGTGTCGTTCGACGATTGCCCGGCGTTGACGTGATCGTTGGGGTGCACGGTCAGGCCGCTCGCAGCGGATGCGAGATGGGCGACGACCTCGTTGACATTCATGTTGGTCGAAGTTCCCGAACCGGTCTGGAAGACGTCGATCAGGAAGTGGTCGTCGAACTCACCGACCTCGACGCGCGCTGCGGCCTCGGCGATGGCGCGGAACCGCTGCGCGACCTCGCCACCGTCGGGATCCAGTCGCGCCCCGTTCACCTCGGCGGCGTCGACCTTGATCGCCGCGAGCGCGTGCACGACCTCGATCGGCAGCGGGCGCCCGGACACGTCGAAGTTGGCGAGGGCCAACTCGGTCTCGTGGCCCCACAGTGGCTCTGCTGGACGGTTGATCGCCATCGCGATCCCCTCTCTGTCGCTTCGACGACTCGACGCCGTTGCACCGGCGAGCCTCTGGCTGGCAGGGTAATCCACACTCGTCCGGGTCGAGCTGCGATCACCGCACCCGCTTCGCCGGAATCGCTGCAAACACCCCCGTCGTACACTGTATGCATGCCCACCCGACGCCATGCTGCCGCCCTCCTCACGCTCGCGTCGCTGGGTTTCGCGGCCTGCAGCAGCGACGCGTCGACCACGTCGGTGACGGCCATGACGGCTCCGGCCACGACGGCCACGACGGCCACGACGGCTCCGGCCGGGTCCACGGCGGGTTCGGCCACTGGCGCAACGGACCCGCCCGACACCACGCCCGACACCACGCTCGACGCTCCCGACACGACGGCCACCACCGACAGCACCACCGGCTCCGATAGCAATACCGGCTCCGCCCGTGTCTGCGTCGCCCCGACGACCACGACCCCGGTCGATGCCACCGCCGCTGACGACACGGGCCAGGAGTGGGACGTCACCTCGTTCGACGGCACCGTGATCCGGGCCCACTGGTTCCCACTCGCCGGACTCGACGACGCCGACACGGCACCGACCGTGCTGATGGGGCCGGGATGGGGCTCGGCCGGCGACACCAACGTGAACAGCGTCGGCACCGGCGACGTGGTCACGATCTCGAGCCTGCGCCAGGCGGGTTTCAACGTCCTCACGTGGGACCCGCGGGGCTTCGGCCGGTCGACGGGCACCGTCGAGGTCGACAGTCCCGAATACGAGGGACGTGACGTACAACAGCTCCTCGACTGGGTGTCGGCCCGCCCCGAAGCTGCCCTGGACTCCGAGCGCGATCCCCGGGTCGGAATGTTCGGAGCGTCCTACGGCGGTGGCATCCAGTTCGTCACGGCCGCCATCGACTGCCGCGTCGACGCCATCGTCCCGGTGATTGCCTGGCACTCCCTCCGGACCAGCCTGTTCAAGGCCGACACCGCCAAGACCGGCTGGGCCAACTTCTTGTCGGCCGCCGCATCCGGCCGGTCGCTCGACCCGACGATCGCGCGCACCGACGCAGCCGGCAACAGCACCGGTTTGATCGATCCAGCCGATGTGCAGTGGTTCGCAGATCGCGGGCCTGGTGACTCCGTCGCCGACATCACCGTGCCGACGCTCATCATCCAGGGCACGGTGGACACGCTGTTCACGCTCGACGAATCGGCGAGCAACTATGCAGCGCTGGCTTCCAACGGCACCCCGGTGTCGTTGTTGTGGTTCTGCGGCGGCCACGGGGCGTGCCTCACCGATCCCGGTGACAGCGCGAACACCTCCGAGGCAGCTCTTGACTGGCTGCGGCACTACGTGATGAAGGACACCACGGTCGTCCTCGGGCCGGCATTCGAGTTCGTCGATCAGGACGGCGTGTCGTACACCGCCGACCAGTTCCCGCCCTCGCCCTCCTCCGCTGCGCCGCTCACCGGTTCGGGTGCGGGCACACTCGCCCTCGTGGCCGCCGGCGGCGCCGGGCCGCTCACGGCGAACGGCGCTGGCGGCGCACTCGCCGGCGCGATCTCGCCGATCACGCCCGGCCCAGCCACCAACTCGGTCGATGTGACCGTTCCAGCGCCTGCCGCCGACATCGTGCTGGTCGGCGCACCACAGCTGACCATGACCTACAGCGGGACGACACCCGACGGTCCGCAACCCACGCGCGTCTTCGCCCAGCTCGTCGACGACGCTTCTGGGCTCGTGCTCGGCAACCAGATCACCCCGGTCGCCGTCACCCTCGACGGGGCCAGTCACACCACCACGGTGCCGCTCGAGATGATCGCGTTCACCGCCCACCCGACAGCCACGGTGACGCTGCAGATCGTTGCGACCACCGTCGCCTATGCCGTCCCCCGCCTCGGCGGCACCATCGACTTCGGAGCGATCACCATCGACCTGCCGGCGGTGGGTGGTGTGACGGCCGCATCTGCAGCCTGACGCGCTGCTGGGTCAGGCCGGGTTCGCCTCTGGCTCAGGCCAGGTTCGCTGCGAAGAAGTCGAGCGTCCGCCGCCAGGCATCGGACGCAGAAGCAGCGTGGTAGCTCGCCCGGCGGTCACAGTTGAACCCGTGGTTCGCCTCGGGATAGCGCACGATCTCGGTCGGGGCAGCCGACGTCGCCGCTGCCGTCCGCAACGCCTCGACGTCGTCGACGGGGATGCCCGTATCCAGATCGCCGAAGAGGCCGAGCCACGGCACAGCGAGTCGAGGCGCGACCTCGACG
Source organism: Actinomycetes bacterium (assembly GCA_025351965.1). Taxonomy (GTDB): domain Bacteria; phylum Actinomycetota; class Acidimicrobiia; order Acidimicrobiales; family Ilumatobacteraceae; genus WLMZ01. The sequence continues at coordinate 14,675 of JANXUX010000223.1, read as the reverse complement.
AGGGAGGGGAAACCGAAGCGCCCGGCGGTCACGCCACCGCCGTAGAACGTCACCGCCGCGCCGACCTCCCGCTCGACAGCAGTATGGAGCGCGAGCGTGCCACCCATACAGAACCCGACCACACCGATCGATGGCGGCGCGAAGCCCTCGCCCGCAGCGCTGGTCAGGGCAGCGTCGATGTCCGCGAGGATCGTGGCAGGGGTCAGCGCCTCGAAATGGGGACCGATCTTGGAGAAGTCGTCGTACCCGAGCTGAGGGTCACCGGTACGGTGGAACAGGTGCGGCGCGATCGCCAGCCAACCGGCGTCGGCGAACCGGCTGCACACGTCCTCGATGTCGTCGTTCACGCCGAACGCCTCCTGCAGCACGATGATCGCGCCCCGAGGTGTGGTCGTCGGGCGGTGGACGGACAGCGGAGTGGCAGAGGATGTCGACATCTCGCCGACTGTATTGCTGACGGTCCGCGAGCGGCGCGTCCAGCGCTGCGCTCAGGTCTCAGCCCGCTCAGACGACGTGGATGATGCGCTGGAAGTTGGCCTGGGCCGAGGCGCCGCCGGCCACCTCGATGACGGGCACAGCCGTGCGGCCGCGACCCATCCCTGCGACGTTTCGCGCCCTCGGGTGGCTGTGGTCCCGCTGGGTGGGACACCACGTCCCCGAGGGCGCGATTCGTCCCGCTGACACCGCTGACACCGCTGACGTCGCTGACGCCACTGACGTCGCTGACGCCACTGACGCCAATGACGCCACTGACGAGTGGCCCACGTTGACTGGTGGCGGCGGAGTTCGCCAAGGTGGCTGCGCATGACGACACCACCGATCGGTTCCGGCAACATCGACGACGAGTTCCACGTCCCGACCAGCAACGAGGTGGAGTGGTCCGAGACCTGCTGGTTCACGTTCGCCATCCCCGAGCGGAAGATGTCCGTGCAGTTCTACCCGTACTTCCGGGCCAACCTGGGCGTGGCCGCCGGTGCCGTCTACGTGTGGGACGGCGCGGCCGACCAACTGTCGACCGCCCGGTATGCCAAGAACTTCTGGCACCTGCCGATGCCGGAGACGCCGCTGTCGGACCTGCACCTCGCCAACGGCATCCGCTACACGGCGACCGAGCCGCTGACGCGATACACCGTTGCCTACGACGATCCCGACGGCGGCGATCTGAACATCGACCTCGACGTGCGCTGCATCGATGCGCCGTTCCGCCTCCACACCCACTACGACCAGGCCACCCGGGCGACCGGCACCATCGTGCTCGACGAGGAGAGGATCGCCATCGACTGCGTCGGGTTCCGCGACCGCTCCTGGAGCGTGCGCAGCCAGTTCGGCGACACGGTGATGGGTCCGGCCCGGTACGCGCCCTACACCTGGGGCACGGCGGCGAACGACGACGGGTTCTTCTCGATGTGCGGCGACTTCGGCAACGGCGCGGTCAACGTGCACGGGTTCCTCCGTCGTGACGGCGAGCAGTCCAAGATCGCCTCCGGTACACATCAGGTGCTGCAGCGCGATGATGGGTCGGGCTACCCGACGCACGTCGTGATCGTCGGCACCGACGAGCTCGGCCGCACGTTCACCGCCGAGGGTCGCTCGGTGAATGGGTTCGGCTGGAACATCAACCCGAACCTGTACACGATCAACTCACTCATGCGCTGGTCGATCGACGGCGACGAGGGCTACGGCGAGCAGCACGACAACTGGAGCGCGGCGTCCATCCGCGACTTCCACCGCAGCCGGAGGGCCTGAATCCCCCACTGCGCTCGACGATCCAGGCGCGCTCGACGGCTTCGACGGGTTCAGCCGGCGAGCAACACCCGCCGGATCAGCTCACGGTGCCGTGCGAGCGGGGGCGCGTCGACATCGGCATCCTTGGCCAGCTCATCGAAACGCCGCAGCGTCACCGCGGCGCTGCTGTGCGGCAGGGCCTCGAAGGCCCGTACCTCGTCCTCGCTCATCGGCCCGCCCTGTAACCGCAAGGTGTGCACCGACGCGGCCGAGAGCCGCTCGTTGTAACCCGGCTCGGTCACCACGAGGTAGCGCTTGGCGGAGACATGCAGCCGCACCGGGTCGGTGACTGCCGGCCCGAACCACTGGCCGAGCCACCGTGCACCGCTGGAATCGTGATGCGCATCGGCGTCGGCGGCGAGTGCCACGGACGCGTCCTGTTCACCGACGAACTGGCCCACCATGTGGCCGACGTCGTGCAACAACGCAGCGACGACGAGCGCATCGGACTCGCCGGCATCGAGGGCACGTGCCCCCGCCTGGAGCTGGTGCTGGATCATCGTCACGTCCTCACCCAGGTAGGCCATTCCCTCGCTGGAGGCGAAGACCGCTTCGATTGCGGCGAGCGCAGCCTCGGCCTCGGCGGGCGTCATCGCAGCGGCCTCTGCTGCACAGCGACCGTCGAGGCGAGGCCGTCGAGGTCGACGTAGCAGCCCTGCAGATGCCGGGCGCCGGCACCGTCGGCGAACGCAGCGCGAGCGTGCAGGATGCGGGTGTTGTCGAAAATGATGCAATCCCCCGGGGCGAGCGTGATGTGCAGCGCCAGTTCCGGCCGGGCGATCACCTCAGCGAACGCGCCCAGCGAGCGGTAGACCTCGTCGACGAGATGCGGCGCGACCTGTGGTGGCTCGATCGACCGCTCGTTCCAGCGGATGCCGCGGACGGCGCCGGCGGCGTTGACCTCGATGGTGGTGCCGCTGGCGCGCAGCGAGGTCCTCGCGTCCTGGAACCCGAACGTGAGGCGTGTCGTGGTCAGCAGCGCGTACGCAGACGGGTCCTCAGCTCGGAGCACTGCGGCGGCAGCGAAGCCGTCGATCAGTACGTTCTCGCCACCACTCGCCGACGAGCTGAGGCAGTGCAGGAGCTGGATGCCCGGAACCGGCTCGCGGTAGGGGTTGTCGGTGTGCGCAGCGATGGCGCGACCGGTGTAGGCGAGGTTGATCGGCTGTGGCTCGACCCGCACGTCGAACAGGTCGCCGTAGTTGGTGGTCCGCACGAACCCGAACGTGCGAGCGACATCGAGCACTTTGCCGGGCACCACCGGCACATCGCGCACGAGCAGCACGCCGAGGTCGAACAGCTCGCGCATCGCCGTCGAACGGCACAGTCCGGGATCGATGAAGTCGTTCCACGCAACACTCGGCGGGCCGTGCGCCAGATCGGCGGCCGCCCAGACGCGTCGACTGCGCTCGCTGCGGTCGTCGAACACCTCGCCCCGCCCGGGGGCATTGGCCGCAAGCCACGCCAACGAGTACCGACCAACGTGACCATCGGGTGCGAACGTGATCTCGACGTCGTCACCACGGATGTCGACGATGGACGCACGGGTACCGGCGTCGAGCGCGAGAACACTACGCAGGCGTTGGCCCGAGCCGGCGTGTCGACAGTCGCTGCATCCGCACGCATCGCGCAGCCACAGCGCCGACACCTCGAGGTCTTCGAGCGTCACGGTCGATCCCGGCGCAGTTGCCGCTGTCACGCTGGTTCCCGACGAAGCGGTCACGAACGGCACGGTCACTTCTTGCGGCAGAGGGTCAGACCATCGGCGACGGGCAGCATCACGACATCGACGCGTTCGTCGGCGAGGACCATGTCGTTGAACGCCCGGAGCGCGACGGTGTCACGACTGGTGTCGGTCATGTCGATGATGGACCCACCCCAGAGCACGTTGTCGACGGCGATCAGACCGCCCGCACGCATCCGCGTGATGATCTCCTCGTAGTACGTGGCGTATCCGGACTTGTCGGCGTCGATGAACGCCAGATCGATCGGCGGATCGTGCGGCAACGCGCGCAGCGTCTCCGCACCGGGCGCGATCCGCAGGTCGATCCGGTCGCTGAGCCCGGCCTCCTGCCAGGCCTGGACAGCGCGGTCGGTGTACTCGGTGCTCACGTCGCAGCAGATCATCCGACCCCCTTCGGCGAGGCCTCGGGCCAGGCAGACCGAGGAGTAGCCGGTGAACGTGCCGACCTCGACGATCAGCCGCGCCCCGACCAATCGGGCGAGCATCGTCAGCAGTGCGCCCTGTTCCGGAGCGATCTGCATGCGCGCGATCTGGCCCATCGCCGAGGTGTCCGCAGCAAGACGTTCGAGCACGGCGTCAGGCGGCGAACCGTGGGCGACGAGGTAGGCGTGGAGCTCGGCACTCACGCCGAGCGACTTCGGGGAATCAGCCATGACCCGACTCTAGATGAGACAACGGCGGCCCATCGCTGGACCGCCGGTCGGAATGCTGTGTGCGGATCGCCCGCGGCTGGCCCGAAGGCTCAGCGGCTGCGGTTGCCCGATCCGCCGCTGCGGCCCGAGCTCTGCCGACCGCCGCCGGAGCGGGCACCGGGACGACCGGCCGACGGCCCACCACGGTGAGCGCCGGTGGAGCGGCCTCCGCCGCTACGGCCGGGACCCTGCGGCGTCTCGATCGGCGCGCTGTAGCGCACGAGCGGTGCGGCGATGCCGACCAGATGCTCGAGCATCGCGTGACCCGGGGCGACGCGGGTGATGATCGGCTCGATCTTGGCAGCGCGAGCCAGCGCCTTGACGTCGCCGACCTGGTCAGGCGTCATCAGCGTGACGACGATGCCTTCGGCACCGGCGCGGGCGGTACGGCCCGAACGGTGCAGGTAGGCCTTGTGCTCGGCCGGCGGGTCGACGTGGATGACCAGCGCGATGTCATCGACGTGGATGCCGCGGGCGGCGATGTCGGTCGCGACGAGGACGCGAGTGGTGCCCTCGGAGAACGACTCCAGGTTGCGCTCTCGGGCGTTCTGGGACAGGTTGCCATGCATCTCGACAGCCGGGATACCGGCCATCGAGAGCGTCTTGGCGAGCTTCTTCGCGCCGTGCTTGGTGCGCATGAACAGCAACGCCCGATCGACACCCTGCGCGAGTTCCTTGATGACGGCCGGCTTGTCGGCGATGGACACGGCGAAGACGTGATGCGTCATCGTCGAGACCGGGGCGACGGCGGGGTCGACCGAGTGAACGACCGGGTTCGTGAGGTAGCGCTTGACAAGGACATCGATGCCGTTGTCGAGCGTCGCCGAGAACAGCAGACGTTGGGCGTTCGCGGGCGTCTGGTCGAGCAGGCGCTTGACGGCCGGGAGGAAGCCGAGGTCGGCCATGTGGTCGGCCTCGTCGAGCACCGTGACCTCGACCAGGTCGAGACGGCAGTGGCGCTGGGAGATGAGGTCTTCGAGGCGACCGGGGCAGGCGACGAGGATGTCGACACCGAGGCGCAGCGCAGTGACCTGCGGGCCCTGGCCAACGCCGCCGAACACGACGGCGACCTTCTGGCCCATGGCTGCGGCGATGGGGGTGATCGTCTCGGCGACCTGGTTGGCGAGCTCACGGGTCGGGACCAGGATGAGCGCGCGGGGCTTCTTCGTCTCGCGCTTGGCGCCGGACTCGGCGAGGCGGACGACGGTGGGGATTGCAAATGCAATCGTCTTTCCGCTGCCGGTCTTACCTCGGCCGAGGACGTCGCGGCCGGCAAGGGAATCGGGCAGGGTCGCGGTTTGGATCGGGAACGGGGTGAGGATCCCGTCGCGGGTCAGTGAGGCCACGATCGGTGCAGGGACGTTCAGTTCGGTGAAGTCGGCCGCAGGGGCGACGGGTGCGCTCGACGGGACGAGGTCGGCGGCGTCCATCGCGCTGGCCTGACCGGCGCCGCGGGTGTCGATGCTGGCGGTGTTGTTGTTGCTGCCGCCGGGGGCGCCACTCGGGCGACGACGTCGGGGGTTGCGGCGCGACGCGCCAGAAGACGGGGTGCTGGTGTTCATTGGATTCCTTCCAGTTCGGTTGGCCGTTGATGCATGGCTGTCCGCTCGATGGAACGAAATCGTGCGCCTGAAGGGCGCTGCACTCGACCGCATTGTCCCAGGGGGTAGGAACAATGCGGCTCCTACGCTAGCGGCGGAACTCACCGATCGGCGCCTTAGCGTCGATGCGGTGCGTTGGGACCGTCTGACATTCGGCATCGGATTGTCGTATGCACTGCTCGCGTGGACCATGGGCTACGGCGCTGTGCTCCCCGCGTTGCGCGATGAAATCCAGATGTCGTCGTCGGTTGCATCGCTGCACGGATCCCTCTTCGGAATCTGCCTGCTCCTGCTCGCGACGGTCGGTCGACACATCCTCGCCGCGCTGTCCAACCGGGTCCTGCTGGCGATCAGCGTCTCGTCGATGTTCGGTGGCGGGCTGCTGTTCGGCTTCGGCCATCACGCTGGGCTGACCCTCGCCGGTGCGGCACTCTCCGGCGCCGGCTCGGCGTGCTTGGTCGTGCTCGTCCCGTCGGTGATCTTCGCGCATCAGCCAGACGCGCCCGGAGAAGCGTTCTCGGTGCTCAACACGTTCCCGATGCTGTCGTCCACTGCGCTCCCCCTCACCGTCGGCATCGTGGTCGCGGGTGGCATCGCCTGGCGGGTTGCGTATCTCGTGCCGTTGGTGCTGATTGCGGTCGGGGTCGTCGTGGTGGCCGGGCGTTCCAGCGTCCCGGACGCACTGCACGCCGAGCCGATCAGCCTCGGTCAGCTGTTCCGCGTCCCACGGTTCGCGCGCCGCTGGGCCGCCCTCGCATGCGGCGTGCTCGTCGAGATCGGCACCGGCATCTGGGCCGCGTCGATCATGGTCAGCCAGGCCGATGCGTCCACGAGCACGGCAGCGCTGTTGACCGCCGTCTTCTTCGTCGGGATGGGCATCGGGCGGATCGGCCTCACGGGCCTGCTCCGACGGCGCAGCAGCGAGTGGATCCTCACCGTGTCATTCGTCGGCGTGCTGATCTCGCTCGTGCCGTTCCTGCTCGGTCCGGGTCTCGTCGGTCGTGTCTTCGGGCTCGGCCTGCTCGGCCTGACGCTCGCCGCGGTGTACCCGCTGTCGCTCTCGCGACTGTTCGAGTTGCACGACGACACCGAGGCCCTCGGCCGGGCCGCGGCGATCGCCTCCGGCGTCGGGGTCACGTTCGGGCCACTGTTGCTCGGCGCGCTCTCCGACGTCGTCGGCCTCGGCTGGGCCACCCTGGTCCTGCCCGCATTCGGCGTCGTCGGCCTGCTGATGATCGAACGCACCGATCCAGTGCCTGAGTGACCCGCGCCGCCGGCGCTCGGTGCCGCGCAGACAACCCGGAGCCCTCAGGGGTGCGGGAGCGCTTGGTGCTGGTCCATCATGTCGCTCATGACCGTGCGGATGAACTCGTCGGCACCCTCGGTCCAGCCGCCGGAGACGCCGCCGTAGATCGCGCTGCTCCTCGGGGCGACGTCACGATTGGCGACCGCGTACTCGACGGCCGAAGTGAGATCGGCGGTCCACGCCTCGACCACCCCGGGCTGGGTCTGGGGGCGGGTGACGGCCATGTGGATCGCGATCGGGTACTGCAGCCCGTTCATCCGCCAGCCCTTCGCACGCAGCGCATCGTTGACGTGGTAGACGTCGAAGTCGTCCGAGGTGAACGCGAACAGGTAGCTCGGCTCCCCGATGAGCCGCAGCTGCGAGTGGCTGCGGATCGCGGCCTGCATCGCGTACGACGTCGCAAAGATCTCCTGCGCGTAGCCGAGATAGCCCTCGCGACCGGTGGCGACCATGCCCGCCCAGGTCGCGGCGAGCAGTCCGCTCGAGCGTGAGCCGTCGATACCCGGCGAGCAGTACTTTCCGCCGGTCCACGCGGTCTGGAAGAAGTACTGGCTGTTGCGCAGCGCCCGCTCGCGGAACATCAGCAGCGACGTGCCCTTCAGGCCGTAACCGTACTTGTGGGTGTCGGCGGAGATGGTCGTCACGCCCGGCACGCGGAAGTCGAACTGCGGGATCTGGTGGCCAAGCTGCTCGCCGAACGGAAGAATGAAGCCACCGAGGCAGCCGTCGACGTGCAGACCGACGCCACGCTCGAGCGCGAGCGTGCCCAGCGCAGCGATGTCGTCGATGGTGCCGTAGCCGTAGTTCGAGGCCGAGCCCATGATCGCGATCGTCTGATCGTCGATCATCGCCGCCATCGCCTCGACGTCGACCGTTGCGGTGAGCGGGTCGATCGGGGCCACTCGAAGCACGACGCCGAGCAGATGGCACGCCTTGTCGAACGCCGGGTGACCGGTCTCGGGCTTGACGAAGTTGGGCCGCGTGATGCCCCGCGTCTGCGCGGCGTGTTCGCGGTACGACATGACGGCGTGGAGGATGCTGCCGCTGCCGCCGCTCGTGATCATGCCGACCGGGTCACCTCCTCCAGCAGTCGCTGCGTCACCGTGGAACAGGTCGAGGCCCATCGCGATGATCTCTCCCTCGAATCGGGTCGCGCTGGGGCACACGTCGCGCTGCAGCGCGTTCATGTGGCCGTACAGCCCGAACGCCTCGGACATGAACGCGTAGTGGTCCATGTCGCCGCAGTAGAACGACCCGCTGGCCTTACCGGTCTGCCAGAACGAGTCCTCGGCGGCCGCCATCTCGCGCAGTTCGGCGAGGATCTCACCGCGGTCACGTCCGTGCTCGGGCAGGGTGCGCACGACCGGATAGCGATTGGCATAGGGGTAACTGCTCATGTCGTGGAGCTTGTCACAGCCACGTCGGCGCCGGGGTGGCCTGCTGGACACCGCGCAACGGTCATGATGTCGCCCATGGTTTCGGACATCGAGCACCGCTGGTACCTCGCGATCGACCTCGGCACCGGCGGTACGAAGGTGGCCGTCGTCGACATCGCCGGTCGGGTCCTGGCATCTGCGTTCCGGTCCGTCGACACCCTCCGCACACCCGATGGTGGCGCGACCCAGGACACCGACCAGTGGTGGACCGGCCTCGTCGGCGCCGTGCGCGAGACGGTCGCTGCGGCTGCGGTCGCCGCGCCGTGCGACGGCATCGGTATCACCGGCCAGTGGGGTTCGACCATCCCCGTCGGTGCGGACGGTGGTGCCGTCGGCGCGTGCATCCTCTGGTCCGATCACCGAGGCGGCCGATGGTCGAGGCGCATCACGGGCGGGCCCCTCGCTGTGTCCGGATACGGACCGGCCAAGGTCGCTCAGTGGTTGCGCCTCGCCGGCGGCGCGCCCAACCCGAACGGTGCCGACCCGACCGGGCACGAACAGTTCCTCGCCAACGATCGCCCCTCGGTCCACCGCGCAGCAGCCGCGCTGCTCGAGCCGGTGGACTTCGTCGGCGCGCGACTCACCGGACGCATCGCCGCGACGCCGGCGTCGATGGTCGCTTCGTGGCTCACCGACAACCGTCCCGGCGCCCCCGTCGCGTACAACTCGACACTTGTCCGGCTCGCCAAGCGCACCGCCGCGAAGCTGCCCGAGCTGCTCCCGACCGGCTCGCTGCTCGGGCCGTTGACCGCATCTGTCGCCGCCGACTTCGCCGTCACGGAGCGGCTGCCTGCCGGCACGCCAGTGGTGTGCGGGGTGCCGGATCTGCACACAGCGGCAATGGGCGCCGGCGCGGTCGCCGACTACGCAGGCCACATCGCGATCTCGACGACGGCCTGGGTGTCGGCACCCGTGCCGTTCAAGAAGACGGACATCACCCATCAGATGGCATCTGTGCCGGGCGTGGGTAACGGCTCGTACCTGATCGCCAACAACCAAGAGGTCGGCGGTGCCGCGCTGCGTTGGCTGCGCGACTCCGTACTCACCGCTGACGACGGGTTCGAGGGTGGCTACGACGCACTCACGGCAGAGGCCGCGACCGCTCCGGCCGGCAGTGGCGGCGTCCTGTTCTGCCCATGGCTCGCCGGCGAACGCTCCCCCGTGTCCGACGAGCACCTGCGCGCCAGCTTCCTCAACATCTCGATGTCGACGACGCGCGCCCACCTCGTGCGCGCCGTGCTCGAAGGCGTGGCCTACAACGTGCGCTGGCTGCTCGAGGCCACCGAGCACTTCGCCAAGCGACCACTCGACGGTTTGCGCCTGCTCGGCGGCGGGGCGACCTCGGACCTGTGGTGCCAGATCCACGCCGACGTCATCGGCCGACCGATCCTTCGTGTCGTGGACCCGGCGAACGTCAACGTGCGCGGCGCGGCCTGGTTCGCGGCGATGCACCTCGGCCACCTCACCCTCGACGACATCGTCGCTGCCGCTCCGACGGCCCGCTCGTTCGAGCCGATCCCCGCGCACACCGCGGTCCACGCCCAGTTGTACGCCGAGTTCGTGCAGATGGCCACGTCCCAACGGGCGATGTACAAGCGCCTCAACGGCCACCGCGCGGACTGACCGCGCCAACCGACCGCCGGCTGATGGCGCCGACCCATCTGTGCGGCCCGCGCCGCAGCGACCCGCGCCGCAGCGGCCGGGACGTTCCGCGCCCTCGTGTTCGATCCGTCCCGCCCAGCGGGACCACAGCCACCCGAGGGCGCGGAACGTCCCACCATGTGCTGACGCGGCGCTGATCACAGATCGCGCAACGCCGGCCACGCCGTCAGGCGAAGTCGTTGGCTCCGTCGTAGGGGCGGAGGCCGGCGATGGCCGTTGCGCGGCGGAGCTTGGCCCAGACCTCGTCTCGTGAGGTCGCGGTCGCCGAGGCAACGATGACGCGCTCGGAACGGGCTGCATCGTCGAATCGTTCGGCCTCGGCAGTCCAGCGCGGGATGACGGCGAGCAGCGTGCCCTCGTCGTCGCGGACGTGGTTCTCGCGGTAGTCGAGCAGGGTCCGCCAGCCGGCGCACTCGAGCGCACGGCGGTCGGGATGATCGACGGTCATCTGCCGACGCGAGCGACGCAGCGACCGAAGGTGATGTGGGTTGCGGGCCATGGCCAACGATGACGGCCCGAGCCTGTGGATCGCTAGTGCCAACTACCTGTGCGTTTCGTGGGTACAAGTTGAGACTCGTGACGACGAGGGCGTGCACGCGACCTCGCTCGCGTCCCTGTATCTGACACCCCGTCAGATACTCTGCCGAGATGACCAGCGTCACACCCGATCACCGCACGATCGATCTCCTCGACGGGGAGTTCTACACGACCGATCCATACCCGACCTACGCCTGGATGCGCGACAACGCACCGGCCTACTGGGACTCGATCAACGAGATCTGGGGCATCTCCCGGTACGACGACATCGTCGAGATCGAGCGACGCAAAGACGTGTTCATCAACAGCGACCAGGTCAAGGGTGGCTATCGTCCCAACCTGCCCGCCGACCCGGCGATCATCGGTCTCGACGATCCGTTCCATCAGCAGCGCCGAGCGCTCGTCGCGCGCCGGTTCACACCTCGTGCCGTGACCGACAAGGACGCCCAGATCCGCACGGTCGTCACCGGGCTGCTCGATGCTGCGCTCGCGCCGCGCGCCGACGGCACACCAGTCGAGATCATCGAGGAGCTCGCGTCTCCCCTGCCGGCGCTGATGATCGGTCGCCTGCTCGGGTTCGAGGATTCGGACTGGCCGAAGCTGCGTGACTGGTCCGAGCGCACGATCGTCATGGGCGGCGGCCCGCGCTGCTTCACCGAAGACGGTATGAACGCGGCGATCGAGTTCGCCGTCGCTGCGACCGAGCTGTACGATTCGAAGAAGGCCTGTCCGATGGACGACCTGATGTCGATGTACACGACGGCCGAGATCACCGGCCAGGAGTTCGGGACGACCGAGGCCGTGTCCGATGCGCTGCTCCTGCTCGACGGGGGCGCTGAGACGACCCGCACGGTCATCGCACGCACCCTCCTCCTGCTCGACCAGCACCCCGCCGAGTGGGCCAAGCTCAAGGCCGGCGCCGACATCGGCGTGGCCGTGGAGGAGTTCATCCGCTACGTCACGCCGATCCACAACATGTGCCGCGTCGCCAAGATCGACTACGACCTCAACGGCACCACCATCCCGGCCGGCAACCAGGTCGTGCTGATGTATTCGTCGGCCAACCGCGACCCTGGCCACTTCGAGGACCCGGAGACGTTCGACGTCACCCGGCCCGGTAACCACCACATCGCGTTCGGCTTCGGCACCCACTTCTGCCTCGGAGCGGCCCTGGCCCGGCTCGAGATCCGTACGTTCTTCGAGGAGTTCGTCCGCCGCGTGGAGTCGTTCCGCGTCGTGCCGGGCTCGGTCGTCGAGATGCCCAACCCCTTCGTGTTCGGCATCAAGTCCGCGCACATCGAACTCGTCGGCGCACCGGTATGAGCACCATCGCCTTCACCGGATCAGCCGGGGGGATGGGCGTCGCAACGCGAGCCATCCTCGAAGCAGCGGGCCACCGCGTGATCGGTGTCGACCTGCGCGACGCCGAGGTCATCGCCGACGTGTCCACCGTCGAGGGTCGCGAGGCGATGATCGCCGGCGTGACCGAGGCATCGGGCGGCGTGCTCGACGGTCTCGTCGCGGGAGCCGGCATCAGCTCGAACGGCTCGAACGAGGACCTCGTCGTGGCGACCAATTACTTCGGGGCGATCGCAGCACTGAGCAGCCTGCGTCCGTTGCTCGCCAAGGGCACCAACCCGAGTGCGATCGCGATCAGCTCGAACAGCTCGACGACGCAGGAGCACATCCCGCTCGCCGCCGTCGAAGCCTGCCTGGCCGACGACGAGACAACGGCTCGGGTCGAAGCCAAGCGCGCGCCGATGTGCGGCTACCCGGCCTCGAAGCTGGCGCTGGCCCATTGGGTGCGCACGAACGCGATCACGAGCAACTGGATCGGCTCGGGCATCCGCCTCAACGCGATCGCACCCGGCCTGATCGACACGCCGATGACGGCCGGCGGTGGCGTGGAGTTCGTGCTCGGCCTCGGCGACATCTTCCCGGTCCCGATCCGACGCGCCGGCACGGCCGAGGAGGTCGCCGGGCTGCTCGCCTATCTGCTGTCCCCCGCCGCCGCGTTCTTCGTCGGCAGCGTCGTGTTCATGGACGGCGGCACCGAGGCCCAGCTGCGCACCCGTGACTGGCCGGCAGCGCGATGAGCAACGGCGTGAACGACACCATGCTCGCCTACCGACTGCTCGACTGGCAGCAGCCGCCGCAGCTCGTCGAGATCGACGTGCCCACCGCCGGTGCCGGACAGGTGCTGGTCGAGGTCAAGGGCAACGGCCTCTGCCACAGCGATCTGTCGATGATGGAGCTGCCCGAAGAGATCGGGCGGATGATCGACTGGCGCGTCCCGTTCACGCTCGGCCACGAGATCGGCGGTGTGATCGCCGCGATCGGTCGGGGGGTCGCCGGTTTCGAGATCGGTGAGGCCGTCGCGCTCGTCAGCCCGGCATCGTGCGGTGTGTGCAGCCTGTGCGTGCGCGGCCACGACAGCGCCTGCCCGAACGGTCTCACGGGCCGCGGCTACGGACGCGATGGTGGGCTCGCCCAGTACGTCGTCGCCAACGCGCCGCGCGACGTGATCAAGATCGGCTCACTCGACCCGCGCGTCGCCGCGCCGATGACCGATGCCGGCGCAACCTCGTACCACGGTGTGCGCAAGGTGCTGCACAAGCTGATCCCGGGTTCGACCGCCGTCGTGATCGGCGCCGGTGGCCTCGGGTCGTTCGCGATCCAGCTGCTGCGCTCGATGAGCCCGGCGACCGTCATCGCAATCGACAACAACCCCGATCGGCTCAGCTACGTGTCCGACCTCGGCGCTCACCACACGGTGAACGGCGTCGACGAGAACACCGCTGCAGAACTGACGAAAATCACCAACGGCGAAGGCGTCACGGTCGTGCTCGACTTCGTCGGCGTCGACCGCACCATCGCAGTCGGCGTCGGCGCCGTCCAGCCCTACGGCACGTACGGGATCATCGGCACCAACGGCGGCACGCTGAAGCGGCCGTGGTACGGGGCGCTGCCCCGCGACGGCGAAATCATCACGTTCCAGGGCTCGAGCGTCTCGGACGCGCACGACGTCGTCAAGCTCGCCGAGCAGGGCCTGATCCGCAGCGATGCGGACCTGTTCCCGCTCGACCGGGTGACCGACGCCTACGACGCGCTCCATCACGGGACGTTGCGCGGCCGAGCCGTCGTCACGCCCAACGGCTGAGCCCGCCGAACGGCTGATCCCGCCCGAACGACTGATCACGCCGTCAGCGCGGGAACTGGCCCGGAAGCCGGCCGGTTCCTGCCGCCCCGGCGAAAGCCTGGGCGATGTCCAACCACTCCTCGGCGACAGCTCCGGTGATCTCCAGTTCGGTGTCGGCGACGTGGCGGCGCTGGGTCGCGACGAGGCAGAAGTCGAGCGCCGATCCGCTCACCCGGTCGGCTGAATCGATCGGGCCCCATTCCCACAGGTCGCCGGCGGGAGCTTCCAGACGGACGTACACCGGCTCGGTCGGCACGTCGAGCTGGCGTGTGCGGAAGCTGTTCGGCAGGGCGCGCACGCCGATGTGGGCCACCTGGCGCAACGCCGTCGTGACCGGATGCGGGCGGTCGAGGCCGTCGAACACGTCCTGACCGTGGGCCCACGTTTCCATGATCCGCGCCGTGACCGCCGCTCCGACGCTCATCGAGGGCCCGTACCAGGGCACTCGTGCGGCGGGGTCGGCGTCGAGGAACGCTCGGCTCATCGCCGCCCGAGACGCCGAGAACCGGTCAAGGGTGGCGGCCGGCGACATCGCCCGCCCGGCCACGACGGCGGCGTCGATGACGCTCGTCTCCTCGCTGCGTGAGACATCGCGCGCAGCACAGAACCGTTCCGGGTCGGTGACGGCGAGCGTCTCCATCTCGTCGAAGTACGCGAGATGGCCGATCTGGTCGAGCACGGTCCAACCGTCGGCCGGCGTGTCGAGCGCCCAG
>JANXUX010000197.1 GCA_025351965.1 Actinomycetes bacterium | reverse complement strand
GGCCTTGGTGGTGGGGGTGACGGCCTTGGTGGTGGGGGTGACGGCCTTGGTGGTGGGGGTGACGGCCTTGGTGGTCGGGGTGACGGCCTTGGTGGTCGGGGTGACGGCCTTGGTGGTCGGGGTGACGGCCTTGGTCGTCGTGCTCGGCGCGGGTGGCTTCGTGGTCGGCGTCGACTTGGCAGTCGAGCTGCAGGCGCCGAGCACGCTCACTGCGGCGATGACGAGACCGCCGATCCTCATCCGGTTGTTCATGCTGTTCTCCTGGTTCTGTGGCGGTGGCTGCACAGCACTCGGTCCACCGTCGTGATGGAATGACCGCGTGCTCGCTGATCCGTCGTTGTTCTCACACCGCCGAAGTGGAGGTGGTGCAGTCATCGTCGGCTCCCACCGGTTCGGGGCGCCTCAACCGGGCCTCAAGAAAGCTCAAACCCGATGACGACGATCGCGATTGTGGAGGACGAGGTCGAGCTGCGGTCGGCTGTGCGCGACCTCCTGGTCCGCTACGGCTTCGTGGTCCTCGAAGGATCGACGATCGCCGAGGCGCGCCTGCTCGCGGTCAGCGCAGATCTGATGCTGCTCGACCTCGGCCTGCCCGACGGTGACGGGCTCAGCCTGTGCGCGGTGCTGGCTGCGTCGGTGCCGCTCATCGTGCTGTCGGCCCGCGGTGACGAGTCAGATCGCGTCGCAGCGCTCGAGCTCGGCGCCGACGACTACCTCGCCAAGCCGTTCTACCCGCGTGAGCTCGTCGCCCGCTGCCATGCCGTGCTGCGTCGGCACCAGCGCACTGACGCCCGGCGGTCGGTGACGATCGGTGACCTCGTCGTCGACCTCGACGGGTTCCGCGTCACCCGCGGCGGTGACGTCATCGTGCTGACCACCAAGGAGATCGAGCTGATGGTGTGCCTCGCCGAGCACGTCGGGCGACCGGTACGTCGCAACGATCTGGCCGAGCGGGTGTGGGGCACGTCGCTCGGGTTCGTCAACCGCTCGCTGGACGTGCACATGTCGTCGTTGCGCCACAAGCTCGGCGACCGCCCCGGCGGCGACCGCTACATCGACACCGTGCACGGCGTCGGCTACCGGCTCCAGACGTGAGGGCGCGGACATGAGACGGGTGCGGCTGCGCTGGCGACTGGCCGCGAGCCATGCCGTGCTCGCCGTGTTGCTCGTCGGATTCGCAGCCAGCGAGGTTGGGGCGCAGAGTGAGCGGGCCGACCGCAACCACGCCACTGCAATCGCCGAAGGTGATGCCGATGTGCTCGCGGCAAGGTCGGCACGAATGTATTCCGACCCGGGTCTGCTCAGCGACGTGTTGACCGACGAGGAGCAGGGCACGCGGCGCGCAGAGGTGGTGTCGATCGACCGTCAGTTGCTGGTCGGGTCGGACCTCGTCGGCGAAGCCGGGGGTGAGGCGGTCGCCCGCAGGGTGCTGCGCGCCGGTTCACCCGTGGCGGTCGTGGACAACAACGGTGGGGTCATTGCCGGATCACCGGTCGTGGTCGATTCCGTCGTCGTCGCGGTGGCGCTCGTCGCCGAGACGGTGGCGTCACGTCCGTCGTGGTCGATGTTCCTCGGCGGCTCTGGTTGGATCGGCGCGCTCGTCGTCCTGCTCGCTGCCCTCGCCGGCTGGTTCCTGGCCGGTCTCTGGTCACGGCCGATCTCGGCACTGACCGACAGCGCTCGATCGTTGGTCCTCGGTGGCTCGCCGATGGTCGAGGCCGCTGTCGAGCGGTCCTCGACGCGCATCAATCCCGAGGTCGACACCCTTGCTGCGGCGATCCGCGACATCGCCGGCCGCGAGCAACGGCGAAACGATCTCGCCGATGAGCACCGTGAGTCGCTGAGGATGCTCGCCCATCGGCTCTCGCATCAGTTGCGGACACCGTTGACGGTGCTGCGGCTCCGCCTCGATGATCTTGCCGACCCGAAATTGAGCGAGCAGCAGCGTGAGGTGCTCGACAGTGTCGTCGGGGACCAGATCGATCAACTGGACCGGCTCGGTGAACAGCTGGCCGAGCTGGATCCGGCGCGTTGGGCGCTGCGCCCGGAGCCGTTGGACCTCGAGGCGGTCGTCACCGAGGTCGTCGAGCGGAATGTACCGCTGGCGACGTGGGGCGGGGTCGGTCTGGCGATGGACAGTCCGCGACGCACTGGCCCGTCGGTGCCTGCCGATGACGGTCTGCTACGCGAGGCGCTCGCCAACGTCGTCCAGAACGCGATCAAGTACACCCCGCGCGGCGGACGCATCCTCGTCGGGGTCGAGCACCGGGCCGAGGACGTCGTCGTGATCGTCAGCGACACCGGACCGGGCATCGCCCCGAGCGAGCGAGACCACGTACTGCGCTCCGGCGGGCGCGGGTCAGCCGGTGCGCGCGTGCCGGGGACCGGGCACGGCCTCGCCCTCGTCACCGACGTCGCCCACCGTCACGGAGGCCACGTCGAACTGGCCGAGACGCCTGGCGGCGGCGCGACCGTGCGGATCGTGTTGCCGATCAGCCCGCGGTCGGGATGACGGATGCAGCGTGTATCGATGCGCCGGTCGCCGCATCGATCGTTCCGTCGACCGTCGGCTCCAGGATCGCCGCGTCGCCCGCTTCGATGTGCCCGGGCTGGAGCACGGTCGCGTAGATCCGGCTGACCGGCCCACGGTCGGCATTCATCCGTTGGAAGTCGCCGTCGAGGAAGAACGACCGGTTGGAGTTGCACGGCTCGGCGAAGGCCTGAACGTGGGCGAGCACCGTGCCGATCTGCAGGAGCACGCCTGGTCGCACCTGATCCCACGGCAATCCTCGCAGGGTGATGTTCTCGCCGACCGATCCCCGCTCGAGCGGATGTCCCTCGGCGCGCAGTTCGTCGATCACCTCGTCCGAGTAGATGCACAGCGCCTGCCACGGCCGTCCATGATGCACCCGGACCCGCTGGACATCGCCGACCACACCGCGGAACCCGACGTCGACCGCGGGCACTGCGAGCTTCGGCACTCCACCGCCGGAGGTGCTCAGCTGGACCACTGTCCCAGTCACCTGCGCCGGCATCTGGCCGTCGGCGCGCAGCGCGTCCGACGCTGCCCGCAGCGTCGTCCACACATCGGCCAGGACCTCACCGAGCGCCGGGGAATTCTTCAGCGCGAGCTGTGCTGCGAGCCCGAGCTCGGCGAGATCTGCGGCCGGTGCGGCGCCGGTCGACCTCGAGAGCCGGCTGCGCAGATCGCGCTCCAGATCGTCGGTCCGCGCGCTGGTCCGTCCGGCCGTCATCGTCGACCAGAGCCCGCCGAGGTTGCCCAGGGTGCGGATCGAGTCCTGGGTCGTGAAGCGGTAGGGGCCGACGCTCAGCATGGGATCCCATCCTGGCACGGCACCGTAGGCTGGCGCTCGTGACCGATCTCCGTGCCGTGGTGCCCGATGACACCGACCGTGACGACTTCGATCTGGCCGAGATGCGGCTCACCGAATGGACGTCGTGCGGCGGTTGCGCCGCGAAGTGGGGTGCTTCGCTGCTGTCGAGCCTGGTCAGCGACTTGCCGACGAACACCGACCCGGCGCTGCTCGTCGGTCTGGCGCCGTTCGACGACGCCGCCGTGTACCGGATCAGCGCCGATCTGGCGATGGTCAGCACCACCGACTTCTTCCCGCCGCTCGTTGATCATCCGTCCGACTTCGGCGCCATCGCGGCCGCCAACGCGTGCAGCGACGTGTTCGCGATGGGTGGCCGGGTCACGATCGCGGTCAACATCGCCGCGTTCCCCGAGCACTTTCCGCGCCCCGCGATCGTCGCCATCTTCGACGCTGCGGCGGCTGTTGTGGCCGAGGCCGGGGGCTCCATCGCCGGTGGCCACACGATCCGCAATCCGGAGCCCATCTTCGGGCTCGCAGTGCAGGGCCTCGTCCATCCCGATCGCATCTTCCGCAAAGAGGGCGCCCGCGTCGGCGATGTACTGATCCTCTCGAAGCCACTCGGCACGGCGGCGGCACTCGCTGGTGGCTCGGCCGATGACAAAGCCGACGCGATCGCCGGGATGCGCCGTCTCAACCGTGCCGCCTCCGAGGTTCTCCAGGAGCGGTTCGAGGCCGTGCACGCGGTCACCGACGTCACCGGGTACGGGCTGTTCGGTCACGCCTGGGACATGGCCGAGCGCGCCGGCGCAGTGTTCGCATTCGACGATGGCCGCGTGCCGCTCTATGCCGGCGTGGCGGGCGCACTGGCCCGGGGCGTGCGCACCGGTGGCGACCCGCGCAATCGCGAGCACGTCGAGCAGCACGTCCGGATCGAGTCCGGCCTCGGCGACGACCGGGCCGCGATCGGCTACGACCCGCAGACGTCCGGCGGTCTGCTCGCCGCCGTCGATCCTGCCGTTGCCGACGAGCTCGTCGCGTGCGGCTTCACCGTCATTGGTTCCGTCGTCGCCGGCGATGCCGCCATCGTGCTGCACGACTGATGGCACCCGGCACCCGAGCCCCGAGCAAGAAGCGCGCACCGACGCGTTCGCTCGAGCGCAACCTGTGGGAGGCCGGGCACGACGTGGTCGTCGGCATCGACGAGGTCGGTCGTGGCTCGTGGGCCGGACCGCTGATGGTCGGCGCGGCGATCCTGCCGCGAGACCGCCGCGTCAACGGCGTCCGCAACTCGAAGATGCTGACCGAGGCTGGACGCGAGTCCATCTTCGACAGGGTCGCCGGATGGTGCGATGCGTGGGCGGTCGGTGGCGCGAGCCATCAGGAGTGCGACGATCTCGGTATGGCCGCGGCGCAGAAGCTCGCTGCGAAGCGGGCCATCGAGGGCCTCGGAGTCGTGCCCGACGCGGCGGTCGTCGACGGTACGTGGAACTTCGTCGCCCCGCACGTGCGCCACGTCGAGATGAAGATCAAGGCCGACGCCTACTGCCTGTCGGTCGCCGCAGCATCGATCCTCGCGAAGGTCACCCGTGACCGGATCATGCGCGCCGAGTCGGCCGATTACCCGCACTGGCACTTCGACACGAACAAGGGGTATCCGTGCCCGCTGCACAAGACCGCGCTGCAGGGCTACGGTCCGTCGGCGATCCACCGGCGGTCGTGGGTGTTCATGGACAACTACGTGCCATGGCCGGGGATGCGCACGTTCCGTCCCGAGCAGCCGACGCTCTTCTGAGGCCGAGATGACGGTGAACCACGATGTCGTCGTCATCGGCGCGGGCCTGGCCGGCCTGCGTGCCGCGTGCGACCTCGCCGACGCAGGGCGGGACGTGCTCGTGCTCGAAGCGCGCGATCGCGTCGGCGGACGGGTCTGGAGCCACCGTTTCGGTAACGGCCAGTACTGCGAACGCGGCGCCGAGTTCGTCGACACCCATCATCCGGAGGTGCTCGCCCTCGTCACCGATCTCGGCCTCGAGTTGGCCGATGTGACGTCGGGTCACGACCCGAACCGCCGCCTGCTCGACGTCGGCGGTCGGGCCACACCGTTCGCACTCCATCACTCCCTCGCCGGTGAGCTGCAGCAATGGGAGCATGCCCTCGACCGGCTCGCCGCGCTCGTCGATCCCGATGATCCTGTCGGGGGACCGCTCGCCGCCCAGCTCGACGACGCCCCTCTGAGCGACGTGATCGCCGAGCTCCAGCTCGGTGTGCTGGCGCGTGTCGCGATCGGTCGCGAGGTCCGCACGGAGTTCATGCTCGGCCCGGACCAGATCTCCCAGCTGTTCGCCGGATGGATGACCGCGCTGCACCGACGCTCGCCCGGCGGCCGCGAGGCCTACCGGATCGCCGGCGGCAACGATCAGCTCGCGACCGGTCTGGCGGCGCGGCTGGGCGGGCAGCTGGGCGGGCGGATCAGGCTGTCGACCCCGGTCGACCTCGTCGACCCCGACGAGGGCCGGATCGTGCTGACCAACGGCGAGACCATCCTCGCCGATCACGTCGTCAACACGGCGCCGCTGCCCGTGCTCGGGCGGATGTGGTTCGACATGCCGCTCGAGCTGTCCCGCGTCGGCTACGGGCTGGGCGGCAAGATCAGCGTGCAGACCGGGCGGCGGGTGTGGCAGGACAGCCTCCTCGACGGGTCGGTCGACACCGAGCGGGCGTGGGGCCAGACGTGGGACGGCAGCGACTCCCAGCCCGGCGATACGGGTGTACTGACCGTGCTCCTGTCATCGCACGATGGCGCCGCGCTGGTGTCTGTGCCGAACACCGTCGACCGCGTCGTCGACGAGGCCGACCGGTTCTTCCCCGGTGTCAAGGGCCTCGCCGGGGAGCGGGTACGTACGGACTGGACCAACGACCCGTACAGCCTCGGTTGCTACGCGACGTTCGGACCGGGGCAGTTGATCGACGCCTGGCCGTTCCTGCAGCGCACCTACGGTCGGATGGTGCTGGCCGGTGAACACACCGACGCGTTCTGCGGTTTCATGGAGGGCGCCCTGCGTAGCGGCCGTCGCGCCGCCGCCCAGGTCCTCGCCCGCAGCTGAACGATCGACGCCAACTCTCGTCCGTGGCCGAGCCGGGGAGGAGATGCTCTGGGATCACCGGGACGTTTCGCGCCCTCGGGGACGTTCCGTCCCGCTGGGCGGGACGATAGCGCCCCGAGGGCGCGTTTCGACCCGGTGGTCCCGGTGGTCCCGGTGGTCCCGGTGATCCGCCGACGCATGCAGCCCCGCGGCCCGGGCGGTCCACTGGCCGTGGATGGGTTTCAGCGGAGGCGGTCGAGGGCTTGGGCGAGGTCGGCGACGAGGTCGGCGGCGGATTCGATTCCGACCGACAATCGCACGAGCGCAGCGGGCACCTGGAGCGGGGAGCCGGCAGCGGACGCGTGGGTCATCTGCCCGGGGTGCTCGATCAGACTCTCCACGGCGCCGAGGGATTCGGCGAGGGTGAAGATCTCTGTGTGGCGGACCACCTCGAGCGCGTTCGCCTCGGCCGAGCGTCCGTAGCCGTCTCGCAGGGTGAAGCTGACCATCCCGCCGAAGTCGCGCATCTGCTTCGCCGCAGCGCGATGGCCGGGATGGTCGGGCAGTTGCGGGTAGAGCACGCGGTCGACCGCCGGATGGCCGAGCAGCAGATCGACGACGGCGCGGGCGTTGGCGCAGTGGCGTTCCATCCGGACTGCGAGGGTCTTGACGCCGCGTAGCACGAGGTAACAGTCGAACGGCGCCGCGATCGCGCCGGCCGCGTTCTGGGTGAACCGGATCCGGTCGGCGAGGGTGTCATCGTTCAACGCGACGAAGCCGCCCACGACGTCGCTGTGCCCGCCGAGGTATTTCGTCGCGGAGTGGACGACGATGTCGGCGCCGAGCGTCAGCGGCTGCTGCAGGTATGGCGTCGCGAACGTGTTGTCGACCACGACGATCGCGCCGCGTGCGTGGGCGAGCTCGGCGATGGCCTCGATGTCGATGCACGTCAGCAACGGGTTCGTCGGCGTCTCCAGCCAGACCATCTTGGTGTCCGCGGGCCAGTCGGCCGCGAGCGCGTCGACATCGGTCAGGTCGACGGCGCTCCACGGGAAGCCGAGCGGCTCCCACACCTTGGAGATCAACCGGAACGTCCCGCCGTAGGCGTCGTTGCCGAGCAGGATCCGGTCGCCCTGGTGCAACACGCGCAGCACGTTGTCCTCGGCCGCCAGTCCGCTCGCGAACGCAAACCCGTGGCGGGCCTGCTCCAACGAAGCGACGCAGGCCTCCAGCGCAGCTCGCGTCGGGTTGCCACTGCGCGAGTACTCGAAGCCCTTGTGGTTGCCGACGCCGTCCTGGGCGAACGTCGTGCTGAGCGTGATCGGCGTGACCACGGCGCCGCTCGCCGCGTCGGGATCCTGGCCAGCGTGCACGGCGCGCGTCTCGAAGCCCCAGTCGCCCGGCGTGTGGCTGCTCTGTTCCTCGATGTCACCCATGAGTCGCCGCCTGGAGGTAGGAGAGCACGTCGGATCTCGTCATCACCGAGAGCGGGCGCCCGCCGGACAGCACCATCAGCGCAGCCGCCGAGTCCAGCATCTGCACGGCCCGCTCGATCTTCTGGCCGATGCCGATCGTCGGCAGCTTCGGGCCCATCACGGTCTGCACCTCTCGGTCGAGCACCGACGGGTCGTGGAAGATCGCGTCCATCAGCTCCAGCTCGTCGACCGCTCCGGCGACCTCGGCGTTGGCGAACGGCGGCGTGTTCTTGCAGACCGGGAGCTGGCTGACCTCGTGGCTGCGCATCAGGTCGATGGTCTCGCGCACGGTCTGGGTCGGGTTGACGTAGAGCAGCTCCGGCGTGTTGCCACGGCTGCCGAGCATCTCCCCGACGCACTGGTCGCATTCGTCGAGGAAGCCGAAATTCGCCATCCAGCCGTCGTCGAAGACCTTGGACAGATAGCCGCGCCCCGAGTCGGGGTTGAACACCACCACGATGTCGTCTGGCTTCGCCGCCTTGGCGACACGGATCGCCGCGGCGACCGCCATGCCGCCGCTGCCGCCGATGAGGATGCCCTCCTCGCGACTGACCCGGCGGGCGGTGAGGAAACTCTCGGCGTCGCTGATCGCGATGATGTCGTCGTACAGGCTCGCGTCCCAGGCGGCTGGGAAGAAGTCCTCGCCGACACCCTCGACCAGATACGGCCGGCCAGATCCGCCGCTGAACACCGACCCTTCGGGATCTGCGGCGATGATCTTGATCGCTGAGTTCTTGTCGCGCAGGTAACGCGCCACACCGGTGATGGAGCCGCACGTCCCGGCGCCAGCGACGAAATGGGTGATCCGACCGCCGGTCTGCTCCCACAGTTCCGGGCCGGTTGTCTTCTCGTGCGACAGCGGGTTGTTCGGGTTGGCGTACTGGTTCGGTCGGAACGCATGGCGCTCAGTGGTGAGCCGCTCGGCGACCTTGTAGTAACTGGTCGGATCATCCGGCGCGACCGCGACAGGGCAGACCACCACCTCGGCGCCATAGGCCCGCAACAGCGACACTTTCTCCGGTGCGACCTTGTCGGTCATCACGAACACGCAGGTGTAGCCACGTTGGGCGGCGACGATCGCCAGACCGACGCCGGTGTTGCCGCTGGTCGGCTCGACGATGGTGCCTCCGGGCAGCAACAGGCCATCGCGTTCGGCGGCGAGGACCATCTCCAACGCCGGTCGATCCTTCGAGGAGCCGCCGGGATTGGTGGTCTCCATCTTCATCGTCAGCATGCTGGGGATGTTCTCCAGCTCGCTGATCCGCTTCAGACGGACCAGCGGTGTGTGACCGATCAGATCGACGACGGACTCCGCGATGTTGGTGCCATGGAGCCGGGCATCTGCGGCATCGTTCCCCCAAGCCATGCTTGGAGAGTACTGGGGTTTGCCGACCAGCGATCCGCGACGTGCGCGCGCACCCGTTCGGTACCGTGCACGGCGATGGCCATCCGTCCGACTCCCGATCAGGTGCTGTCACTCGCGCCCGACCTGTCAGCCGCAGCCGCTGCGGCGCCGCTGGCCGTTCCGGCGGCATGGTCTGCAGCCGGGTGTGACGACTCCGCTATCTGGGGCGCGTACATCGCAGCGGCCGCCGAGCCGTACAACGTCGCCGTCGACCTCTCCGACGACGTCGGGGGTCCGGCCTACCGGTGCAACTGCCCGAGCCGCAAGATCCCGTGCAAGCATGCGCTCGGCCTGCTCCTGCTGCACGCCAACGGCGCTGTTGCACCGGCGAGACGCCTCCCGTTCGCCGATGAGTGGCTGCAGCGACGCGCCGCCCGGATCCGCGGCTTGGAGGAGGCGGAGAACGCGCCGCAGGCAGCCGACGCTGCCGCGTCCGATGCGTCCGTGCCGACCCACGACGGTGGCGAGCAGGGATCGGCGGCAGATGCGCTCGGCGGGGGGTCACGTGCGCCGCAGCCTCTCGGTGGTGAGATCGATCCGCAGCGCCAGAAGCGGCAGTTCGAACGGGCCCAGCGGATGCGCGCCGGACTGCAGGAGCTGGACCGGTGGCTCGCCGACCGGATCCGTGTCGGACTGGCCGCCAGCGAGCTCGGCGACATCGAGACGTGGGATCGCCTCGCCGCGCGACTGGTCGACGCACAGTGCGGCGCGCTCGCCAATCGCGTGCGTCGGGTGGCGACCAAGGTCGGCCAGCATCCACGCTGGCACGAGGACGTGCTGGAGGAGATGGCGCTGCTGCATGCACTCGCCGTCGGCGCGCAGCACACCTCGGCGCTGGTCCCCGATCTCGCCGACGGTGTGCATGTCGCGACCGGCCTGACCGTGGCCAAGGACGACGTGCTCGCGAGTGTGCCGTCGACAGCGCTGTGGATCGTCGCCGGCGAGAGCCGTACCCGGGAGGACAAGATCACAGTGCAACGCACCTGGTTGGCCAGCGCGGGCGCCACCCCTGTCACCTGGGCGATGGTGCTCGCCTTCGGGGCGTTCGGCAACGAGGTCGCAACGGAGTTCGCGGTCGGCTCGGCGCTCGATGCCGATTTGCACTGGTACCCGGGCGGCATCAACCTGCGCGCCATCGTCGGTCGGGTCAACGGTGACCCGTTGCCGAACACCGCTGGGCCGGCATCGACCACGATCGCTGATGCGCTGCTGAATGCCGGATGGGCGCTCGCCGCCGAGCCGTGGGTGGAGCGGTACCCGTTGTGCGTGATGGCGGTGCCGGCGCCGATCGGCAACGGACGCTGGGTCCTGACCGACGCGACCGGCTCCATCCCGATTGCGGCCGGCTGCTCCAAGATGGCCGAGATCGTCGCGGTCTCGGGTGGTCGACCGATCCGGCTGATGGGTGAGTGGAGCGTGGATGGGCTGCTGCCGCTGACACTGTTCGGCTCCGACCAGGCGATCGTCCTGTGAGTGACGCAGCGGAAGGCGTGGCCCGCTCTGCGGCGGAGGAAGACCTGGCCCGCTCAGCAGCGGAAGACCTGGCCCGCTCGGCAGCGGAAGAGTGGGTCGGGCTCGTCACCGTTGCGGTGCTCGGCACCGATCGTCGCCCGCTCCCGGTCGCCCGGGCCGGTTGGGGGGCGAGGTCATCGTCGCCGACGTCGATGGCTGATCCGGCGGTCGAACTGCTCGATCGTGCCGCCGGCGTGGCGACGGCGCGTCGGGCCGGGCGCCGTCCGGCTCCGGCCGTGCCGATGACCGACCCGGCACCGGATGATCCTCGTCCGCCGTGCCCGCCCGCTGCGGCGAACCAGTTGGCCCGGATGCTCGGTGGGCAGCACGACGTGCTGCTGCCCGAGTGGTTCGCCCGGTGCCGTCTGGCCGGCTTCCAGCTGCCCCATCACCTGCTGCCGACGCTGCTCCTGCGTGGGCGCCGGAACCCGGCATTCGACATCGCCGTGCGCGCCGTGGCCGGTGGCCGGGCAGCGTGGCTGGCCGAGGCGATGCCCGAGCTGCGGATCAAGGCCGCGGCCGCCGCTGCCACGTCAGTCGCAGGGACCGATGCGTTCCTGCCGCCGCGACCTCCGCCGGACAGCGGCGCGGTCGTCGCGGCGATCGTCGGCGCGTTCCACGACCGCAGCGCGACGTGGGCGGCCGCTGCACAGATCCGGCTGTCGGTCGCTGCCCTCGATCCGACCTGGTTGCCGCCGCTGATCCTCGAGCTCAATCGGGCGCCGTTCCATGCGGTGACCGAGCGGACGCGTGTCGATCTGCTCGGCGTCGCCCAGCTGCGTGACGAGATGATCCGTCAGATGCCGCCGGCGAATTCACCGCACGCGGTACCGTGAAGGCGTGGCCGACCTCCCACCGAACAGCGCCCCGGACGGGGCCGAGCCTGATTCCGCCGCTGACGCGTCGACCGATGCGCCTCCTGCACGTCGACCCCTTCCTCGCGCCGCGCGCCTGTCCCGGCTGACCTCGCCGGCGACATCTGGACCACCAGAGCCGACCCCGTCGCTTCCGGCCGTCGCCGCAACGCCCGTGGTCCCCGCCCACCAGGCGCCGGCCCCGCCCGCCCCGACGCCGGCTGACGCGTCACCGTCGATCGCTGATCTCGTCGATCGTGTCCGTGCCGACGATGGTCCTCCGGCACCTGCGGCCCGCGCCGACGCGGCCCCGACACCGGCCGTACCGGCGCCGATCCTGCCGCCGACGCCGATCGCCCCGCCGCCGGTCGTTCCGGCACCGGTCCTGCCGCCGACGTCGGCGAAGCCGCCTGCAGCCGTTCCGTTCGTACCGCTCCCGGCCACCCCGGTAACGGCGACCCCGGCACCGGTTTCTCCGGCACCGGTTTCTCCGGCACCGGTCGCTCCGGCACCGGCCCAGCGTCGCGCACCTGCCGAGTCGAACCCGATGGAGCCGATCTCGCGGCCGACGGTGCAGCTCGTCGAGCTGATCGCGTCCGCCGCTCCGGCGCCCTCGCCGGCGGTCGCCGCAGCGCAGCAGGCAGCCGCCGTTGCGGCCGCCCGCGCCCACGAGCCGGTCGTCTTCAAACCGATCGACGAGGTCATGGCGACCCGTTCGGTGATCGTGTCGGGCATCGGCATCGTGCTCTGCTTGTTCCCTGTGCTGTCTCTCGCCGGCCTGATCATGGGGTTCCTCGCCCAGCGGCGGATCCAGCGCAGCAACGGCGCGCTCACCGGTCGTGGCTCGGCTCGTTGGGGCATCCTGCTCGGTGCGGTCGGTCTCGTCCTCGGGGTGACGGCCGACATGGTCTTCCTGCTCAGACGGTGATCTTCGGCCCCGGTCCGGGCCACCCACGTCCACTGTCACACGCCCCGTGTAGCTTCGAACCGTGACCGCTCGCGACTCTGCACTCGACGACACCGCCGTGCTGGGTGCTGCGCCGGACGACGCCGTCGACGTCCTGCGCCCGCACGCCGAGGTCGAGTACGCATCGGAGCTCGCGGCGCTGGTCGCCCAGGACGATCGCCCGCGGCCGCCGCGCTGGCGGCTGTCGCCGTGGTCGGTCGTCACCTACCTGATGGGCGGTCGCCTGGCCGACGGCACCGTCATCTCGCCGAAGTACATCGGCCCGCGTCGCCTGATCGAGGTCTCCGTCGCGACGCTCGCCACCGACCGTGCCCTGCTCCTGCTCGGCCTGCCCGGTACCGCCAAGACATGGGTCAGCGAGCATCTTGCGGCGGCCATCAGTGGCAACTCGGCGATGCTGGTGCAGGGCACCGCCGGCACAGCGGAGGAGGCGGTTCGCTACGGCTGGAACTACGCCCGCCTGCTGGCCGAGGGGCCGAGTATGGGCGCGCTCGTGCCGTCGCCCGTGTACCGGGCGATGGAGCAGGGTGCCATCGTGCGCATCGAGGAGCTGACGCGCATGCCGAGTGATGTCCAGGACGCGCTCATCACCGTGCTCAGCGAGAAGGTGCTGCCGATCCCCGAGCTGGCCGGTGAGATGCAGGCCAGGCCGGGCTTCAACCTGATTGCCACGGCGAACAGCCGCGACCGGGGCGTGAACGAGCTGTCCAGTGCGCTCCGCAGGCGGTTCAACACGGTCGTGCTCCCCTCGCCGTCGTCGGTCGAAGAAGAGGTCCGCATCGTCACCCAGCGCGTCGCTGCGCTGGCCGGGGCCCTGTCGCTGCCTGACGTCACGGTGCCCGCCGACGAGATCCGCCGGGTCGTCTCGGTGTTCCGCGAGCTGCGCTCCGGGCAGAGCGAGGACGGGCGGATCAAGTTCAAGACCCCGTCGGGCACGATGAGCACCGCCGAGGCGATCTCGGTGATGGTCCAGGGCCTGGCGATGGCCGCTCACCTCGGTGACGGTTCGTTGCACTTCGACGACCTTCTCGCAGGCATCGAGTCGACGGTCGTCAAGGATCCCGTGCACGACGCCGTCGTCTGGCGCGAGTACCTCGACTCGCTCTCGATCCGGTAGCGCGCCCTTGTCTGATCCGTCCGATCCATCCGGTGTGTCCGGTCCCACCGTGCGGCTGTTCGGGATCCGTCACCACGGGCCGGGCTCGGCGCGTGCGGTGGCCCGTGGGCTCGCGGCCGCTCCACCCGACATCGTGCTGCTCGAAGGTCCACGCGAGGCCGACAGCATCACCCACCTGGTCACCGATCCGGAGATGCGCCCGCCGGTCACGATGCTCGGCTACGCGGTGGACCACCTCGACAAGGCGGTGTTCCATCCGTACGCGTCGTTCAGTCCGGAATGGGTCGCAATGCGCTGGGCCGGCGACGCGGACGTGCCGGTGCGGCACATCGATCTGGCCCTGACGAACACGCTCGCCGATTGGTCGGCGACCGCGGCGCAGACCGCACTCGAGGTGGTCGATGGGCGCGATCAGCGTCGGCCCGCCGATCCGCTGACGGAGTTGGCGTCGGCCGGCGGCTACGACGACACCGAGCGGTGGTGGGAGGACGTGGTCGAGCACCGCGACGGGTCATCCCCGTTCGAGGCGATCGCAGACGCGATGACGGTGCTGCGTGCGGCGTACGAACCTGATTTCGTTCCGGCCGACCCGATGGAGCGCCGGCGCGAGGCGCAGATGCGCGCGGGCATCCGCCAGGCCGTCAAGGACGGGTTCACCGACATCGTCGTCGTCTGTGGGGCCTGGCACGTGCCGGCGCTCGCCAACGCCACCGACGCCCGCCAGGCCCGATCCGACACTGCGCTGTTGCGGGGGATGCCCAAGACCAAGGTCGCCATCACCTGGGTGCCGTGGACCCATCGCCGGCTCGCGTCGGCGACCGGGTACGGCGCAGGCGTGACGGCACCCGGCTGGTACCACCACCTGTTCACCCATCCCGGGCCGGACACCGTTGCGCGCTGGTTCACCGAGGCAGCCCGGCTGTTGCGATCCCACGATTACGCGGCCTCCGCCGCCGACGTCGTCGAGGCGGTCCGGCTGGCGACATCGCTGGCCGCGCTGCGCGGGCGACCGCTGGCCGGCCTGGTCGAGACCAATGACGCAGCACGGGCGGTGCTCGGCGACGGCACCGATGCGCCGATGATGCTGCTCAGCAACGAGCTCGTCGTCGGCACCCTCATCGGTCGCGTCCCGGCACACACGCCGATGGTCCCGCTCGCGCGCAACCTCGCCGTCGAGCAGAAGCGCTGCCGACTCAAGCCCGCCGCAGTGGTCGCCACGCTCGAGCTGGATCTACGCAAGGCGCTGGACCTCAACCGCTCGCGGCTGCTGCACCGGCTGCGGATGCTGCGCGTCGGCTGGGGGATCGAGGTCGAGGGTCGCCGTTCGGCCGGCACGTTCCGCGAGACGTGGGACATCGTGTGGGAGCCCGAGCTGGAGGTGCGCCTCATCGAGGCGTCCGCGCTCGGCACGACTGTTGCCGCAGCGGCGCAGGCGGCGGTCGTGCAGCGCGCGATGGGCGCCTCGTCGCTCGCCGAGCTGACCGACTCGATCGAGCAGTGTCTGCTCGCCGACATCACCGAGCCGTTGTCGGGCATCGTCCAACTCGTGGCCGACCGGGCTGCGCTCGACGTCGACATCAGCCATGTGATGGCGGCGCTGCCGGCTCTCGTGCGCACCGTGCGCTACGGCGACGTGCGTGGCACCGACGCACAGTCCTTGGCGACGGTCGTGCGCGGCATGGTCGTGCGTATCGCGGCCGGGCTGGTGCCGGCGTGCTCGGGTCTCGACGCCGATACCGCCGAGGTGATGTCGGGGTCGATCAACGAGACGCGCTCGGCCCTCTCGCTGCTCGGCGACCGCGAGCTGTTCGACCTGTTCCACGACGCGCTCGCCGAACTGGTCGAGCGTGATCGCGTGCATGCTGCGCTGCAGGGTCGGGCGACGCGCCTGTTGGCCGACAGTGGCGCGATGGCGGCCGACGCGGTCGAGCGTCGAGTGTCCAGGGCCCTGTCGCCGGGCACCGCGCCCGCAGATGGCGCGGCGTTCGTCGAGGGTTTCCTCGGCGGATCCGGCACCGTCTTGGTCCACGACGCCGAACTCCTCGGCATGATCGACAGTTGGTTGTCCACCCTCGATGGCGAGGCGTTCGTCGAGACGCTGCCGCTGCTACGACGCACGTTCGCCACGTTCGAGGTCGCCGAGCGCCGTCAGATCGGCGAGCGCATCCGCCGCGGCACCAACGCCTCCGATGGCGGCACCGGTGAGTCACTCGATGCCGACCGAGTCGCCGCCGCGCTGCAGACGATCGCCCAGCTGCTCGGTCACACCTCGTTGGTCGGGGGACGGCGATGACCGACGAACCGGCTCGCGAGATGACGTTGCACCCACTGCCGTCGCGGGTGCACGAAGGCGAGCGTCTGCGTCGCTGGCGGATGGTGCTCGGCGCCGGTGACGATGAGAGTCCGGACGGCACCGGCATCGACCTCGAGGGTGACGACCGGCAGATGGATGCCTGCCTGAGCGCCCTGTACGACGCACCACCGTCGAGCGGTCAGCGAGGTCGTAGCTCGAAGCGGACGGGGGGGTTGGGGGCGTCTGCACCGAACATCGCGCGCTGGCTCGGCGACATCCGCACCTACTTCCCGGCCGGCGTCGTGCAGGTCATGCAGCGTGACGCCATCGACCGGCTCGACCTCCAGCGGATGCTGCTCGAGCCGGAGATGCTCGCCGCGATCGAACCCGACGTCCACCTCGTCGCGACGCTGCTGTCCCTGCAGCACCTGCTGCCCGAGACGACGCGGGCAACGGCGAGGATGGTCGTCGGCAAGGTCGTCGCCGGCCTGCAGGAACGTCTCGCCGAACCAACCCGGCAAGCCGTTCGGGGGGCGCTCGCCCGCTCGAGCCGGGTGCATCGACCCCGGCACAGCGACATCGACTGGGACCGCACGGTGCGCGCCAACCTGGCCCACTACCAACCCGAGCTGAAGACGGTCGTGCCCCACCGCCTGATCGGCTACTCGCGGCGGGCGAGCGCGATGCGCCGCGATGTCATCATCGCCATCGACCAGAGCGCCTCGATGAGCGACAGCGTCGTCTACGCGAGTGTGTTCGGCGCCGCGCTCGCCTCGATGCGGTCGCTACAGACGCACCTCGTCGCATTCGACACGTCGGTCGCTGATCTCACCGAGCAGATCCACGACCCGGTCGACGTGCTCTTCGGCATCCAGCTCGGCGGTGGCACGGACATCAACCAGGCCATGGCCTACTGCCAGTCGCTGGTGACCCGGCCCGCCGACACCGTGATGATCCTGATCAGCGATCTCTACGAAGGCACGTCCGGCGGTGACTTCGTCGCCCGGATCGCCGCGATGGCCAGGCGCGGGGTCACCTGCATCGCCCTGCTCGCGCTCAGCGACGACGGCGCGCCGTCGTTCGATCACGCCGCAGCCAGCGCGCTCGCCGAGCTCGGTGTCCCCGCTTTCGCATGCACCCCCACGGCGTTCCCCGATCTGGTCGCCGCCGCGATCAACCGCCGCGACCTGCGCAACTGGGCCGGCCAGCAGGGTCTCGTCACCCGCTGAGCCGGTCGAACCCGCTGCATCATCCGCTCGAGATCTCCGAGCCGGTCTGTCAGAGGCCGAGTCCGTGGGCCCAATCCAGGTTCAGTCGTGCCGACTCGACGTGCGCGCCGTGAACGACGTGGCCTTCGCCCTGGTTCGGATCTCCGTAGAGGACAGGCCCCTCGCCGGTCCGCTCGGCCTCGTCACCCAACCGAACCAGTTCCTGCCAGTAGGCGATGTCCGCTGCGGCGGGGGTGAAGAGCTCGTGCACGAGGGGGATGTGGGCCGGATTGCCGAGCATCATCCCGTAGTAGCCGAGGTCGCGGAGGTCGGTGGCGAAGGCCCGCAGGCCATCGAGGTCGTCGTTGGCTCCACCCCACATGCCGCTGATCGGATAGCGAATCCCGGCAGCCCGAGCGTCGACGAGCAATTTCGAACGGAGCCAGTGTGTCTCCTGTCCGCCAGCAGTCCAGCGGTATCCCAGCGCCTGGTGGATGTCGCCGAAGCGCGACACCGCCCCACCCATGTATGCGACGCGGGCCGACGCCATCGCGATCGCGTGCGCGTCTCGGATCGCTTCGGCTGTTTCGAAGATCGGGTAGATCCAGGTCGATCCGAGCGCTCTGCCGGTTTCGGCCTCGGCGTTGGTGATGACGGCGTCCGCGGCGACGATGTCGTCGCGCCCATACGACTTCGGGATCGCCACGCCGGTGAGCGCAGGTCGCAGACACGCCTGTAGATCCTTCCAGAGCCCACCGGTCCGCGAGGGCTGCACGCGACAGAACAGCAGCGGTCGTTCCGTGTCGACCCCTGCTGCGGGGCAGCCGTCGAGGAACTCGGCGACGATGGTGCGGGCGCGCGTGCGGACGCGCTCGGTCATCGGGGTCTGCGGCTCTTCGAGATCGACGATCAGCGCATCGGCGCCCGAGTCGTACGCGGTCAGGAGATCGCCGAGATCGGAACCGGCGGCAAAGAGAACGCTGCGCAATGGCGGTGCAGCCGGCCGCTCTGGTGGCCCGCTCAAGAGCTCGCCAGGCCGGCGAGTTCCGCGTCGACGGCGGCCTCCACGACGGTGCCTCGGAAGAAGTCCGGGTTGGGTCCGGCGTGGAGCCGAACGGCGTTGGTGAAGGTGAACTCCTTGAAGTCGTCACGGGTGATCTGCCCGTGCTCGACGAGCTCCCACGCTTCGGCGACAGGCTCGGTCATGTCACGGACGTCCCAATGCGACACGTCGCTGCCGAACAACGCACCGAGTCGAGCACCCATCGGGCTGGCCGAGGCATTGAAAGCCCATGCGACCAACGGATCGTCGGCCTCGCAGCCCATGAAGAAGTTGGTCACGAACGTGTCTCGAATGCCTTCTGGACGTTCGAGCATGGCGGCCGCGAATTCGTCGAGTTCGGCGGGTCGGCTGGCCGGCGCCGAGAACCAGTCGTGGAGCCGATCGGCATTGGCCCGCACCGTGTCGTCGCCGTGCGACGCTGCGTACCGCATCAGCTCGGCGACGTCGAGACGATCGGGGTCGAGGCGCATGATGTCACGGCGGTTCCGCTTGTCCCAGTGACCGATGAGTGACGTGTAGAGCATGCTCGCCCACGCAACTCCTCCCTCGAGGAAACCGATGCGCAAGGCGGGAAATCGGTGGGTCACCCCTCCGAGGAACAGCGACTTGGCAAGTGCCTCGTGGCATTTGGCGATCCCATTGACATGGTTGAACACATAACTCGACGTCGAGCGGGACAGATCGTGGTATTGCACCGACGAATGCACGGCGGGCGAGAACCTCAAATCGACACACGCTTGCCAGAACGGGTCGTAATCGAACTCGCTGTCGAGTCCGAAGTGGTCGAGGCGATACACCGCAGGCGAGAGCGTCCCGTGATCCCGCTGCAGTTTGGGGATCGGGCGTTTGGCGTAGGCCGCGATCACCCCGGCCTTCAGACCGAGCTCCTCGACGGCGTATCGAAGCTCTGCGATGCCCGACGTCGGTGAGTTCATCGGGATCAGCGCGCCGACCGTCATCCGATCCGAGTATTTCGAGAAGACCTGCGCGTGGTGGCGATTGACGGCCCGGCAGAGCGCCGCGGCGAGTTCGTCGTCGTCGACTTCGAGGAAGGACAGCGACATCGACGGATACAGGACCGCGAAGTCGATGCCGATCTCGTCGAGCCGTTCGTACAACAGGCCGGGCAAGTGCGCGGTCGCCCGGTCCCGCACGTTCTCCGTCGGCCATCCCCACCACGACGGCATCGACGACCATGTGTCCCGCGCCCCGGTCAGCGTTCGACTGCCCAGGATGACGGATGTGTCCGTCGGTCTGACGCTGCTGGCCAGATAGCGATCACGCAATCCGACGCCACCCAGTTCGACGAGTGTCTCGATGATTTCGTCGTGCAGGATCGGCGCCATCTCGACGAAGTGGCCATCGGCGTCGATGACCGGATGATCGAGGCCGGCTCTGACCTGCGCTGACGTGATACCGCTCACGACATCTCCTCACGATTGGCGGGTGCGCAGGCTATCTCCGAGGCGGAGAGCCGTCCGAGGCGGACCCGGCCTGCAACGTCACGAGGTGGGCGACATGAACGAGCTCGGGCTCGGATCGGACGGGGCCGCTTTAGGCTTCGGGGGTGCCGAATTCGCCCCGTACCGATCCATTCGTCGAGCGGGGAACCGTGGCCCGCTCTGCTCGGACGTTGGCCGTTGGCGTCGACGCGCACGATCAGCAGGTGCAGATCGAACAGCAACATCTCGACCGTGCCTTCGGCTGCCTCGACCACGAGCTCACCACCGCCGACGCCGATCTCCGGGCCACGAACGCCGATCATTCGGTCCGCACACCGCAGGGCCGTTCGGAGCGCGATGCGCGCGCCAAGCACCATCAGCAGCGGCTCACCCGATTGGGCTCCGTCAGCGGTCAGTTGTGCTTCGGGCGGCTGGACTTCACCGATGCGGAGGCGATCCACATCGGCCGGGTCGGACTGAGTGACGAGGATCGCAACACTGTCCTGGTCGACTGGCGGGCCGAGGCGGCAAGTGCGTTCTACCGGGCGACGCCACTGGAGCCGCGTGGAGTCACCCGACGACGGCACATCTCCACCCGGGGCCGCGACGTCACCTCGATCGACGACGATCTGCTCGATAACGACCTGTCCGACGACCAGCGCTCCACCCTCGTCGGCGAGGCTGCATTGCTGGCGGCGCTGAGCGAGCACCGCACCGGGCGGATGGGCAACATCGTCGCGACCATCCAGAGCGAGCAGGACCAGATCATCCGCGCTCCGCTGAAAGGCACCTTGGTCGTACAGGGTGGTCCGGGCACCGGCAAGACGGTCGTTGCGCTGCACCGTGCGGCGTACCTGCTGTACGAGCACCGGGGGAGCATTGCGACGAACGGCGTGCTGGTCGTCGGTCCGAACGCACGCTTCATGCGCTACATCGAGAACGTGATCAGCGAGCTCGGCGAAGGCAGCGTGGTGCGGGCTGCGCTCGGTGAGATGCACATCGGCATCCGCACCGATGCCCACGACGACGCCGTGGCGGCGGCCGTGAAAGGTGACCAGCGGATGTGCCTCGTGCTCGCCGACACGATCCGCGCCCAGCAGCGGCTGCCGACGTCGGACTTCGCCCTGCGCTTCGCCGGGTTCGGGACCACCTTGACCCGCGCTGCCGTGAAGTCGGCGCGACTCTCGGCCCGCGACAGTCGCCGTCCGCACAACGAGGCGAGCACGGTGTTCCGCAAGAACATCCGTCGGCTGCTGACGCGCGAGATCAACAGTCAGGTCAAGGACGAGATCGACCGCGAGAACGCGTTGGCGGCCCTGCGTTCGTCGTCGTTGCTGGCCGCGGCGATGGACGTCCTCTGGCCGACGCTGACACCCGAGCAGCTCGTCACATCGCTCTACACCGACAACAAGATCCACCGGCTCGGGACCCGCCATCATTTGACCGAGGACGAAGCCGCCTCGCTGCGGAGGTCCTCAACCGACGGTTGGACGGTCGAGGACATCGCCGTGCTCGACGAGGCCCGCAGCCAGCTCGGCATCAGCGAACGTCCGGTCAAGGCGGTGCGGTCGGACGTAGTCGACGACGAGCAGATCCGCGTCGAGGCGGCCCAACATGCAGCCGACTCCACCGGCGCCGGCTGGGCGGTCGACGGCGCGACGCTGCTGGCCCGCTACGACCAGCCCGAGGCGATCGACAGCCTGCGCGACATGGCGGTGGTCGACGCGAACTGGACCTACAGCCACGTGATGGTCGACGAAGCCCAGGAGCTGTCGCACATGCAGTGGCGGATGATCGTCAAGCGTTGCCCGACGCGCTCGATGACGATCGTCGGCGACATGGCCCAAGCGTCGTCGCCCGGTGCAGCACGCTCGTGGAACGATGCCCTCACGGAGCACTTCCCGAAGGGCTGGGAACTCGTGCAGCTGACCGTGAACTACCGGACGCCAGCCGAAATCGAACCGATCGCAGTCGCCGTGCTGGCAGCCGGCGCGATCGATGTCGTCCACCCGCGTGCCGTTCGGTCGACCGGTTCCGAGCCGGAGATCATGGTCATCGCCCACGATGCGTTCGGGTCGGCGCTGCGGTCGCTGGTCACGCAGCACCTGTCGGCGCACGAGGGCACGATCGCGGTGATCGGAGCAAGCGATTCCGCTGACGAGCTCGGCTGGCTCGTATCGATCGAGCCGCAGCACCGGGGGGCACTGTCCGTGATCGATGCGGCAGCGGCGAAGGGACTCGAGTTCGACACCGTCGTGGTGGTCGACCCGAACCGCATGCTCCGCTCGGCCAGCGGGCACGCCGACCTGTACGTCGCAGTCACACGCACCACTCGACGGCTGGTCGTGATGACCGACGTCCCGCTCGCAGACGTGCTCGCCGAATCGGACCGCAACGGTGAGTGAGACCGAGCTGCGGGTTGGTCAGGGAGCGGTTGGACGCATCACGACGATGCTCTGACCGAGGCCGACGCGGGTGCCATCGGGCATCGTGCCGGCCGGGCCGCTGCCGGGATGCCACGCCGTCACCGTCCACCCGGCGAGCCGGGCGACCTCGGTGAACAGATCGGGCGACGTGACGACGTTGCGCACCTCGCGCCAGCGTTCGTCGACCGGCTTGGACGCGGACATCCGGAAGATGTTCTGCGCCTCGGGCAAGTCGAGCTGGAGACATGACGCCACGAACACCGTGTCCGGCCCGCTCACCGTCAGCGCAGTGCTGAGGTAGCGGAAGATGTCCTCGTGCTCCATGTGCGTGAACACCGAGTACGCACAGAAGAAGTCGGGCGGTGTGGACGCGGGGAAGCGTTCGTCGGGTTGGGTCTCGAACCGCACGTGAGCCGGCACGGCACCGAGGCGTGCCGTCAGCAGCGCTGCCGCATGGCGCAGCATCGTCGGCGAGATGTCGGTCCCGACATAGGTGCCAGAGGACAGGAACGGCACGGCGTGAACGGCGAGCCGGCCGGTGCCGCAACCGAAGTCGAACAACGACGATGACGGGGTCAATCCGGCCTCGACCAGGATCGCCAGCTCGACCTGCCCGATCGTGTCGAAGTCGCCGTCACCGATGGAGGTGTCGGGCGTCAGCGCGAGGGCGTGCTCCTCGTAGAGGTCGGCGTACTTGGTCGAGGAGAACCCACCGACGCCGGATGCAGGACCTGCCGCCACTGCAGTGGCGGCAGGTCGCAGACGTGAGCGGACGAGACGGACCGCCGCCCGGCCGTACCGCGCGGGTGACAGCGGCATCAGCGAGATGCGACGTCCCATCGACGTGCCGGCTCAGCCCTGGTCGGGCCGGGGCTGACTGCCGGGGGCCGCACGAAAGCCGCCCTTGGCACCAGTTGGACGGACGCCGCCGGGCTTGAAGGCGGATGACTTGCGCGTCGTACTCGGGTTGTAGCCGCCACCGGACTTCGGGGCCGGACGGTCACCGCGCGGGGCGCCGCCGTAGGTCGGACGGTCGCCGGCGGGAGTGCCTTCGCGTTTCTGCCACGGACGGTCGCTCACAGCGCGGTCGCTCTGCGGACGGCCGGCACCCTGCGGTCGGCCGGCACCGGGCCGGTCGTTGCGGGCTGCGCCGCCGAAGCCGGGGCGGTCACCCTGGCGGGGCGGACGCGGTGCATCGCGGTTGAATGCCGGGCGATCGTCACGGCCGAAACGGCCGCCGGTCGTGCCACGGTCGTCGTCGCGACGCGGCTTCGGGGTCCAGTCGTTGCGGTCGCGGGGCGGACCATCGGCCCGGGGCGGACGCGGCGTCCAGTTGTTGTGGCCGCGGTCGGCGCTGTAGCTCGGTCGATCGCCACGGGGGGCGTCGTTGTTGGCGCGGTAGCCGCCGCCGTTGCCACCGGAACGGTCGCCGTAGCTGGGGCGGTCGCCGGTTGGGCGGGGGTTGTTGCCGCGGTAGCCGCCGGTCGACGAACGGTCGCCGTACGACGGACGGTCGCCGGTCGGCCGGGCATTGCGGTCGCCGTAGCTGGGGCGGTCGCCGGTTGGGCGGGGGTTGTTGCCGCGATAGCCGCCGGTCGAGGGGCGATCGCCGTATGACGGGCGGTCGCCGTACGACGGACGGTCGCCGGTCGGCCGGGCATTGCGGTCGCCGTAGCTCGGACGGTCGCCGGTGGGGCGGTCGTTGTTGCCGCGGTAGCCGCCGGTCGATGGCCGGTCGCCGTATGACGGGCG
Source organism: Actinomycetes bacterium (assembly GCA_025351965.1). GTDB lineage: Bacteria > Actinomycetota > Acidimicrobiia > Acidimicrobiales > Ilumatobacteraceae > WLMZ01. Next base: position 3,283 of record JANXUX010000197.1, on the reverse strand, counting down.
GTCGCTGGTCGACCCAGCGTTGCGGTCGCCGTACGAGGGGCGATCACTTGCTGCGGGCCGGGCCGGTCGGTCGTTGTAGCTCGGGCGGTCGCCGGTGCTCGGACGGTCGCCGTAGCTCGGACGATCCGATGAAGGACGCGCTGGCCGGTCGCTGCCGTAGCTCGGACGATCCGATGAAGGACGCGCTGGCCGGTCGCTGCCGTAGCTCGGACGATCCGATGAAGGACGCGCCGGCCGGTCGCTGCCGTAGCTCGGGCGGTCCGATGACGGACGTGCCGGGCGGTCGCCGGTCGGGCGGTCTCCGTTGCCGCGGCCGTAGTTGCCGCCGCTGTAGTTGCCGCGGTCGCCGGAGGGGCCGCGATCGGCGTTGCCACGCCAGCCGCCACGATCGTTGCCGCGATCATTGCGCTCGCGCTCGCCACGGTCGCGGTTGCCGGTCTCACGCTCGGAGGCGGGGACCCGCTCGACGGGCTTCTCGCCACGGGTCCAGGTGATCTCGTTGCCGACGGCGTCGCCCATCTTCTCGGCGAGGCGCTGACGGCTCGGCGGCACGAACGCAACGACGATGCCAGCCTGGCCGGCGCGGCCGGTACGACCGGAGCGGTGGGTGTAGTCCTTGTCGTTGTCCGGCATGTCGTAGTGGATGACGAGGCTGACGTTGTCGACGTGGATGCCGCGGGCGGCGACGTCGGTGGCGACGAGCGCTTGCAGCTTGCCGCGCTTGAAATCTTCGAGGACGCGCTGGCGCACAGCTTGGCTGCGCGCGCCGTGCAACGCACCGGCTTTGACGCCGGCACGGTTCAAGTCCTCGGACACGTCGTCGACCCCGAAGCGGGTCTTGACGAAGACGATGGTCGGGCCATGCTCCTCGATCAGCGCGACGGCCGAATCGAGACGCTCGGTCGGACGGGTCACGACGAACTTGTGGTCGACGGGAGCTTCCTCGACATCGTCCATCAGGTCGTGGCGGACCGGGTCGATCATGTAGTCGCGGATGATCTCGTTGACATCACCGTCGAGCGTCGCCGACCAGAGCATGGTCTGGCGGGTCTTGGGCGTCATGTCGAGGATCTTGCGCACATCCGGCATGAAGCCGAGGTCGGCCATGCGGTCGGCCTCGTCGATCACACAGACCTCGACGGCACTCAGATCGCAGTAGCCCTTCTCGATGATGTCGAGCAGGCGACCAGGCGTCGCGACGACGACCGAGGCACCCTTGCGGAGCGAATGGATCTGCGGGCCGAACGAGGCTCCGCCGTAGATCGCTTGAATGAAGCGCCACTGGGCGCGACCCAGTGGCACGAAGGCACGCTGCACCTGCTCGGCGAGCTCGCGGGTCGGAACCAGCACGAGTCCCGTCGGCTTGGTGGGCTCAGCTTGACTGATCCGCACCATCATCGGAATCCCGAACCCGAGCGTCTTGCCGGAACCGGTGGGGGCACGCCCGCAGAGGTCCTTGCCGGCGAGGGCGTCGGGGAGGGTGATGGCTTGGACCGGAAAGGCCTCGGTCATTCCGTCGGCTGCGAGGGCCTCGACGAGGCGCGCGGGCAGGCCGAGATCGGCGAAAAGTGTTGACACGGTTGTAACTCCTTGTAGTGGTTCCCTTAAGGGAGGCACACGCAAGGAGCCCATGACACTGCCCCAATTTTGGGGTCGAGCCACTCACGTGTGATCTGCTCCGAATGAGCGGCAGAGAACCTACCAGCAAACGTTCACAAACGCACGTGTGACGGTCGCTACCCCGTTCATGTCACCGCACATCATCAACGTTGATGATGTGCGGTGACATGAACGCCAGGTGACGGTCGGGGCTCGGGCTGGGCGATTGGCCTCGTCGAAGGTGTGCTCGCGTAGGCTGTCGCAATGGGTCAGTCGGTTGGCGTCGTCGAGAAGATCAGCAGCATTCCCGGGTTCGTCCGCTACGAGCTGAACCGCAACCTGACGGGCTCCGGCCACGAGCGGTTTGCGTCATCGGTCGAGGCCGTCGGCCCGCGTCCGGCCGCCGAGCTCGCCCGCCGTCTGTTCGGTACCGGTCGGGTGGCCGGCGTCCACGTCTACATGAACATGATCACGGTCGATCTGCACAAGGGCTTCACATCAGACGGCTTGATCGAGGTCGTCCGTGACCTCTACCAGTACTGGAAGCCGGGTATGGCTCCACCGGCGTTCGAGGACCTCGTGCCGGCTGACGAGCCCGCAGCCGCTGCGCTGCCGACGCCGGACGGTGCCCCTGCGGTCAGTGCCGCAGAGGCCCGCATCCCCCCGGTCCTGCTCGAGCGCAGCCGAGCTGCACTGGCCAAGTGGAAGGCCAACCATCCCGGGTGATCGGCCGGGGATCGCCTGACTGTCGGCGCGACGGATCGACCCGTCGCAGCCCATCAACAGCGTCGGGGCTCATGCGAGCACATTGCTGGGTTGACCAGCAACCCCTGCAATAATTGTCCCCATGCGGCTGAGCGGGGAGGAGATCGCGATGGCCGAGACGGATCTCACCTTGCACCAGGCGGCTGCGGAGCTCGGTGTGCACTACATGACCGCCTACCGCTACGTGCGTCTCGGCTTGCTGCCGGCGCAGAAATCGGCGGGTGTGTGGCGCGTCGGCCAGGCCGATGTCGCCGCGTTCCGCGACCGTCAAGACGGTCGCGGCACGGCGCAGCCAGGAACCGCATCGTCGCCTGTCGAGACCGGTCCCGACGGTGATGAAGCCGGCGACGGAGTGACGCGATCGAACCGGTTGCGCGCCCCGTGGGCCGAGCGCATCGACGCCCGCCTGATGGCCGGTGACGGGCGCGGTGCGTGGGGCGTGATCGAGGCGGCACTAGCGGCTGGCTCGTCGCTGGAGGACATCTACCTCGACGTGCTGACTCCGGCGCTGGGAGCCATCGGTGAGCGGTGGGCCAATGGCGAGATCGACATCGCGATCGAACATCGGGCGAGCGGCATTGCGATGCGCATGATCGGACGCCTCGGACCCCGGTTCGCCCGCCGTGGTCGCAGCCGCGGCGTGGTCGTGCTCGGCTGCCCGGCCGGCGAGCAGCACATGCTGCCGCTGGCAATGGTGGCCGATCTCGTCCGCCAGCGCGGCTGGGAGGTGTCCGAGCTCGGGGCGGACCTGCCCCCGGCCAGCTTCGTGCACGCTGCGCTCGAGGCCGGTCCGGAACTGGTGGCCGTCGGGATCTCCGTCAGCGGTGTCGACCGGCTGCCGGCCGTGGCGGAGACGGCGACCGCACTGCGCGTTGCGCGTCCCGACGTCGTGGTGATCCTGGGAGGTCGTGCGTTGGTC
>JANXUX010000184.1 GCA_025351965.1 Actinomycetes bacterium | reverse complement strand
GTCGAACGCCGCCTTGCCGCGCCGGATCAGCGCCTCGCCATAAATGGTGAGGACGACGCCGCGACGGCTGCGGTCAAAAAGGCGCACGCCGAGATCCGCCTCGGTCGCCGGACCCTGGGTGCCCTCTTGGACCCACTCCATGATCAACAACGCCGGCGAATCAGCGGAGCCGTCAGATGCCACGAGCACCTCGGGAACCGGAACCGCACCAGCGCTGCGCAGCCAGGCCAGGCCCGCCGATTCCGTGGTGAAGAATCCGGGCGGGGGATCCGGATGGGTCTTCGCGAACAGGTTCGTGCCGTCGTCGAGCACGACCCTGAACGCCACAGCGAAGTCACCGCCGCGGACCACATCCAGCTGTTGGACCTGGTGCCCGGTCAGCGATTCGGCGGCCGAGGCGAGCGATCGTTCGATGGGGCGCATCGACGCCGTCGGGTCAGGACGGACCGGAGAACATGCCGGCATTGCTGGCGGACGTCGGGCCGACGGCGGGGGCGTGATCGTCCTCGTAGCGGGTCAGCTCGGCGCGGCCGACGACGTGCCAGTGCACCTCGTCGGGGCCGTCGGCCAGGCGCAGCGTTCGCTGGCTGGCGTACATCCGGGCCAGTGGTGTCCAGTGCGACACGCCGGTGGCGCCGTGGATCTGGATCGCCTCGTCGATGATCTCGCAGACGCGGATCGGCACCATTGCCTTGACGGCACTCACCCAGACCCGGGCCTCGGCGTTGCCCATGACGTCCATTGCCTTGGCAGCACGCAGCACCATCAGGCGCATCGCCTCGATCTCGATGCGCGCCTTGGCGATCACCTCGGTGTTCTTGCCGAGGCGGGCGATCGGCTTGCCGAACGCCTCGCGGTTGAGGCCGCGGCGGACCATCAGCTCGAGTGCACGCTCGGCAGCGCCGATCGAACGCATGCAGTGATGGATCCGACCCGGCCCGAGGCGGACCTGGGAGATCTCGAAGCCGCGACCGATGCCCCAGAGAATGTTCTCCTTCGGCACGCGGACGTCGGTGAAGCGGAGGTGCATGTGGCCGTGCGGTGCGTCGTCCTCGCCGAAGACCTGCATCGCCCCGACGATCTCGACACCAGGAGTGTCCATCGGCACGAGGATCTGCGATTGCCGCTTGTGGGCGGGGCCGTCCTCGCTGGTCTGGACCATGCAGATCATGATCTTGCAGCGCGGGTCGCCGGCGCCGGAGATGTAGTACTTCTCGCCGTTGATCAGCCACTCGTCGCCGTCGAGCACGGCCTTACAGCGGATGTTCTTGGCGTCCGACGATGCGACGTCGGGCTCGGTCATCGCGAAGGCGGAGCGGATCTCGCCGCTGAGCAACGGCTCGAGCCACTGCTTCTTCTGTTCCGGCGTGCCGACCCGCTCGAGCACCTCCATGTTGCCGGTGTCCGGCGCGCTGCAGTTGAGGCACTCGGATGCGAGTGGGTTCTTGCCCAATTCGACGGCGATGTAGGCGTAGTCGAGATTGGAGAGGCCCTCGCCGGTCTCGGCGTTGGGCAGGAAGAAGTTCCAGAGCCCGTTGGCCTTGGCCTTGGCCTTCACCGAGTCGAGCAGCTCGAGCTGGCCTTCGCCGTAGCCCCAGTGCAGGGCCCGACCCTCGCCGAGTCGGTAGAACTCCTCCGTGATCGGCTCGACCTCGGTCGCGATGAACGTGCGCACAGCCTCGAACAGGGGGACGGCGTGCTCGGACATCGCCAGGTTGAGGGCTTGGTCGGTCGGCAGACCTGAGTGCATTCCGGGAGCGGGCATGCCGGCAGTGTAGAGCGGCCTACTGCTGGGTGGGCTGCCGGACCCTCGGGAACCGGCGATCGGGTCGCCGGGCGCGTCGGGAACGAGCGGTAAGGTCGGCGGTTCGTCCTCACAGGGGAATCTGTCGCCGTTGTCTTCCTGGGTGTTCGCCATCGATTTCGGGACCAGCTACACCGTCGCGGCCGTGCAGGTCGATGGACGAGCCCCGGAGGTCATCGAGATCGGGGGAGAGCGCCGCATCCCGTCGGTCGTCCTCGTCGATCCCGATGGCCACCTGATCGTCGGGCGCGCTGCCGACGATCTGTCCGTGACCCATCCGGCTGGCACCCTGCGTGCGCTCAAGAACCGTCTCGGCGACCAGGCTCCGGTCATCGTCAGCGGTCACCCCCATCAGGTCGTCGCCCTCGTCGCAGCCCTGCTTGGCGACGTCTACGAACAGGTGCTGCGCCAGATGGGCGGACCGCCGCGCGAGGTGCGCCTCAGTCACCCGGCGACCTGGAATCAGCAGCGCCTCGGTCGGCTCGTCGAGGCCGCTACCAAGGCGGGGCTGGCGAACCCGCAGCTCGTGCCCGAGCCCGTCGCCGCGGCACTGTCGTACGCGAGTGAAGTCGGCATCGCGACGGGCCAGTCCGTCGCGGTCTACGACCTCGGCGGGGGTACGTTCGACTCAGCGGTCGTCACTGCGCGAGACGGGCAGTTCGTGATCGTCGGCCGCCCGAGCGGTGATCAGCACATCGGCGGCGAGCTCTTCGACGAGTTGCTGGTCGAACACCTCCTCGACCGTTTGCCTGCGGTCGCCCGCGACTCGATCGAGACCGGCGACGAGCCCGTCTGGCGCCAGGTCGGTGCGACGCTGCGCAACGAGGCTCGCCGGGCCAAGGAGTCGCTCTCGCTGCACCCCTACGTCGATGTGATCGTGCCGCTGCCGAGCGGGCTGTCCCAGACGCGATTGACCCGGGTCGAGTTCGACGACATCGTGCGCCCGTACGTGGCCGAGACAGTCACCCTCCTGGAGCGGTGCATCGGCGAGGCCGGGCTGCAGCCGACGGACCTCGCTGCCATCTCACTCGTCGGAGGGGCGAGCCGATCCCCGATCGTCGAAGCGATGGTGGGCGCAGCCTTCGGCTCGCTGCCGATCAGCCGACGCGGTGACCCGAAGGCAGCCGTTGCGCTGGGCGCCGCCCGGGCCGTCATGGCATCGCCGAAACCGCCCGTCGGCGATGTGCCCACCCAGCCCGCCAGCCCGGGGACCGCGCCAGAAGCGGTGCGGCTCGGACCACCGAGTGGGCCAGCTGCCGCTGCATGGCCGCACGAGACGCTTGCGACACCAGCCGCCGGGTCGAGCGCCACCGTGGTCGACCTGCCGGCCACGGTCTCGCCGCGCCGCCGACGGGGTCGCGTCGCGTTCGCACTGTTCGTCGTGATCGTGCTCGCCGCCGTCGGCGCCGTGATCCTTGCGAGGCGCAACGACTCATCGTCGGGCTCCGGGGCGTCCACGGTGCTCGACGGTCCGCCGGCGTCGTCGCTCGCGACCGATCCGGCGTTCGTCGCCGACGGAAACGGATCGAGGTCGACCGAGCCGGTCGACTCGAGCGCGGGCCCTACGTCGGTCGAAACAGTCGCGTCGACTGCCCCCACCGTTGCCGTCGGGACAGCGCTGCTGACGTTGTCAGGGGCCACAGACCAGACGCTCTCTGCGGTGTTCAGTCCGGACGGTTCGATGGTGGCGGCGGCAAGTCTGGACGGACGGGCGAGGTTGTTCGACGCAACATCAGGTGGCCTACAGGCGACGCTGGAGGGCCACACCGACGAGGTCTACTCGGTGGCATTCAGCCCGGATTCACGTCGTCTCGTCACCGCGAGTGCAGACCGCACTGCGCGCGTCTGGGACACGGCCACCGGCGCCGGGACAGCCGTGCTCGACGGCCACACCGACGTCGTCTACGAAGCGAGTTTCAGTACCGACGGGTCGCGGGTGGTCACGGCGAGTGCAGACGGCACGGCGCGGGTGTGGGACGCCGCCACGGGCGGACAGGTCGCCACGCTGAGCGGCCACCGCGAGGCCGTGTACTCGGCTGTATTCAGCCCGGACGGCACGCTCGTCGCAACCGGTGGGCAGGACGACACGGTGATGGTCTGGGACCCGACCACGGGCCATGTCGTCTACATGCTGCAGGGCCACACCGCCGACGTGCAGACGGTCGCGTTCAGCCCCGACGGCACGTTGCTCGTGTCCGCCGGCGACGACGGCACGGTCATCGTCTGGGACGTCGCGTCCGGAACACCGCTGCACTCCCTGTCCGGTCACATGGGCAAGGTCTGGATGGCGGTCTTCAGCCCGGACGGAACGCTCGTCCTGTCCGGCGGGATGGACGGATCGGTCCGCTTGTGGCGCGTCGACGACGGGAGCCCGATGGACATCGACAAGGCCCACATCGCTGACGTGTACGGGGTCGCGTTCAACCCGGACGGCTCGCGTTACGTCGCCGCGAGCCTCGACGGGACCGCGACCGTGTGGGACGTCGCCGGCCACCCGCTGTTGGCAACGCTCGACGGTGGCGCCGGGATGGTGTTCACCGCCCAGTTCGATCCGTCGGGGACGCGCATCGTGACGTCCGGCGCGGACGGTGTCGCCCGGGTGTGGGCGGGCTGACCGTATCGCTGATGTCAGGTGTCAGGTGTTTCGATGATCGTGCGCAGGTGTGGCCAGGCTGCGGCGAAGCCGGCATGGAGGAAGCGATCGTCGACCTCGTCGACGTGGACCCAGTCGACGGCGTCTGTCTCGAAGTTGATCGACGACCCGAACCGGTCGGTGACCTCGATGACGACGGTGGTGTAGGTCCAGTCGTGGGCGGGAGCGAACAGGTACTCACCGAGGACCGCATGGTCGGCCGGGACGTCGCCGACCTCCTCTGATGCCTCGCGTATCGCCCCGTCGTAGGGGGACTCGCCCTCGTCGAGCGCGCCGCCTGCACACGACCACGAACCACCCTCGTGGGCCATCGCCGACCGCTTCTGGAGCATCACGAACGGCGCGCCGGATTCACGGATCACGAAGAGCACGCCGGCCGCTCCGTAGACACCCCAGCGCACCCGGCCGTCTCCGCAGCGCATGAACCCGTCACCGGATCGTCGAGACTCCATCGGTTCAGGTTGGCGCACCGATCCGGTGTTCGCAAATCGGTGGTGCGGGCCGTTGCTCGCGTAGCGTGATGTGATGTCAGAACGTCCGAACATGCATCAGGTCCCCGCGGGCGACGACAGTGGCACCCCCGGATCTGCTGGTGCGCCGCCGCCCGAGCCCTCTCACGCCGAGCGCTGCCGCACCCTCGTCGCCGGCGCCAGCCGTGGTGCGCTCTCCACGTTGGCCGCTGACCCGGCCGGCTATCCGTACGGCTCGGTCGCCAGCTTCGCGCTCGACGAGCGCGGCAATCCGATCTTCTTCGTCAGCCTGATGGCCGAGCACACCCAGAACGCGATCCGTGATCCGCGCGCCAGCCTGCTCGTCACCGAACCCGTCCCCGAGGGCGCGGATCCGCTGGCCACCGGACGGGCGACGCTGATGGGCACCCTGCTCGCCGTCGACGACGAGGGTAGGGCCGCTGTACGCGACCGCTACCTGGCGGCCAACCCCAGCGCGTCGTACTACATCGACTTCGGCGATTTCGTCTTCTACGTACTGCAGGTCGAGAGCATTCGCTACGTCGGTGGGTATGGCCGGATGAGCTGGGTCGACGCCGCCGCATACGCGGCGAGCGAGCCGGACCCGCTGGTCGATTCAGCTGCCGGGATCATCGAGCACATGAACGTGGACCACGCCGACTCACAGGTCCTGTTCTGCCGTCACCTCGCCGGTCACCCGGACACGACCTCGGCCTCGATGTCTGCCGTCGACCGGTACGGCTTCGAGATGATCGCGATCACGCCGAACGGTCGCCATGCGCGTTCGAAACGGCATCGCCGAGGGAACGGGATGCTGGGCCCGTCTCGGGCCCGGAACAGAGGTCAGTCACATGTCCATCGCTGCGTTCCCCGTGAGCCGCGTGCTCCCCGCCGTCCCCTACGAGACGTTGGCCGAATATGTCAGCGCAGTCGGTGGGGGCGACGGCCTGCGCGACGCCCGGCTGGTCCAGCGTGAGGTCGTGATCGAGGAGCTCGAGGCGTCCGGACTACGCGGCCGCGGCGGCGCGGGTTTCCCGACCGGCACGAAGTGGCGGACGGTCGTGTCGTTCGAGTCAGCGGATCTCAGCACATCGATGGTCGTCAACGCCGCTGAGGGCGAGCCCGGGACGTGGAAGGATCGGGCGATCTTGCTCGCCAACCCGTACGCCGTGCTCGAGGGCGCTCTGATCGCCGCTCGCGTCGTCGGGGCGCGCACGATCACGATCGCGACCAAGCGCCGCTTCGGTGAGGTCGTGACCCGCCTGCACTCCGCGATCGACGAGGTGCGCGCCGCCGGGTGGCTCGACGATCCAGACGTCGGCACGATCGAGGTCACTGTCTTCGAGGGCCCTGAGGAGTACCTCTTCGGCGAGGAGACCGCACTCTTGGAAGTGCTCGACGGCCGCCAACCGTTTCCGCGCATCGCGCCGCCATGGCGCCGCGGTGTGGTGGAGGTCGTGCGCGGCGACCACGATGTCGAGTCCGGCAGCGGGCTCTCTGCTGATGTCCAGTTCGCAGTGCAGTCCAGCGACAACGAGCCGCCACCCGTACTCGTCAACAACGTCGAGACGATCGCCAACGTCGCGGCCATCATCGCCAAGGGCGCGGAGTGGTTCCGTTCCGTCGGCACCGCCGAATCGCCCGGAACGATCGTCTGCACCATCACAGGCGCCGTGCGCAAACCATCGGTGATCGAGGCCCCGATGGGCACACCCCTGCGGAGAGTGATCGATGAGGCCAGCGGCGGCGTCGGCCTCGATCGCTCGCTGCAGTGCGTGCTGATGGGCGTGTCCAACGCGATCCTGACGCCGGACGAGCTCGACCTGCCGATCAGCTACGAGGCGATGCGTCAGCGGGGGAGCGGACTCGGCTCGGCCAGCTTCATCGTCGTCGACGATTCCACTCATCCCGCAGCGCTCGCTGCGGGCGTGTCCCGTTTCCTCGCCGTGGAGTCCTGTGGGCAATGCACGGCCTGCAAGCAGGACGGTCTGCGGATCTCCGACATGCTCGCCGAGATCGTCGACGGGCGCGGCGGAGCCCCCGACCTGCACACCATCGAATTGCGCCTCGCCACAGTGGCCGACGGTGCGCGGTGCAGCCTCGCGACCCAGCATCAGGTGGTCGTCGGCAGCATCGTCGAGACGTTCTCTGCGGCGTTGCACGAGCAGGCCCAGATCAACAGCGCTCCCGTTGCGCACTACCTCGTCGCAGAGCTCACGGCCCTCTCCGGCGGCATCGCCACGATCGACGAGACTTTCGCCGCCAAGCAGCCCGACTGGACCCACGGAGGCTCCGACTCCGGACAGGCACCCGCCGAACGTCTCGACGAACACCGCGTCTGATCGATCCTCAGGCGAGGCCGGAGAAGTCGACCTGGCCCGTCGTCATCGCTGCGCCGAAGCCGCCGTCGGCGATGAGATCGGTGCCGTTCACATACGACGCCGCCTCGCTGCCGAGGAAGGCCAGCGGCATCGCGACCTCGCGAGCCGTCATGATCGTGCCGGTTGTCTGCGAGACGTTCCAGTCGATGATCTTCGCACCCATCGTCTGCTTGAAATCTTCCAGCAGCGGCGTGTCGATCGGTGCTGGGCAGACCGAGTTGGTGCGCACCCCGACGGCGATGGTCCTGCGGCTGTGACGCATGCCCCACACCCGCACGACTTCCTTGGAGAACGAGTACGAGTCAGACCCGATACCCGCGAGCTTCTCATCGATCCATTCGAGTGACTCGTCCCAGTCGCCGATATCGAGCAGTTCGTTGATCTCGTTGAGATGCGACTGCCACTGGCCGCCGGCGATCGAGGCGGTGTTGACGATCGCTCCACCGGACGGGATCCGGTCGAGCAGGGCCTCCGACAAGCGGCGCAGGGCGAGGTAATTCACGGCGAGTACGATCTGCGGCGCCTGCGTGGAGGCCACACCGGCGTTGTTGAACAACACATCGACCGGCCCCTCGATCTCGGCGACCGCTGCATCGACGGCGCCGCGCTCGGAGAGATTGCAGGCGATGAACTTCGCGTGAGGGCCGGTCGGCTCCTTGATGTCGAGCACCGTCACCTCGGGTGCGCCGATCTCATCGAGCAGATCGAGCAGGGCGGCTCCGACACCGGTTGCGGCACCGGTGATGACGACGCGCTTGCCGGCATAGCTGAACGGGTTGCTCATGGAGATCTCCTCGATGGTGTCCGGGCGGTGGTTCGCCGGGGTCTGTCCAGGCTGGCATGACGCAGTGCCCAGGGCCGATCCGGACCGTCGCCGGACGCCACCGATCACAGCACGAGCTCGGCGATCTGGCGGAGCTGTTCGGGAGTCCGTGCGCTGACGAGCAATGTCGTCACCGGACTGTCCCGCCATGCCTCGAGCCGTTCGCGGATGCGCTCGGCCGGTCCGACCAGGCTGATCTCGTCGGCGAACTGGTCGGGGACGGCCAAGATCGCCTCGTTGCGCTTGCCCTCGAAAAACAGGTCCTGCACATGCAGCGCCTCGTCCGCGAAGCCCATCCGCTGCATCAACTTGGTGTGGTAGTTCTGCCCCTTCGCACCCATCCCGCCGATGTAGAGGCCGAGGCTGCCCTTCACCGGCAACAACCCGGCGGCGATGTCGTCGGTGACCGTGAAATTGAGCAGCGAAGTGATTTCGAAACCGGGCTTGGCCGCAACGAGCTGATCCGCGTACACGTCCTGGCGATACGGCGAGTAGTACAGCGGCAGCCATCCGTCGGCGATCTCAGCGGTCTGGGCGACGTTCTTGGGTCCCTCGGCACCGAGGAAGATCGGCACATCGCTGCGCAGCGGGTGGGTCATGATCTTCAACGGCTTGCCCAGCCCGGCGCTGCCCTCGCCCCGGTACGGATGCTGGTAGAACTCGCCGTCGTACTCCAGCGGCGCCTTGCGCTCGAGCACCAGGCGGATGATGTCGATGTACTCACGGGTGCGCGCCAGCGGCTTGTTCGACGGCCGTCCGTACCATCCCTCGATCACCTGGGGGCCACTGACACCGAGACCGAGGATGAAGCGACCGTTGGAGATGTGGTCGATGGTGACGGTGGCCATCGCAGTTGCGGTCGGCGTGCGGGCCGACAGCTGGACGACACCCGTACCGATCTTGATCGTGGACGTGTTCGATGCGATCCATGCGGCGTACGTGAACGCGTCGTTGCCCCAGCTCTCGGCGACCCAGACGCTGTCGAAACCGAGCCTCTCCGCCGCCTGGACTCGCTCGATCACCCCCTCGGGTTTGTCCGCGCCCCAGTACCCGAGCACCAGCCCCAACTTCAACGACTTCGCCATGATGACTCCCCGACATCGCCGCGGACTTCGCGGCTGGCATCGGTGTACTACGTGCGCCGGCTGTCGGCAGCGTCGAGGAAGTCGACCATGCCTGATGCCACGAGCGGCTGGGACAGCAGGAAGCCCTGGCCGCGGTGACAGCCCATACCGATGAGCAGGTCGATCTGGGGTCCCGTGTCGACGCCCTTCGCGATCACCTGGAGCCCGAGGCGCGAGCCAGACCGACGACGGTCGCGACGATTGCCTGGCGGGTCGGGTCCGTCGACATCCCGCTGACGAACGAGCGGTCGATCTTGACCGTGTGCACATTCGCCTGGAGCAGGTACGACAGTGATGAGAACCCGGTCCCGAAGTCGTCCAGGGCGAGAGGGACCCCCAACTGGTCGAGCGCCCAGAGCACGTCGGCCTCGGCGTCGCCCGCACGCATCAGCACCGACTCGGTGAGCTCCATCATCAACGCCGTCGGCTCCAGACCGTGCAGGTCGAGGAGCCGTCCGATCTGCTCGGCGAACGCTCCGTGGAGCTGCTTGCCGGACAGGTTCACGTGCACGGTGAAGTCGGCGTGGACCACGCCCGTTGCCCGCCACTGGGCGACCTGGCGCAATGCTCCGTCGGCGATCCAGAGCCCGATCGGATCGATCATCCCCGAGGTTTCGGCGATCGGGATGAACTCGGCCGGGTCGACGGGTCCGAGATCCGGGTGCGTCCAGCGCGCCAGGGCCTCGGCGGCGTGCACCCATCCGCTGTCGAGATCGACGATCGGCTGGAACACGATCGAGAGCTCGCCGTTGCCGATCGCATCGAACAGGGCCTGTTCGAGGACCAGCCGTCGTTCGATCCCGACCTGTTGGGCGATGTCGTAGACGCAGATCCCGCTCCGTCCCTCGGCCTTGGCCCGGTACATCGCCGCGTCGACGTGGCGGAGGAGCTCGGACGTGTCGTCGGTTCCGGCCGCCACGGCCACTCCGAGACACCCGCTGGTACGCACCGCACCACGATCGAGGGGGATCGGCTCGGCCCAGGCGCCCGCGATCTCGGCCGCGACGATCGTTGGCGCCAAGCGACCGCTCGGGTCGTCGACGAGGATCGCGAACTCGTCTCCGCCGAGCCGGCCGACCAACGAACCCGCCGGCGCGCAGCGCACCAGCCGACGTGACAACGACGTGAGCAGCTGATCTCCGGCGTGGTGGCCGTGGGTGTCGTTGAGCAGCTTGAAACGGTCGAGGTCGATGAGGATCATGAACACCTGCCCACGTCCGGTCGCGTGGAGTCGGTCCAGCGCAGTGGTCGTGGCCGAGGACAGCAGCGTCCGGTTGGCGAGCCCGGTCAGCGGGTCATGCGTTGCGTCGTGACCCATCTGGCGCACCTGGCGCCGGACGGATGCAGCGATGGCTGCGACGAGTCCGGTCACGGCCAGCACGGTGGCGATCGTCGTGAGCCAGATCTGCGCCAGGATGTCTCTCTCGCCACCGTGGATCCCGAGCGCCAGCGCCAACAGCAGCCCGACCAGGACGGCGTGGGCGAGGGCCTCGATCGGGCGGAGGCAGTAGGCCGCGACCGGACCGACAGCCACGTACAGGAGTCGCGCATCGTTCGCAGCGCCGGGCAGGGCGACGTACACAGCCGTGATCGCCAGCTGCACCAGTACCACGCCCGATGCGGTGCGACGCGGGGTTGCCACGTTCGAAACCACGATTCCTCCACCCTGTGTCCGCCGACGTCCGTGTCTCCTAGATCCTTCGGCGGCCGACCGCCAGACCTGAAGGCATTCCCGAATCAAGATTCCGGCAACATGGTGAACGGAGGGCGGTGGGTCGCACGGCGGACCGACCCGTGCTCACAGTCGGTGCTCCCAGACCGGGCAGAATGACGGGATGCTCGGACGGTTGGGGATGTGGAGACACGTTGTCGTGCTGTTGGCGGTCGCAGTGTGCGGCTTGCTCGCGCTCACCGGTTTCGTCGGTGGCGGTCGCCACGACGAGCGTTTCGACGCGAGGCAGATCACGATCGTGCCCTCCGGCGCAGATGGCGTGCGGATTCGCGAGGTCGTCGACCAGGACTTCGGTGACGAGGACCGTCACGGTTACGAACGGATCATCCCGAACGACTTCGGCGAACCCACTGAGATCACCGCCTCATCGCCGAACGCGGACGCGTCCGTGAGTGTGGCGGACACATTCGTCCAGTCAGGTGCTGCGACACGGATTCGTCTCGGCGACGCCGACACGACGTACGACGGTCAGCACCGGTACGTGCTCAGCTACACGCTGCCGGACGCGCTCATCTCCAAGAGACAACTCGCCCTCGACATCATCGACGCAGGCGAAGATTTCGAGACCGGGCGATTCGAGGTCATCGTTTCAGGGATGACGCTCGCCGATCCCCAGTGCAACGTCGGCAAGCGTGGCGCCGTCAGAGGCTGCACGTTGACGGCCGAGAGCGACGGTACCTACCGCGCCCTGTTCGAGCCGCTGCGGGCCGGCGAGGGCATCACCATCGGTGGAGCCATCACCGGCGTCACCCAGGCTGTGCTGCCGCCCGAGCCGGATCTGCCCAGCTACCGCTCGACGGGTCGCGGCCGACTCGCACTCGTCATGGTTCTCGTCGGACTGGCAGCCGGTCTCGGCGTCTACACCGTCGCCAGACGCCGGGGGCGCAACGAGGTGTTCAGCGGCGGAGCGGCAGAGGCTGCGTTCGGGCGGCTGCCTTCGCCCACTGCCGCCGGGCCGGCGACTGCGCCGGCTGCGACGATGCTGGTCAGTGACGCCGAGATGGAGGAGATGGCCACGACCGAGTTCGCGCCGCCACGGGGTCTCGACCCGTGGCAAGGTGCGGTGCTGCTCAACGAGCGCATCGACGACACGACGGTCGGGGCATGGTTCTCCGCATTGGCGGCGCGCGAGGCAATCACGCTCACCCAGCGCGACAGCCAGCTCGTCATCGGCGTCGGACGGCGACGTAGCGAACTCGATCCCTCGAACTCTGCGCTCGTGGACCAGTTCCTGCATGGGCGCGACGAACTGACGCTCGGTTCCTACGACCAGCACTTCGCCGGTGCATGGGCTGCGATCAAGGCCCAGCAGGGTGCGGCCATCCACGCCAGCGGATGGTGGAAACGTCGTGCCCCGAAGCCGGGACTGGCCGCGGCGAGCGGACGGGTCGCGGGGATCGTGGCCCTCGTCATCGTCCTGTTCTTCCTCGGTGGGTCCGTCGTCTCGGCGATCATCGGACTGTTCCGCTCGCTGCCGCTGGCCATCGTCTTCGGCGCGATCGTGCCCGGCTTCATCGCCTATTGCTGCTATGCGACGTTGCTGCCGGTCCGCAGCGCGACCGGCTCCGCGCTGGCGCTGCTGACCGAATCGTTCCGCCGGTTCCTGGCTGCGAGCGAGGGTCAGCATGTCGAGTGGGCGTGGAAGCAAGGTCTGCTGCGCGAGTACAGCGCGTGGGCGGTGTCGCTCGGCGCGGCCGACGCCTGGGAGAAGGCACTCACCCACAGCAATGTCCCGCCGAGCGAGTACGTGTCTGCGAACCCGCTCCTGATCTCGAGCATGGCCCACTCGTTCGCCACCAGCCACACCGTGCCCTCGAGCTCGGGCAGCTCCGGTGGTGGCGGAGGCGGAGGCGGCTTCTCCGGCGGCAGTGTCGGTGGTGGTGGCGGCGGCGGTAGCTCCGGATCCTGGTGAAGACCGCGCCGTCGCCCGAAACGGACCGCTGGTGCAATAGCGTGCTCACGTGGACATGCAGGACGACGAGGGTACGAACGACATCGATTCCGGCTTTGGCGACCTCGGATTGCGGCCGGAACTGCTGAGTGCGCTCGCCGGCCTCGGATACGAGGAGCCCACACCGATCCAGCGCGAGACCATTCCGCTGCTGCTCGCAGGCCGCGACCTGATCGGCCAAGCCGCAACCGGAACGGGCAAGACCGCCGCGTTCGCGCTGCCGATCCTGCAGCGCATCCCCGAGCGTGGTGCGCGCATCGAACCCGTCGCGCTGATCCTCGTGCCGACCCGCGAGCTCGCGGTGCAGGTGTCCGAAGCGCTCTACAAATATGGCAAGGACCTCGGCGCGAAGGTGGTCCCGATCTACGGCGGCCAGCCGATCTTTCGTCAGTTGCAAGCGCTCTCGGCCGGCGTCCACGTGGTGGTCGCGACCCCGGGACGTGCGCTCGATCACATCGCGCGCAAGACCCTGCCGCTCGACGCGGTCCAGATCGTCGTGCTCGACGAGGCCGACGAGATGCTCGACATGGGCTTCGCCGAGGACATCGAGGCGATCCTCGAGGCCACCCCGAAGGCCCGCCAGACCGTGCTGTTCTCGGCCACGTTGCCGCCGCGCATCAACGCGATCGCCAGGCGCCACCTCAAGGATCCGGTCAAGATCCAGATCGGCCTCGGCGACGTCAAGCCGGGCAAAGCGCTCGTCCGCCAGAGCGTGTACATCGTGCAACGCAACCACAAGGCCGCTGCACTCGGCCGCATCCTCGACGTCGAGGCACCCACGGCAGCCATCGTGTTCTGCCGCACCCGAACCGAGGTGGATCAGCTCACCGAGACGCTCAACGGTCGCGGCTACCGCGCCGAGGCGCTGCACGGTGGGCTCAGCCAGGAGTCTCGCGACCGGGTGATGAACCGCCTGCGTGCCGGTACGACAGAGCTGCTCGTCGCAACCGATGTCGCGGCTCGCGGCCTCGACATCGATCAGCTCACCCACGTCGTCAACTATGACGTCCCGTCCGCCCCCGAGTCCTACGTGCACCGCATCGGCCGCGTCGGTCGCGCCGGTCGCGCCGGTGTCGCGATCACGCTCGCCGAGCCGCGCGAGCAGCGGTTGCTGTCGAACATCGAACGCTTGACGAAGCAGAAGATCGCGATCGAGAAGGTGCCGTCGGTCGCCGATCTGCGCGCTCGCCAGATCGAGATCACCCTCGGCACGCTGCGCGCCGCGCTCGAGGCCGATGACCTGCAGAACTACGACGACGTGATCGACACGCTCGTCCAGCAGTTCGACCTCCGCCAGATCGCCCTCGCTGCGGTCAAGCTGAGCCACGAAGCGAGCGGCGCCGTCGTCGACGAGAAGGAGATCCCGGACGCATCGCAACGGCCCGATCGATCGGCGTCCAAGGGTGCCGACCGCGGCAAGCCCGAGCGCAGCGCGTCCGGCGCATCACGTGCACCGGGAGCTCGCGTGCGCGAGAACGGCGAGTCTGCCCGGATCTACGTCGGCGTCGGACGCAAGGACAACGTACGCGCCGGTGACCTCGTCGGTGCGATCGCGAACGAGACCAACCTCAGCGGCCGCGAAATCGGGCCGATCAAGGTGGCCGAGCACTTCTCCATCGTGGGCGTGCCGGAGTGGGCCGCCGACTCGGTGATCGATGCGCTGAAGAGCACCACCGTGAAGGGCAAGAAGGCGACGATCCGTCGCTACACCGAGTGACCTGGGGGCGCGGTACGGGCCGCGCGAATTCAAGCCACGGGCCTGAGGTGCCGATGAACTCTCCCGATGATGGGATTTCGGCGGACCCTAGCCCTGGCATTGGCGTGCGCTGTGGGATGGTCGGGGATGTGGGTCACGGACAATGCGACAGCCGCGCCGACGCCGGCCGGACCGGTTCCCGCCGCCGCCGTCGACAACACGCCATGGAGCCTGCCGTCGATGCCCAAGTTCTGCTCGAGTACGGCGATGACCGCTGGCGACGTGGCGAACTGTCTGCTCGATGGCCCCGACGGTCGTCCCGAGACGCGTGGCTGGCCGCTGCCACCGTTCCCCACGCCGACCGATGCCACCAGCGTGCCGTGGACCGACCTCGCGCTCGGTGCCGCCGGGGCCCGCGTCATGACGATGCAGAAAGCGCTCGTCACAGCGGGCTACAACGTCACCCCCGACGGTCAGTTCGGCGCGGTGACCGAGACGATCGTGCGGCGCTTCCAGGTCGACCAGAGCCTGCCCGAGACCGGCATCGCCGATGCCGCGACGGCCGGCGCGCTCGGCATCCTCGAGACCGGTGGCGGCACGTTCCCCCCGACCGGCTGGAAGTGGCTCGGGTGGGCGTACAACGGCTCGCCGGCGCTGGTCGAGTGGGAAAATCTGCTCGTCGGCAATGCCAAGGCGATCGGCCGCATCGCCACCAAGCAGCTGCGCTCGCTGCCTGAGGCACTACCCCTGTTCGAGGGTTTCGCTCGTGACATGGTGAGCGGTGGCTACACGATCACCGACGTCGGCACCTATGCCTTCCGCTGCACCTCGAACAGCCGTAAGGACTGTGATGGCCAGACCCGCAGCCAGATGTCGAACCACGCCTACGGCCTCGCCCTCGACCTCAACACCGCCGCCAATCCCGAGCTGACCTACCGCGGTGTCAATGGCGCCAGTGCGTGTGCCACACCGCTGAAATCCGACATCCCGTTGTGGCTCGTCCGGGCCGCCGAGAAGTGGGGCCTCTACTGGGGCGGCTACGGGTGGAACGGCGGCTGCACCTCGCCGACGCAGGTCAAGGCCAGCGTGCTGCGCGACACCATGCACTTCGAGTTCCGCGGGACGCCGGCCCAGGCCAAGGCGATTGCCGCGTTCAACGCCAGTGGTGCGGCACCGTCGAATTTCGTCGGGGCGCCCGTGGTCGTCGAGGCGCCGAAGGCGCCGTACACCAAGACCTGCCTGGCGGTCGCTGACGACGCTGGGACCGTCACCCAGCGCTGCCTGGCTCCCGACGAGGTGCCCTCCGCCGGGGTGCGCACCGTGATCGACACCAAGGCGCCTGCGGGAGCAACTGCGGCAGTGGTGAACATCACACTGACCGGGGCGACGTCAGCCGGCTATGTGACCGCCGAGCCGTGCACTGCGAAGTCGGGCGACCGCACATCCTCGAACGGTAACGCAACACCGGGCATCACCTCGGCCAACCTGTCCGTGGTTCCCGTGGACGCATCGGGCCGGTTCTGTCTCTACCAATCGCAGCCGGTCGAGACGATCGTCGACGTGCAGGGCTTTTTCCTCCCGGCATCCGCCGCAGCCGGCGGTGGAAACCTGCTCACGTCCGTCGCACCACAGCGGGTCATCGACACCCGCACCCAGACGTTCTGCCTCTCCAGCGGTACGTGCGGCAAGAAGGGCCCCGTCGCCGCGAACACCGAAGTCATGCTCGGCACGACCGCCGTCCCGGCGAACGCCGTGGCGATGCTCGCCAACCTGACGATCACCGGCCCGACAGGTCCTGGCTACGTCACCGCCGACTCCTGCGCGTCACTCGTCGCCGGACCGCAGACCCGGTCGAACACGAACTTCAACGCCGGCTCCACGGTTGCCAACCTGGCCGTCGTGCCGACGACCGGCACCGACTCCGGATCACAGATCTGCACCTACACGAGCGCCACCACCCAGAAGGCCGTCGACGTGCAGGGCTACTTCGCGCCGGCAGCAGCCGGTGGCTGGGGTTTCTCGTCCCTGGCGTCACAGCGACTGCTGGACACCCGCCAGTGCGATGCTGCAAGCACGTGCACGCCGGCTGCCGCCCAGTCGATCGTTCGGGTCCAGGGCCCGGTCGGTGCCTCTGCCGCACTCGTCAACCTCACCCTCACCGGCGCCAAGCAGGCCGGCTACGCGACCGCCGACAAGTGCTCTGCGCTGACTGCTGGACCGCAGACGAAGTCGAACGGCAACATGAGCACCTCGACGATCGTCGCCAACGTCGCAGTGGTACCGCTCGATCCTGACGGTTCGTTCTGCGTCTACGTCTCCGAGGCGACGCACCTGGTCGTCGATCTGCAGGGCACATTCTCGCCCGCCGACCCACTGCGGTTCGTGCCGGTCACACCGGTGCGCCGCCACGACTCGCGCGAGTTCAACTCCTGAGACGCAACTCGCTTCGCCCGGCGCGGCGTGCGACTGCGACAGCGAGCAGCACCAGGGGGATCTGCAGCGGCAGCCGGCCGTAGGCGGCCAGGCGCTCTCCGAGTGGCTTGTCGGACCAATCGATGGCCATCTGGATGTTTGCCGGGAACACCGCCACGAACAGGGTCGCCGCGGCGATCGCGCCGACGCGTCGGGTGCGCGCGACCGCCACGCAGATCGCGATGGCGAGCTCAGCGACTCCGCTAATGTTGGTCCACAGCCGTGCCGTGCCGGGGAGCGCGTGCGGGACGATGTCGTCGAAGGTCTTCGGCGCGACGAAGTGGGCGAGGCCCGCAGAGGCGAGGATGCCGGTCAGGACCCGCGCAGGCACCGGTGAGTCCGGACCGAACACGCTCATCGGCGGAGCTTGCGGAAGAATTCGGCCGTCGCCGGGTCTGCGTCGGGCCCGAACGCAGAGACCAGCGTCGCACGCACATCCGTGTCGGGGTAGCGCAGCCCGAGCACGATCGCCTCGTCGCCGGGATCACTGTCGCCCTCGAACCGGAACGTGTGGTCGACGACGACGTTGTCGAGCGCGTAGGACATCCGGGTGCGCCCGCAGCGCAGCACCGTGCCCTCCAGCTCGACGTCGTCGGTGTAGCCCACGGCACGGAGGTACGCGACTGCATCGGTGACGGTGGTGGGAGTCGGCTCGTCGGAGTCGGGCAGCGTGGCATCACTCGGGTCGGGCATCGTCAGATCCTCTCGATGATGGTTGCTGTCCCCATGCCCCCGCCGGTGCACATCGTGACCAGCCCAGTGCTCAGGTCGCGCCGCTCGAGCTCGTCGAGCAACGTCCCGATCAGCATGCCGCCGGTCGCGCCGATCGGGTGCCCGAGCGCCATTGCGCCCCCGTTCACGTTGACCTTGCTCCGGTCGACCCCGGTGTCCTTCAGGAACTTCAGAACGACGGCAGCGAAGGCCTCGTTGACCTCGAACAGATCGATGTCGTCGAAGGTCATCCCGGCCTTGTCCACGCAGCGTTTGGCTGCCGGACCGGGCGCAGTGAGCATGATCACCGGTTCTGTCCCGGCGACTGCAGTCATGATGATGCGCGCCCGGGGCGTCATTCCGTGTGCTCGGGCATACTCGGGCGATGCGACCAGGACCGCCGACGCACCGTCGACGACGCCCGATGAGTTGCCGGCGTGATGGACATGGCGGATCGCGTCGACGTGCGGGTAGGCGAGTAGTGCGGTTGCATCGATGGTGAGCTCCGACCCGTTGTTCACGTACGCGCCCATCTTGGCGAAACTGGGCTGGAGCTTGGCGAGGTCGTCGGCCGTGGTGCCCGGACGGGGGAACTCGTCGTGGTCGAGCGCAAGACGACCGTCGTCATGGTGGATCGGGACGAGTGACCGGTCGAAGCGCCCCTCGGTGATGGCCACCTGCGCCCGGTCCTGGCTCTGCGCAGCGAGTGCATCGCACTCCTCGCGGCTGAACCCTTCGACCGTCGCGATCAGGTCGGCGGAGATGCCCTGGGCGACCATGTCGTACCGGTCGCGCAAGTGAGGGTTGTTCGCCGTGAAGCCGTCGACGTGCATCGGGGCCGGGCGCGACATGGACTCCACGCCACCGCCGACGACGAGGTCCTGGAACCCCGACAGCACACCCATCGCGGCGAAGTTAACCGCTTGCTGGCCCGATCCGCAGAACCGGTTCAGCGTGACGCCGGGGGCATCGAGCGACCAGCCGGCATCGAGTGCGGCCATCCGGGCGATGTCCATCGCGTGATCCCCGTTGCCGGATCCGCACCCCATCACGACGTCGTCGACGTCGGCACTGTCGAAGCCGTTGCGCAGGCGCAGCGCCTCCAGCACCTGGGCGAGGATCCGTTGCGGATGCACTTCGTGCAGCGAGCCGGTGTCCTTGCCCTTGCCGCGTGGTGAGCGGACGGCGTCGATGATCCAGGCTTCACGGTTCATGATGGCGTGTCTCGTTTCGTGAGCAGATCCGCGTACTCGGGATGCTGGTCGATGTACTGGGCAACGTACCAACACTGGGCGACGACGACCCGGTCGTCGGCGCGGGCGTCGTCGAGTGCGTGGCGCACGACCTTGCCGGCGAGTCCGCGTCCACGCATCGTCGGGGTGGTCACGGTGTGGGTGAACACGATGACATCGTCATCCAGTTCGTACTCGGCGTAGGCGCCGAGGCTGCCGTCGACGACGAGGTCGTAGCGGGACCGGGCCGGGTCGTGGGTGATCTCTTCGCTCATACGGTGCGCCCTCTCAGGTGGTGGTGTCGTCTCGGTTCACTGATGTTTCGAGGAGTGCCAGGCGCAGCACGGGCTCACCCATTCGCTCCATGCCCGTCGACACGAACCCGAGGCGGGTGTAGAGGTGCACACCCACATCGTTGTCCGGATCGACCGTCACCACGATGCTCGCCAGCGTGGGGTGCATCCGCCGGACCGTCTCGATGATCATCGAGAACGCCGCTCGACCGAGACCGCGGCCCTGCCAGTCCTCGTCGATGACGAAATGAAGCAGCTCGCACTCAGTCGGCTGTGGCGGGTGGGCAAGGGTCACGAGACCGATGACGTCGCGGTTGTGGGTGATCACGAACGGCGTCCACTCCAGCCCGCCAGGTCGAACGTAGGACTTGGCCAGGCTCACCAGCGCCACCGGCTGATGATCCGCCACGAACCGGAGCTGGTCATCGGCGACCCGCACCATCAGCGCCCTGCGCCAGTTCGTGCTGTCGATCGGCACGAGGGCCAGGCGCGCGTCATCCTCCACGACCCCACCGTAACGCCGCCCTCGTCAGGGAGCGGGACTCGCCGGATCGAGCTGCATCGAGGAGACGAGCGAGGTCAACGCACGGGTGGGGACGGTGATGAACCCACGCTGCGGACGATCGAGGTCCAGCGCGACCATCAGGATCAACGACACCATCACCGCGGCGAGGGACGCAGCGATCACTCGTCGCCCGAGCGTTGCGAGGTACAGGCCGAGTACCCCGAGCGACACCGCCGCGCCACCGATCTGGAGCGCGACGACCGTGTCGGGGATGCGATCGAAGAAGGCTCCCTCGCGACTGGCGCTGGCGTCGAACATCGAGTTCAGGCTCTCGACGTACAGTCGCGGGGCCGTGTCCTGTGGCGCTGTGTCGAGCGCTTGGCCGGCCACTTTCCACATCGCGCGTTGCATGTCCGCGCTGCTCGCGACGGATTCGTCGAACGTGCGGGTGTCGGTCACCACATGGGCCAGACGGAGGCGTTCGGCAGCGTAGGAGCGGAGGAGATCGACCGATTCCGAACGCGCCGGCTCAGCGATCATCTGAGCGCGCAAATAGGCGGTTCCGATCGCATTCGCCTCGGTGACGATCGCGTCGCGTCGGCCCTCGTACCGGCCGACTGCCATCGAGAGCCCGAACGCGAGAAGTAGCCCGACGAAGCCGAGCAGCGCGGCCTGTACTGCGCCGATCGGCTCCTTGACCTCGTCGCGATGGGCCTGGAGACGGCGCCCGACGAGGATTCCGGCGAGCGTCGTGCCTCCGACGATGACGAAGACCAGCAGGGCCAGGGCGACGTTACCGAGCCGGAAGAGCATGACCGGACGCTACTGAGTGGAGTGTCAGTCGCGCAGGACGAGGCAGAAGGGATGGCCGGCTGGATCGAGGAACACGGTGAACCCGTCGCCCGGCTGGACCTCGGCTTTCACCGCCCCGAGAGCGAGCACGTCGCGCTCGGCCACGTCGAGGTCATCGACATCGAAGTCGATGTGGGCCTGCTGGGGATGCTCCGCGCTCGGCCAGACCGGCGGGACGTGGTCGGGCGCCAGTTGGAAGGCGAGTGTTGCGCCACCGTTGCTGCGCAGCGTCACCCAGTCGCCATCGTCGCGGTCCACTTCCCACCCGATGATCGCGCCGTAGAACGCGGCGAGGGCCCGCGGATCCGGACAGTCGAAGGCGACGAGGGAGAATTGGGCGATGGCCATGGACGACAACCTACAAGTCGTCGGCAGAGCCGTCCGAAGACCGGAAAACCGCGAGGCGCATGTCGACGGTGACGGATCGCGCCCGCTCTGCGACAGCGGCTCGATGGGCGGCGGTTGCGCTCCACCAGAACGGTGTCATCTCCAGCAGAGCGAGGCGGAGCGCCGCATCGCCGAGGTCGAGCGTGTAGCCGACGACGCGCACCGCGCTCGGCTTCGACGGCCATCCCTCGGCGTCGTCGTTGTCTGCGTCGTCGGGGTCGTCGGCGACCTGTGGATCGCGGTGCTGACGGGGGTCGGCGTAGATGAGCGCCTTCAACTCGGCAAGGTGATCCGGACCGGGCCGCACCACGATCGCCGATCCGCCGTCGGCGAGGACACGCACCATCTCGGCATACGGCCGCGGCGAGAACACGCTGATCGCGACATCGAACAAGCCGTCGTCGAACGGAAGTGCGTAGGAGGATGCCACCGCCAGATGCAGATCACGGTGGCGTCGCGCAGCCGTCCGGACGGCGGCCTTGGAGATGTCGACACCCCATCCGGACCCGCCTGCGACCGCGGACGCACGAGCGAGGTAGGCGCCCTCCCCGCAGCCGCAGTCGAGGATCGCCGGCGTCGGCGTTCCGACCGTGCGCTCCCGCGCCGTGTCGGCGACTGCGTCGATGATCGGGCGGTACAGCCCGGCATCGAACACGGTCCGTCGGGCGCGGACCATGGCGTCGTCGTCACCCGCCGGTCGACCCTTCAGCCGCCCACCGGGGAGGAGGTTGACGTACCCCTCCTTGGCCCGATCGAAGTGGTGGCCCGTGTCGCACACGTACTCCGACGGGTGCTCGATGAGCGGTTCCCGACAGTTCGGACAGCGAAAACCCGGGTTCACCGATCTCGCAGGCACGCCGTCGACAGTAGCGTCCGACGGATGCAGACCTCCGAGACCCCGCCCTCGCCGTGGCGGCAGACCTGGTCGTTGTCGTCGCGGCGACCCGTGCCGGGGGCCGTCCGGCACGACGACGGGACCTGGATCCTCTCCTGGCAGGGCTGCGAGCTGATGGGTGTCGTCAACACCACGCCGGACTCGTTCAGCGACGGTGGCCTGTACGCGACCACCGAATCGGCGGTCGCTCACGCCCGTCGGCTCGTGAGCGATGGCGCGTTCGTCGTCGACATCGGTGGCGAGTCGACGCGTCCCGGCGCAGATCTGGTCCCGCTCGACGTCGAGCTCGCGCGTACGCTGCCGGTCATCGAGCAGATCGCCGCTGACGGCGAGGTGGTGATCAGCGTGGACACCCGCAAGCCCGAGGTCGCGGCTGCCGCAGTCGCCGCCGGAGCGCACATCGTCAACGACGTGGGCGGATTGCGTGACCCGGCGATGATCGCGATCTGCGCCGAGGCCGGAATTCCTGTGGTGGTCATGCACATGCGCGGTACCCCCGCCGACATGCAGATCGATCCCCACTACGACGACGTCGTGGCCGAGGTCGTCGGGTGGATGTCAGCGCAGGCAGGCCTCGCGTTGGTGGCTGGTGTGCCGAGTGTGATGCTCGATCCGGGGATCGGCTTCGGCAAGACGTTGGACCACAACCTGGCCCTGTTTCGAGCGCTGCCCCTCACGGATCGTTTCCCGGTGCTGATCGGGGCATCGCGCAAGCGGACCATCCAGCAGCTGGCCGGGCTCGATGCGGCGGCCGACCGCGATGTCGGCAGCGTCGCTGCGCACCTCTACGCCGCGCACCACGGCGCCGCGATGGTCCGCGTACACGACGTCGCAGCGCACCACCAGGCTTTCGCCGTCGATGCCGGTCTCACCGGCTGATCCGGTCTGACGCTCAGAACGTGGCGAGCGCCACAGATATCTTCGCGGCCGCAGCCGTCAGCGCGTCGAGGTCGACCGATGTGGCGGCGTTCGCGAACGAGAGCTGACTCATGCTCTGCGTCGGGATGAGATGGATGTGCGCATGCGGCACCTCGTATCCGGCGATGATCAGTCCGACGCGTTCGCACCCGAACGCGATCTCTTGGGCCTTGGCGACCCGGTGACTGACGGCGAAGAGGTGCGCGGCGAGTTCGGGTGAGCAGTCGATCCAGTGGTCGACCTCCTCGGTCGGCACCACGAGGGCGTGGCCGGTGGCCATCGGATTGATCGACATGAACACCACGCAGAGATCGTCACGGTGCACGAACGTGCCGGGGATCTCGCCTTCGATGATGCGAGTGAAAATCGTGGTCATCGGCGCTCTTGGGTTCCCATGACCAGACCTTAGGTGGTTGTACGCTGACCCCGTGATGCCCAAGCCGCGACCAGAAGCAGCGGCCGTCGACGCGCCACCGGTCGGCGACACGAGCCGCATCCTGACCGTGCCGAACGTGATGTCGCTCGTCCGTCTGGCGTGCATCCCACTGTTCCTCTATCTGCTGTTCGGGCGCGACAACCGCGCCGGCGCCGCCTGGTTGCTCGGCGGCCTCGGCGCGACGGACTGGATCGACGGCTACATCGCCCGGCACTACAACCAGATCAGCGATCTCGGCAAGGTCCTCGATCCAACGGCGGATCGTTTGATGTTCATCGTCGCCCTCGGCGGGATGATCGTCGACAAGGCCGGCCCGGTCTGGTTCTACGTCCTGGTACTCGTACGCGAAGCGCTGTTCGGCGGGACCGTCCTGATCGCCACCGTCGCAGGTATGAAGCGATTCGACGTCACCTACTGGGGGAAGTTGGCGACGTTCCTGCTCATGTTCGCGCTCCCAGGGATGCTGGTCGGGTCGTCGGACCTGTGGCTGCGCGTGCCGTTCAATGTCGCCGCCTGGCTCGTCGGGATCCCCGGCATCATGCTCAGTTACTACACCGCCATCACCTACATCCCGGTCCTGCGCAGGAATTTGCGCGACGGCCGGACCGAACGAGCGACCAAAGGGGTCGGAACATGAGCTCCACCGAGAGCCACCACAGCACGAAGCGAGCCGGGTCGTGAAGGCCGTGATCATGGCCGGGGGCGAGGGCACCCGCCTGCGTCCGCTGACCTCGAACGCGCCCAAGCCGATGCTGCCGATCGCCAACGTGCCGATGATGGAGCACGTCATCAACCTGCTCCGCACCCACGGCTTCGACGAGATCGTGGTGACCGTTGCCTTCCTCGCCAACGCGATCAAGACCTACTTCGGCGACGGCAGCGAGTTCGGCGTGAAGATGCACTACGCCCACGAGGCCACGCCACTCGGGACCGCCGGCAGCGTCGGCAACGCCCGGGCCCTGCTCGACGAACGCTTCCTCGTGATCTCCGGCGACGTGATGACCGACATCGACCTCGGCGCCATCGTTCGTTTTCATGATGAGCACAACGCGGTCGCGACGATCGGCCTGACACCGGTCGAGAACCCGCTGGACTTCGGGATCGTCATCACCCGCGAAGACGGCACCATCGAACGCTTCCTCGAGAAGCCGACGTGGGGGCAGGTCTTCAGCGACACCATCAACACCGGCATCTACGTGCTCGAGCCGAAGATCTTCGAGTTCATCCCGGAGGGCCGCTCGGTCGATTTCAGCAGCGAGGTCTTCCCGGCGCTGCTCGCCGAGGGGCTCCCGCTGTACGGCGCCATCGCCGAGGGCTACTGGGAAGACGTCGGCACGCTCGAGGCCTACCTCGGCTCGCACAAGGATGTCCTCGACCAGAAGGTCCAACTCGAGATTCCTGGCTTCCGGGTCAACGACGGCATCTGGCTGGGCGAGGGCGCCGAGGTCTCCCCGGACGCTGTCATCACCGGGCCGGCGGTCATCGGACCAGGCTGCAAGGTCGAGGCGGGTTGCATGTTGGGCGAGTACACGGTGCTCGGCTCGAACGTCCGCCTCCTCGCAGACGTCCACATCGAACGGACAGTGGTGCACGACAACGTGTACGTCGGCAGCGGCGCCCGCCTGCGCGGTGCGATCATCGGCCGGGCCTGCAGCATCCGCTCGAACGTGCGCATCGACGAAGGTGTCGTCCTCGGCGACTCGGTCTTCATCGGTAGTGGCGCGGTCCTGTCCGGCGATGTCAAGGTCTACCCGTTCAAGACCGTCGAGGACGGCGCAGTCGTCAACACCAGCATCGTGTGGGAGAGCAAGGGTTCACGCAGTCTGTTCGGCCGTGAGGGCGTGACGGGGCTGGCCAACGTCGACGTCACACCGGAACTCGCTGTCAAGCTGGCGATGGCCCACGGCACGTCGTTGAAGAAGGGCAGCACCGTCGTCACCTCACGTGACTCGAGCCGCGCGGCACGCATGCTCAAACGAGCGATGATGGCCGGCCTCAACGCCGCAGGCGTCGACGTCTTGGACCTCGAGGTCGCGAGCGTGCCAGTGACCCGGTTCCTGACCCGCACCCCCCGGGTACTCGCCGGACTCACCGTTCGCCTGCACAACGACGACCCGTCGCGCATCATGGTTCGCTTCTTCGACACCGAGGGCACCGACATCAGCGAGGACGGGCAGCGCAAGATCGAGCGCCTGTTCCAGCGCGAGGACTTTCGCCGCGTGCTCGCCGAGGAGGTCGGCGACATCGCCATCCCACCGCGAGCGCTGGAGGAGTACACGGTCGCGCTCGAGGCCACGGTCGAGGCCGAAGCCATCCGCAAGTACAAGTTCAAACTCGTCGTCGACTACAGCTTCGGAGCGACCTCGCTGGTGATGCCCACACTGCTCGGCAAGCTCGGCGCCGACGTCCTCGCAGTGAATCCGTATGTGTCGACGTCGGCCCGGGTGAACTTCAACGCCGAGGCCGCCGCCGTACGCGTCGCCGGACTGGTCAAGGCGTCCGGCGCACACCTCGGCGCGATCCTCGATGCTGACGGCGAGCGGCTGACACTCATCGACAACGAGGGCCGGGTGCTCAGCCACACCGACGCCTTGCTGGCCTTCGTCGACCTCGTCTGTGACCACCTGCTCGGCGACACCATCGCACTGCCGGTGAGCATCACTCAGCAAGCCACGACCATCGCGGCTGCCCATGGCGTCGAGGTCATCCAGACCAAGATCTCGATCGCTGCGCTGATGGCCGCCGCGAACGACCCGGCCGTCGGTTTTGCGTCCGACGGTGCCGGTGGCTACATCCTGCCCGGGTTCCTCCCTGCGTTCGACGCGGCGGGCGCGCTGTTGAAGGTCATGGACCTGCTCGCCCGGCATGATCGTTCGCTGGCCGAGGTGGTCGACGCATTGCCGAAGGTGCACCTCACCCATGAGCAGGTCATCACCCCGTGG
This sequence comes from Actinomycetes bacterium, assembly GCA_025351965.1. Lineage (GTDB taxonomy): Bacteria > Actinomycetota > Acidimicrobiia > Acidimicrobiales > Ilumatobacteraceae > WLMZ01. The sequence continues at coordinate 27,151 of JANXUX010000184.1, read as the reverse complement.
GAGCAGAAGGGTCTTGTCATGCGCAGCCTGGTCGAGATGGCCGGACGCGAGGTCGTGCTCGTCGACGGCGTCAAGGTCGTGCACGGCGATGGGTGGGTGCTGGCTCTTCCGGACCCGGAGGAGCCTGTGACGCACGTCTGGGCCGAAGCATCGTCTGACCTCGAAGCACGTCGTCTGGCCCAGGAGTACTCGCGCCGGATCCGCCAATTGCTGCGCTGATTGGGTCGCGCCAGCGTGTCGAGGGACAAGGCCGATGCCTCATCCTCTACCACACCTTCACGTCTTTGCGGGCTTCTGATCGTTCCTGTTCCGACCTGCCTCGCAAGTTGGCTACCGTGGTGCCCATGAACGTGCCCGACGATCTGCTGTACTCCACCGATCACGAATGGATCCAACGGGTCGACGGATCGGTGAGGATCGGCATCACCGATTACGCCCAGGATGCGCTCGGCGATGTCGTGTTCGTCCAAGTCCCGTCCGTCGGCACCACGATCTCGGCCGGTGACAGCTTCAGCGAGGTCGAGAGCACCAAGTCGGTGTCCGACATCTACGCGCCGGTCTCGGGCGTCGTCACGGCCGTCAACGAGGCCTTGGCGGCCGACCCGGCCGCCGTCAACAGCGACCCGTACGGCGCGGGCTGGCTGTGCGTGATCGAACCGTCGAGCCCGACCGAGTTGGACCAGTTGCTCGACTCCGTCGCGTACCGGGCCCTGACCGAGGGATAGCGCGACGTGGCATACACCTTCTGTAACAAGTGCGGCCACCGCAACCCGCCCGAGTCGCTGTTCTGCTCGGCCTGCGGTTCCCCGCTCGATCTGCAAGCCGACCACACGATCTCGCTCGCCAAAGTGGATCCGCTGCTGGACGCATCGGGCCCGGCCGACGACGTCCAGGTCGACCTGAATCAGCTGCCCAGCGAGGGCGGCGTACTGATCGTGCGTAGCGGCTCACAGGCGGGGGAGACCTTCGTGCTCTCCGATCCGCTGACCCGCCTCGGCCGGCATCCCGACAGCGAGATCATGCTCGACGACATCACCGTCTCGCGCCGGCACGCCGACGTGGAACGCACAGCCACCGGATACGTGGCCCGTGACTCCGGGTCGCTGAACGGAACGTACGTTAACCAGCAGCGCATCGACGAGGCGCCACTTCGCCAAGGCGACGAGCTGCAGGTCGGCAAGTTCCGGCTGGTCTTCTTCGAGCGGGCTCAGTAGCCGAAGTGCCCGACCATCGATACCTGTCGATCGGCGAGGTGCTCGGTCTGCTGCTCGAGGACTTCCCGGACGTCACCATCTCCAAGATCCGGTTCCTCGAGAGCCAGGGCCTGATCGAGCCGGAACGGACACCATCCGGCTACCGCAAGTTCTATGACAACGACGTCGACCTACTGCGCGCGATCCTCCACGAGCAGCGCGAGAACTTCCTGCCGCTCAAGGTGATCCGTGACCGGATCGAGTCCGGCGGTATCCAGGGCGACAACACCGGGGCACGCACCCCACCGCGCGGCATCCGCAACGTCGACACGGCTACGAAGGGTTCGCCAGCGACGTCGGTAGCGGCCGACTCGCGCCGGTCGAACGGCTCGGTCGCATCGGCGGCGGCCACCGTTGCCGCACCGGAGGCCGCCGGGCGCGACAGCGTCTTCCGTCGCACAGATGGAGGCCCCGAGTGGGCCGGTGGTCGGGCGATCAACCCCGGTGACACCCGTTCGGTATCATCACCGGTCACTACAGCGGTGCCGATGATCCCGGCCCTGCCCGCCGCAGTCTCGCTCCCCGGCTCCGGACCCGTGTCGACGGCCGTCGAGCCGACGGCCGTTGCGGCAGCCGCCGCTGACAGCCCCGAGCCGCCGGTGCCGCAGACGTTGTCGTCGGGCCCGCGTACGGCGGGGCGAGGGTCGGCATCGACGGGCGTCGTCGCTGCACTGATCGAGCTACCGATCGAGGTCGCCACCGGTCCAGTGGTCGCGGCCATCGTGGCTCCGGTCCCCGAGCCGGCACCGACGGTTCCGAAGCGCGACGATGGCGCAGACCGTGGTCTGCCGTATGACCGCGACGAGCTCTGCAGTGCGGCGGGGATCACCCACGAGCAGCTGGCCGAACTCGAGTCGTTCGGCCTCGTCGTCGGCCGGGGCGCCGGCCGCGATGCGACGTACGCTCCAGAAGCCCTCGCGATCGCGACCGTCGCAGCGCGTTTCCTCGCCAATGGCATCGACGCCCGCCACTTGCGCACCTGGCGCCAGGCCGCCGATCGCGAGGCTGCGCTCTTCGAACAGCGCATCATGCCGCTGCTGCGTCAGCGCAACCCGCAGGCGCGTCAGTCGGCGTTGGCCACGCTCAGCGAGCTGGGCGACCTCGGTGGACTGCTGCGCACCGCGTTGTTGGACTCGATCCTGCGCCACCACTACGAGGGTGGCTGAGCCCTTCGGAGATTTCCGTGTCGGCGGCTACCACTCGTCGCAGGCAGACAGGTACCATCGCTCTCGTGGACGTTGCGATGGAGTTGGTCGGTGTTCGGGTCGAAGTGCCCGACAACACGCCTGTCCTGGTGCTGCGCGAGCAGGAGGGTCGCAAGCGCGTCCTGCCGATCATGATCGGCGCCCCCGAGGCGTCGGCGATCCACTTCGCACTCGAGGGTGTGGTCTCGCCACGGCCGATGACGCACGATCTGTTCGTCGAGGTGCTCGGCACCGTCGGCGTCACGCTCCAGCGGGTGCTCATCACCGAGATCCGCGAGCACACCTACTACGCCGAGCTCTCGTTGCAGACCCCGGCCGGGCCGCGCACCGTGTCCAGCCGCCCGTCGGATGCCCTGGCCCTGGCCGTGCGCACGGGCGCCGACATCTTCGCCACAGAGGAACTGCTCGACGCCGTCGGCCAGGACGTCGCTGTCGCCGCTGTCCTCGACGACGATGCGGAAGAGGACGCGATCCTCGATGAGTTCCGCGACTTCATCGACAGCATCAACCCGGACGATTTCTCCAGCTGACCCGTTGACGGCGCGCGCGCAGCAGCGTAGCGTGACCCCCTCACACGGGCGTAACTACGCCCGTGTCATCGGTGGGCACGGAGGCAGCAATGAGTGACGCAGGTTTCAGCGGGACCAAGACGGCCGGCATCGTCGGTATCACCTACCGCCAGCTCGACTACTGGACGCGCACCGGCCTGGTCCGACCGTCGCTGGGTGACGCCGCCGGCAGCGGCAGCCGCCGCGAGTACTCATACCGCGACCTGCTCGAACTGCGGGTGATCAAGAATCTGCTCGACGCCGGGATCAAGCTCGAGGCCGTGCGCGAGGTGTTCAGCTATCTGCGCGAGCACATCGAGACCGACATCGCGTCGGCGCACATCGTGATCAGTGGCAGCTCCGTGGTGCTGTGCGAGGGTGACCAGTGGATCGATGTCGTCAAGAAGGGCCAAGGCGTGCTGAACGTCCTCGCCGTCGCCGCCGTCAAGGCCCACATCGACGAGCAACTCGATCTGCCCGTTGCTGCGCCTGGAGACGCTGTCTCCGCAGCGGTGTGACGGTGGACGACGAGATCTACGTCTCGCCGCTCGACGCCGAGCACCGCGTGCTGGGGGCCAAGATGGTCCCGTTCGGCGGCTGGGACATGCCGCTGTCGTATCCGGGCGGCACGCTGGACGAGCACATGGTGTGTCGCAGCGGTGCGGTCGCCTTCGACGTCTCCCATCTCGGCACGGTGCAGGTCACCGGACCAGACGCGCTCGAGCGGCTGCAGTGGGCATTCACGAACGACCTCGGCAAAGTCGCACCCGGCCGGGCCCAATACACCCATCTGCTCGACGAGGCCGACGGTTCGGTGCTCGACGACATCATCGTCTGGTGGCTGGACGAGGAGACGTTCGACGTCATGCCGAACGCCTCCAACACCGATCGCGTTCGCAACGCCATCGGCGGCCAGGAGACAACCCATGCCCGCGCCGTCATCGCGGTGCAGGGTCCAACGGCCCGCCGGCAACTGGCGGAGATCTTCGCCGATGCTGCTGCGGTGAAGCGCTTCCACGTCGCCAGGCTCGACTGGAACGGTACGCCGTGCGTCGTGGCCGGGACCGGTTACACCGGCGAGGACGGCGTCGAGATCGCAGTCCCCGCCGACACTGCGCCGGCGCTGTGGCGTGCACTCCTCGGCGTCGGCATCGTGCCAGCGGGCCTCGGGGCGCGCGACACGCTGCGCCTGGAGGCCGGACTGCCGCTGCACGGTCATGAGCTCGGCGCAGGCATCACGCCCTTGCAGGCCGGCCTCGGCTGGGTCGTGGCGTGGACCAAGGGCGATTTCCGTGGACGCGCCGCCCTCGAAGTCGAACAAGCCCGGGGTGTGGACCGGTTGCTGACGGGCATCGCCACGTCCGGGCGCCGACCGCCCCGAGAAGGTTGCAACGTCCTCGTCGACGGCGAGGTCGTCGGCGTACTGACGAGCGGCAACTTCTCACCCGTGCTCGGTCACGGCATCGCGCTGGCGTTCCTGCCTCCGAAGACCGAGGTCGGAACGGTCGTCGCCATCGATGTTCGCGGTTCGATGCTGGAAGGCAACGTCGTCGCGACCCCCTTTGTCGCCAAGAAGCAGTAGCGCCGCCGCAGCGCCGGCGGCGGCGTCTGTGGCGTCTGCGGCGTCTGCGGGCAACCCTGACGCATTCGCCGCCCCTGAGGGGGCGAATCCAACAGGGTCCGTGGATCGGCCGGCAACGCTGACGCATTCGCCGCCCCTGAGGAGGCGAATCCAACAGGGTTCCACCGAGGGAACGGCTCAGGCGCGCTTGACTCGCGGTTTCGGGGCGATCTTCCTCGGTGCGGCGCCCTTCGATGTCGACCCCTGTTTCGGCGCGGCGCCCTTCGCGGCGGCTTTCGCGGCGCCTGTCGGTGCAGCCGTCTGCTTCGAAGCAGCGGGCTTGCGTGGGGCTGCATTCTTCGCGGCGGCCTCGGCGTTTGCAGCCGGAACTGGCGGCGGGGCGGGCGGCATGGGGACCGCCGTGGGTGCTGCGGCGCCAGTCGAGCGGCCACCACCGAACATCGACGCGAGGGGATTGGTGAATCCGCCGAAGAGGCCGCCGGCGCTCTCGGCCATCTGCGACAGCGGCTGGAGTCGACGGCCGAGATCGCTGATGGTCTCGAGGAACTGACCGAGCTCGTTGGGCAACGCCGTCAACACCGGCGACGAGAGCGTGTCGGCGAGGCGGGCGATGCCCGGCGCGACCTGTTCGATCGGTCCGCTGATCTGCTGGATCAGTGCGTCAGCTGTCGTGATGGTCCGGGTCAGCGGCGGTACGGCGGCGCGGATCGGTGCCTCGACATCGTCGAGCAGGCTGCTCACCCGGGCAGCGACCCCGTTGATGGTCTGCATCGTCTCGTTGAACGTCTCGACCGCGACGAGGAAGTCGTTCACGCCGCGCTTGAACTGTTCGACGCTCTTGCCGACCGAGGCCAGCGGGTTGCCGAGACCGAGCATCGCGAACAGGTCGCCGATCCCAGGCAGGCCGTCGGCAGGGGGAGTGGTGTCGCTCATCGGGCCAGGGTAACCCAGCCTCACGCGACCGAGTCGGCGTAGGCCTCCAGTGGTTCACAGGAGCAGATCAGGTTGCGATCCCCATACGCCGCATCGATACGCGACACCGGCGGGAAGTACTTCGACGCGCGCAGACCAGCCAGCGGATACGCCCCCACTTCGCGTGAGTAGGGCCGGTCCCAGTCGCCGAGCAGATCCTCGGCCGTATGCGGAGCATTCCGCAGAGGGCTGTCGGAGATCGCCCACTCGCCACTGGCAACCCGGTCGATCTCAGCGCGGATCGCGAGCATCGCATCGCAGAAACGGTCGATCTCGCGCAATGTCTCGCTCTCGGTCGGCTCGACCATCAGCGTGCCGGTGACCGGGAAGCTCATCGTCGGGGCGTGGAAGCCGTAGTCCATCAGCCGCTTGGCGACGTCGTCGACCGAGACGCCGGTGTCCTTGGTGATGCCGCGCAGATCGAGGATGCACTCATGGGCGACGTAGCCGTGCTCGCCGCGGTACAGCGTCGGGAAGGCGTGCTCGAGCCGAGCCGAGATGTAGTTGGCGCTCAGGATCGCAGTGGCCGTCGCGTCGCGCAGGCCCTCGGCACCCATCATCCGGATGTACATCCACGAGATCGGCAAGATGCCTGCCGAGCCGAACGCAGCCGCTGAGACGGCACCGTCGGCTGCTCGACCGGCGGCCGATGGATCGCCGGGCAGGAACGGCGCGAGGTGGCTGCGGACGGCGACCGGGCCGACACCGGGGCCACCGCCACCGTGGGGGATGCAGAACGTCTTGTGCAGGTTGAGATGGCTGACGTCGGCACCGAACCGGCCGGGCTGGGCCAGGCCGACGACGGCGTTGAGGTTGGCACCGTCGACGTAGACCTGCCCGCCGCCGTCGTGCACCATTGCGCAGATGTCGCCGATGGCTTCCTCGAACACGCCGTGGGTCGACGGGTAGGTCACCATGATCGCGGCGAGCTGCTCGCCGGCGGCGGCGATCTTGCGGGTCAGGTCGTCGAGGTCGACGTTGCCGTGATCGTCGCAGGCCACCACGACGACGCGCATCCCGGCCATGACCGCACTGGCCGCGTTCGTTCCATGCGCGCTCGACGGGATGAGGCAGACCCTGCGCTGGGTGTCGCTGCGGCTGTCGTGGTAGCGGCGGATCGCAAGCAGGCCGGCGAACTCTCCCTGGCTTCCGGCGTTGGGCTGCAGGCTGACGGCGTCGTAGCCGGTGATCGCGACCAGCATCGCCTCGAGCTGGCTGATCATGGTCCGGTAGCCGATCGTGTCGGCCGGGTCGGCGTACGGGTGGACGTTCGCGAACTCGGGCCAGGTGATCGGCATCATCTCGGCAGTCGCATTGAGCTTCATCGTGCACGAGCCGAGCGGGATCATCGTGCGATCCAGTGCAAGATCCTTGTCGCTGAGCCGGCGCAGGTAGCGCAGCATCTCGTGCTCGCTGTGGTAGCGGTTGAAGACGCTGTGGGTCAGGATCTCGTCGGTGCGCCGGCGGGCAGCGGGGATGCCATCGGCGGCGTCGACGCTCAGCTCGACGGACGCGCCGGCGAGCAGGTCGCACAGCTGCTGCACGGTCGCCAGCGTGGTGGTCTCGTCGAACGTGAACCCGACCGTCGTTGCGTCGACAGTTCGCAGGGCAAGGCCAGCGGCGTGGGCGGTGGCAATGGCATCCGAGGCGTCGTCGACGGCGCAGCGAACGGTATCGAACCAGGTGTCGTTGAGCACGCCGATGCCGGCCGACCGCAGCCCGGAGACGGCGATCGACGTCAGCCGCTGGACTCGCTCGGCGATGCGCCGCAACCCGTCGGGTCCGTGCCACGCGGCGTACAGCCCGGCGATGTTGGCGAGCAGGACCTGTGCGGTGCAGATGTTGGAGGTCGCCTTCTCACGGCGGATGTGCTGCTCGCGGGTCTGCAGGGCGAGCCGCAACGCGGGTCGGCCGGCGGTGTCGGTGCTGACGCCGACGAGGCGCCCGGGCAGGGCACGGGCGTGGGATTCCTGCGTCGCGATGAACGCCGCGTGCGGTCCGCCGAAACCCATCGGGACGCCGAAACGCTGGGCGAGGCCGATCGCGATGTCGACCCCGGCGTGGCCAGGCGGGGTCATCAACACACAGGCGAGGAGGTCCGTGGCAGCCGCGACGAGCGCGCCGGCCTCGTGCGCGGCGGCGATCAGCGCAGCGTGGTCGTGCAGCTCGCCGCTCGACCCGGGCCAGGAGATCAGCGCGCCGAAGCACGACGCCGGATCGAAGTCCGCGGTGGCGCCGATGACGAGCTCGATGCCCACCGGCCGGGCCCGAGTGGCGAGAACAGCGATCGTCTGGGGATGCGTGTCGGCATGCACGAAGAATGACGATCCGGCGTGTTTGGTCAGCCGGCGGATCATGGTCATCGCCTCGGCGGCAGCAGTGGCCTCGTCGAGCAGCGATGCGTTGGCGAGCGAGAATCCGGTGAGGTCGGCGACCATCGTCTGGAAGTTGAGGATCGCCTCCAGCCGACCCTGGCTGATCTCGGGCTGGTAGGGCGTGTACGCGGTGTACCAGGCCGGGTTCTCGAGCACGTTGCGCAGGATCACCGGCGGCGTGATGGTGCCGTGGTAGCCGAGCCCGATCAGGCTTGTGGTCAGTACGTTCTGTTCGGCGAGCGCACGCAACTCGCTCAGCGCCTCGGTCTCGGTGACAGAACCGTCGAGGTCCAGCCGTTCGGTCATCCGGATCACTGCGGGCACGGTGGCATCGAGTAGTTCGTCGACGGTGCTCAACCCGAGCGTGTCGAGCATGTGTTGTCGGTCGGACGAGTCCGGGCCGATGTGGCGCCGGACGAACTCGTCGGACTCGGTCAACTCGGCGAGGGTGGGACGTGGCTGCATGGTGCTCCGGGACGCGTCAGGGGATCGATACCCCCGCTGTCACGGAGCCTGAGAGCTTCACCGGTGCGTCCGCTGGGTCAGCGCACACCACGGTTTTCCCCTTCGGCGAGGTGCACGCACCTGCTTTCCAGCGTTGCCTGCCCACACGGTCCATGGTGCCTGAGAGGTTCCGGGGTGGTTGCTCCTTCGGCGCCCGGCCGACGACGTTGTCGACCAAGACTCTCCCGCGTGGGTGTAGCGGCGATGCTCACGCTAACCACACTCCGAGGACCTCGGCAGACTTTCCCGCATCCCGGTTGATTGCCGCAGCCGCCGGACCGGGTCAGCGCGACGAGCGTTCGGCCTCGTAGTCGGCAATGGCGGTGAGCTGGGCGCCGAGGGTGGAGTCGACCCACCGTGAACCGGCGTTGCGGATCAGGTCGTAGCTCGTCTGCACCGGAGCGAGCTGCCCGGTGAAATGCGGCATGACCTGTTCGGCGAACAATTCGTAGCTGCGCTTGGTCGGCCCGACATCGGCGAGGTCGGCGCCGAGGAACAGGTAGGTGCCGAAGCCACCGGACTTCTCCTGCAGGCGCTCGATCTGGGCGATGGCCATCTCGGGCGTACCGATCACCATCCGCCCGGTCTCGTTCACGTAGTCGACGAAATCGTCGAGATCACTGGGCGGCGGGGGTGCACTCGGGTCGCCGGTCGGGATGATGTGGGCGATGTAGTCGAACACCCACTGCAGCCCGTAGCGGCAGTTGGCCTTGGCCTGCTCCAGCGTCTCGGCGATGTGCATCGGGCCCATCATCCGCCACGTGTGACGCGGCGCAATGTGCCCGTGGAGTTCGGCCTCTTCCTGCCAGACGGTGTAGTTGTAGTCGATGACCTGGAAGGCCGCCGGCTCGGTGGCCGCGATCGACAGGAGCCCGGTGCCGTACCGTCCGGCCAGCTTCGAGCCAGCGGGGGACACCGACGACGCAACGACGATGTCGAAGTCGCTGTACGGCTTCATCTGCAAGACCGCCTCGTTGCACACGAACCAATCGGTGTGCTCGGTGACGGTCTCGCCGCGGAACAGACGCATGATCACGTCGAAGGCCTGCTCCATGCGCGGCCGCTGTTGCATCGGGTCGATGCCGAGCATCGCCGCGTCACTCGTCAGCTGACCGGGGCCAGCCCCGAACATCATCCGCCCGCGCGTCAGGTGGTCGAGCATCACGATGCGGTCGGCGAGGATGAACGGGTGGTGGTACGGCAACGAGTTGACGCCGGTGCCGAGCTTGATCCGAGTCGTGCGCTCGGCCGCTGCGGCGATGAACACCTCGGGACTGGCGATCAGCTCCGAGCCACCGGAATGGTGCTCGCCGATCCACGCTTCGTCGAAGCCGAGCCGGTCGAGGTGCTCGATCAGCTCCAGGTCGCGCTGCAGGGCGAGCGTCGGGTTGACACCGGTACGGTGCATGGGCGGGAGGAAGATGCCGAAGCGGAGCGGGTCCATGGCCAGGGTGTAGCACAACGCGTCAGAGCGTGGACCAGTCGAGGATCACCTTGCCGGAGCGGCCCGAGCCCATCGTCTCGAACCCCTCGAGGTAGTCGCCGATGCCGAGGTGATGGGTGATGACGGGGGAGACGTCGAGGCCGCTCTGGAGCAGGCTCGCCATCTTGTACCAGGTCTCGAACATCTCCCGGCCGTAGATGCCCTTGATCGACAGGCCTTTGAAGATGACTTGTGTCCAGTCGATGGCCGTCTCGTCGGGCGGGATGCCCAGCATCGCGATGCTGCCGCCGTGGTGCATCGTGCGCAGCATCTCGCGCAGCGCGCTCGGGTTGCCGCTCATCTCCAAGCCGACGTCGAAGCCCTCCTGCATCCCGAGGTCCGCCATCGTCTCGTCGAGGGTCTGGGACATGACGTTGACCGTGCGCGTCGCGCCCATCTGCGCGGCGAGTGACAGGCGGTAGTCGTTGACGTCGGTGATGACGACGTGGCGCGCACCGACGAATCGCGCGACCGCGACCGCCATGATGCCGATCGGGCCGGCGCCGGCGATGAGCACATCCTCGCCGACCATGTCGAACGCCAGCGCTGTGTGCACGGCGTTACCCAACGGGTCGAGGATCGACGCGACGTCGTCGCCGATCGAGTCGGGCAGCTTGAACGCGTTCACGGCGGGCAGGCTGAGGTATTCGGCGAAGCAACCCTGACGGTTCACACCGACACCGACGGTGTTGCGGCAGAGGTGGCGTCGGCCGGCGCGGCAGTTGCGGCAGTGCCCGCACGTGATGTGGCCTTCGCCGGAAACGCGGTCACCGACCTCGAATCCACGCACCTCGCTGCCGATCTCGACGATCGTGCCGCAGTACTCGTGGCCAACGGCCATCGGCACCGTGATCGAACGTTGCGCCCATGCGTCCCAGTTGAAGATGTGCATGTCGGTCCCGCAGATCGCGGTCTTGCGGATCTTGATCAGGACGTCGTTCGGCCCAATGGTCGGCTCCGGGAGGTCGCCCATCCAGATGCCCGGTTCGGCCCGTTCCTTGATGAGTGCCTTCATCCGCTACGTGCTCCGATCGCGCCGATCACGCCGAGATCCGTGCCCACCTCGGTGAAGGCGGCGATCGCCGCGTCGAGATCTGCGGCGGTGAGCGCTGCCGACATCTGGGTGCGAATCCGGGCTGCGCCCATCGGGACGACCGGGTACGAGAAGCCGATCACGTAGATGCCTCGGTGCAGGAGTGCATCGGCCATCCGTGAGGCGAGCGCCGCGTCGCCGAACATCACCGGGATGATCGGGTGCTCACCGTCGGGCATCGTGAAACCAGCCGTTGTGAGCCCGGCACGGAATTGCCGTGCGTTGCCATGGACGGCGCTGCGGAGAGACGGATCCTCGGCGATGAGCTCGAGCACGCGCAGGGTGACAGCGGCAACGATCGGCGGGACGCTGTTCGAGAACAGGTAGGGCCGGGCCCGCTGACGCAGCCAGCCGACGACACTGGCGCTCGCCGACACATAGCCGCCGCTTGCGCCGCCGAGGGCTTTGCCGAGCGTGCCGGTGAGGATGTCGACGCGGCCCATGACCCCGCAGTGCTCGTGTGTGCCCCGGCCGGTCGCGCCCATGAAGCCGGTCGCGTGCGAGTCGTCGACCATCACCATTGCGTCGTACCGCTCGGCGAGGTCGCAGATCCCGGCGAGATCGGCGATGGTTCCGTCCATCGAGAACACACCATCGGTCGCGATCAGACGCGATCTCGCCCCCGAGGATTCCTGCAGGCACCGCTCGAGATCGGCCATGTCGTTGTTCTCGTAGCGGAGGCGCTTGGCCTTGCTCAGCCGGATGCCGTCGATGATGCTGGCGTGGTTGAGCGAGTCCGAGATCACGGCGTCCTGCTCGTCGAGCAGCGTCTCGAACAGGCCGCCGTTGGCGTCGAAGCACGACGGGAACAGGATCGTGTCCTGCATCCCGAGGAAGTCGCTCAGCCGAGCTTCGAGCTCCCGGTGCGGTGTCTGCGTCCCGCAGATGAACCGCACCGACGCCATCCCGTATCCGTAGCGGTCGACCGCAGCGTGTGCGGCCTCGACGACGGCCGGATGGTTGGCGAGGCCGAGGTAGTTGTTCGCGCAGAGGTTGATCAGGTCGCCGTCGCCATCGCCGATCTGCACATGCGCGCCCTGCGGTCCCTGCAGCACCCGCTCATGTTTGAACAGCCCGTTCGTGCGGAGTTCGGCCAACGAATCATCGAGCCGTGCAGTGATCCCATTGTCCACTCGATGCTCCTGTTCCCGGTACGACTGTGCCGACCTGAGCCGGCGTCCACGAACGCAGCGTAGAACGGATCGCCGTCGCAACGGCACCGCCGGCGAAGTGGGTGCTCACACGGCCCGCTTGCGGGCCGATCGCACACCCAGTCTTCAATTCGGAGCGAGCAGCGGCCGATCGCACACCCAGTCGGTTTCTGGCGAGGTCTACTCGACGGTGCCGTAGCTGCCCATCGTCGCCGGGTCGGCGGCCGCCGACGCGATGACTTCGGCGATGGACGCGTCCAGGTCGGCGAGGAACGCCGGGATCTTGCCGTCGTGGACGGCGTTGACGGTGAGGTGGAGCGACGCGGGCGGGCCCTGCTTGTCGACGAACCAGCCGCGGCGCCACAGCGCATCGGCGACCGCGAACACGTCGAGGCCCGAGTCCTCGGCGGCGCCGAACGTGACCAGGCAGGTGTCCGGCAGGGCGCGCAGCGAGAGCATCTTGCGGGCCTGCACGCCGGCGACGAGCTCCTCGGCGGCACGACGGGCGGATGCGGCGAGGCGCAGGTAACCCTCGTCGCCGAGGTAGTTCATCACCGCCCAGGCCGCACCCATCGAGCCGCCGGACTTCGTGCCGAGGATGCCGGACGATCCGTAGACGCCGCCGAGCCAGTTGTCGGTGACGTAGGTCTGGTAGGCGCGCAGCTGCTTGGTGCGGTAGGCGATGACGGAGGCGCCCTTGGCGGTGTAGCCGAACTTGTGGAGGTCGACGGACATGCTTGTCACCCCGTCGACCGCGAAGTTCCACGGCGGCACGGCGTGACCGAGGCGGGCGAGGTACGGCAGGATCACGCCACCCATGCAGGCGTCGACGTGGCAGGAGATGCCACGGTCCAGCGCGATCGCGGCGATGGCCTCGATCGGGTCGATGACACCCTGCGGGTACTGCGGCGCAGACCCGACGATCAACACCGTGTTGTCGTCGACCGCGTCGGCCATCGCGTCCGGATCGGCGCGCCAGTCGTCACGCACCGAAATGCGCCGGCTCTCCACGCCGAAGTAGTAGCAGCCCTTTTCGAACGCTGCGTGGGCGCTCGTCGGCAGAACAATGTTCGGCGTCGTGATGTTGCGTTCCTTGCGCCCGCGCTCGCGCGAGCCCTTCACAGCGAGGAGGATGCTCTCGGTGCCGCCGGACGTCATGAAGCCCGCCGACCCGGGTGGCCCATCGAGCCAGCCGAGGGCGATGTCGACGACCTCGGCCTGGATCGTGCGCAGGCTGGGGAACGCTTCGGTGTTCAGCGCGTTCTCGGTGCTGAACCGTTGATACGCCTGCTCGGCGAGCGCCACCACGTCGTCGCCGCCGTGGTACGTCAGGGTGAACGCGCGGCCCTCGCGCCAGCGGACATCGTGAGCCTTGAGGTCGTCGAGCGCCTGCAGCGTCTCGTCGTGGGACAGTCCGGTCGTGCGCAGCGCCATGCCCGAGACAGTAGGCGCCGATCCGAGCCGGTGGTGCGCCCGGCCGTAACGTGACCCCGATGAGTCGTGTCACGCCGGAGGAGATCAACGAGTTCCTGCGCAGTGAGTTCGGCGGGAACAGCAATCGCTGCGAGGCCGTGGGCGATCGTTGGGCGGTGGCGAAGATGGAGACATCGGCCACCAACCTGCGCCCAGGCGGGATCATCAGCGGGCCGACGGTGTTCGGCATCTGCGACGCTGCGCTCTACTACGCATGCTTCACGGTGATGGGCATCGTGCCGATGGTGTTGACAAGCGAGATGTCGATCCGGTTCATGCGCCCGGCCCGCGGCGAGGTCCTACGCGCCCGCGCGGAGCTCCACCACGCCGGACGTCGCTCGCTGATCGGCAGCGTCGTCGCCTGGACGGACGACCCGGACAAGCCCGTCGCCGCCGCGCAGGGCACGTACGTCGCACCACTACCGCAGTAGCTGGTCGACCGGCTCGCACCACGAGCGCGCCGATATCGTGTCGGCCATGAGTGAAGCCACCAAGCCAGAAGTGACCATTCCCGAGGGCGACGCACCGACCGAGTTGGTCATCGAGGACCTGATCGTCGGCGACGGTCACGAAGCCGCCAAGGGCATGGCCGTCGACGTCCACTACGTCGGCGTCGCGTGGAGCACCGGCAAGCAGTTCGATGCCAGCTGGGACCGCAGCGGCACGTTCCAGTTCAAGCTCGGTGCCGGACAGGTCATCGGCGGTTGGGACCAGGGCGTCGTCGGGATGAAGCTCGGCGGTCGTCGCCGGCTCACGATCCCGCCGCACCTCGGCTACGGCGCACAGGGTGCCGGTGGTGTCATCAAGGCCAATGAGACCCTCGTCTTCGTGGTCGACCTGCTCGGCGCTCGCTGAGCATTCCGAGGCCACACAGGCCGATCAGAGCAGCATGAGGTCGGGGCGCTCGAACTGCACCACGATCAGTCGATCGATCCCGATCCGGGCGAAGTCGGCGCGTTGCTCGGAATCGGGATCTCGGATCGCTTCGCTCGTGCGCGCCCATGTCGTGATGACCAGGGGCGCGCGACCTGTCGGTTGTGCCTCACGGGCGGCGTCGATGATCGCCTCAAGACGGGGATGGTTGGATCGGACGTTGATGCCGTCGACGGTGCCATCGAGCGCGGTGGCGGCGATGCGCGCGAGCGCCAGGCTGTTGACGCCGATCACGATCGGGATTCGGTCGGTGACCTGCGGGAATCCGCTCACACCGTTGAGCTGACCAGTCGTCCACATCGTCCGGGCCAGCTCGAGGAACTCGATGACCCGGTGTTGGCGGACCGCCATCGAGTCGCTCAGCTCGATGCCGAGCGCGGCGTGCTCGGCGCCGTACGCAGACGTGGGGGAGGCTCCGGCGCCGACGCCGAGCCAGAATCGTCCGCCAGCGATCTGCTGTGCGGTCGCTGCGGCGGCTGCGAGCACCCCGAGCGGACGGTTCCACACATTCGCGACGAGCGTGCCGATGCCGATCGTGGACGTCGTGGCCGCGAGGGCACCGACGAGCGTGCAGCACTCCAACATCGAGTTCCCGCCCATGACCTGGCCGGCGACATGGTCGACGACCCATGCGACGCCGTAGCCAGCGGCCTCGGCGGCCAGCACGGCGTCGCGCATCTCAGGCCACGGGGTGGTCGCGGAGTTGAACTGCACGTCGAGGATCACAGGGTCGAGTCTGGCAGCGACCCCACGGCCTGCGTGCGCACCACGTCGGCTTTCCGGCTAGACATGCAACGCACATCAGCGAGGGGGGTTCGACGATGGGGATCGATCAGGATGCGGTCACGAGGCTGCTGGAACGGGCGCACCGCGAGGTGGACTCGGGGCTGTTGCCGTCTGCGCAGGTGGCCATTGCTCACCGTGGCGAACTCGTCGCGTTCGAGACCTTCGGCGACGCGACCAACGACACCCGTTACGTCGTCTACTCGGCGACCAAGGCGTTCGTCGCCGGCGCAATCTGGGCGCTCATCGGTGACGGCCTGATCGACGTGTCCAAGCACGTCGTGGAGTACATCCCGGAGTTCGGGACGAACGGTAAGGACGTGATCACACTCGAGCAGGTCATGCTGCACACATCCGGTTTCCCGATGGCGCCGCTGTCGGTGCTGGATGGTGACCGCAGCGAGACACGCGTCGCGGCTTTCGAGAAGTGGCGCTTGAACTGGGAGCCCGGTTCGACGTTCGAGTACCACCCCTCGGCCGCGCACTGGGTGCTGGCCGAGATCATCGACCGGGTCACGGGCCAGGACTTCCGTGATGTGATCGAGGAGCGGGTCACCACACCTGCCGGCCTCGAGCGGGTGCTCGGCAACGTGGCGCACCGTGCGGCTGAGCTGATCGTGGTCGGCGAGCCGGCGACGCCTGACGAGCTGGAGGCAGCGCTCGGCATCCGCGAACTGGCGCTCGGCGAAGTGACCACTGCGGCGCTGATGGGCTTCAACGATCCCGATGTCCAACGGGTCGGTATGCCCGGCGGCGGTGGTGTCATGCGCGCCGCCGACCTCGCCCTCTACTACCAGGCCGTGTTGCACAACCCCGGTGACATGTGGAACCCGAGCGTGCTCGACGACGTCAAGGGCCATGTCCGCAACCGCCTGCCCGATCGCCTCACGGGGCTGCCTGCCAACCGCACCCTCGGTCTCGTCCAGGCCGGCGCCGACGGGAAGACGAGCCTGCGCGGCATGGGTCACACGGTGTCACCGCTGACCGTGGGGCACAACGGTGCCAAGGGGCAGATCGCCTGGGGTGATCCCGTGTCGGGACTCAGCTTCGGCTACTGCACCAACGGACTGGACGAGAACTTCCTGCGCGAGGCGCGTCGGACGACCTCGATCGCCAGCCATGCCGGATCCTGCGGCACCCCGGACTGAGCGTGCGCGCTCAGCGCCGGTTCGAACTGCTGTGGACGAGGGTGAGGTGCGCGCGGGCGTTCAGCGGCTGCGTTGCACTGACCGGTCGCGCCGTTGCGCCGCGGGTCACGCTCTGATGACGCTGCTCGACGACGACGGACCGGCGACGTTGCGCCGGCACGACGTAGAACCGCCAGGCGATCGCCGCGTAGGCGATGCCGATAGCGACTGTGATCGAGAGCAGATCGAACGGCGAGGTGGCACCCATGTCCATTCATCGGCACACCGACTCGTCGACTCAAGAGGAAGTCTTGACAATTTTCCGACTCATCGCCAGGACAGGTTCAGCGATCGCCAGCGATGCGCCGCCAGACCGGACGAGGCATCGCGCGGAGCAGCCCGAACAACGGCCCGAGCGGCGCCGGGACGTGGATGATGCGGCTCGAGCCACAGCGCACCACGCCGGCGATGCACTCGGCGACCGTTGCGGTGTCGGTGGCAAACGGTGCCGGCGCCAGACCGGCGGTCATCTTGCTGGTCACGAACCCCGGGCGCACGACGTGGACGCGAACGCCATCGCCTGCCACCGCGTCGCCGAGGCCCTGGGCGAATGCGTCGAGTCCGGCCTTGGCCGAACCGTAGATGTAGTTCGAACGACGCGCCCGAACACCTGCGATTGACGAGATCACCACGATCGTCCCGTACCCGCGTCGCACCAGATGGTGGGCGACCTCGGTCAGCGCCGCAGCGGGTCCGGAGAAGTTCGCGGCGATGAGGTCGGCGACGGTCTGGCCCCTCGCTCCGATCCCTGCACCGTGACCGAGGCTGCCGACGGCGCAGAGCACGAGGTCGATTCCGCCGAGCGTCTCGGCCGCTCGCTCCACGAGGGGTCGGTGCGCAGCGGCATCGAGCGCGTCCCATGCCTCGACCGTCACCTCGTCGATGGGCAGTGGTGAGCGGGCGAGACGGGCCTGCAGCGCGTCCGGGTCGCGGACGGCGAGCACGACGCGGCAGAGGCCGTCCACCGCAAGGCGGGCGAGCGCGGCGTGGGCGATGTCGCTGTTGCCACCCAGGACCAATGCGGTGTGCGGTGATTCGATCGGAGCGGCCATCAGCTGCGCACGACCTCGACGACTCGAGGACACCTCAGCCGGGGATCCACGTCGCGTGAAAGCCGTACGGCACACGTTGGGGGAGCGCGACCGAGGCAACCGGACCGCGCTCGACCGCGCTCGCATCGATGACGACCAACTCGCTGATGCCGGTCGCTTCGTCGTGCACATAGGTGAGCAGGTACCCGGCATCATCGGCGAGGTCACTGCCTGCCGGCACGAAGAGCCACTCGCCGGCATGCCGGCTGGGGCCGGGGTCCCAGATCTGGCGGCTGTTGTCGGTGTAGTCGTGCTTGATGAGACCACCGAACTCGACCGTGTCCGGGTTGTCCCGGGTGCTGACGAGGTAGCCGTAGCGGTGTTCGCGACCGACGCGTCGGGGGTCCCGGCCGGGCAGGTCGCCGGGGTCGTCGACAGCGAGCACGTCGTCGGTGACGGCGCCCGTCGCAGTGTTGAAGGTCCATCGCCGATGGGATGCATCGCCGCCGAGCAGATCGCCGGGGGAGAACATCGAGGAGAGCCGACAGACGTCGGCGACCACTTCGTCGCCGCGACGGAAGGCATTGACGCCGTGGAACACGAAGCACGGGTCGAGATCGAACCACTGGATCGCTGCCGCACCGCCTGTCAGTGGCATCACCCCGACGCGCGCCCCGACCTCTGGAGACCAGCGGTAGGGGAACGCCGCGGATGTCGGGTCGGCGATGTACGCAACGGCAGCGTCGAGATCGAACGTGACCGGAAGATCCCAGAAGATCGCGTCGGATTCGGTGATCGCGAAGTCGTGGATCATCGTGCTCCGTGGCGTCTCGACGACCTCGCTGTGGACGAGCGACCCGTCCGCTTCGGCGATGTGGTAGGTGAGGAACGGTGGGGTGAAGCCGTAGCCGAAGAAGTGCATCCGGCCGGTCACAGGATCGATCTTCGGGTGCGCCGTGAAGGCTGTGCCCAGCTTGCCGGCGAAGTCGTGAGCACCGACCGTCGACAGGTCGGTGGGGTCCAATTCGTATGGCAGGCCGACCTCACCGCTCGTGAGCAGACGTCCGCCGTGCCAGATCGCGGACACGTTGGACTGGTTCGCCGCGCCCCCAGGAGGTCCCTCGCCGAATCCGGCGTGCGCCTCGTAGAGGCTCGTTCTCACATATCGGTTGCGGTAACCGACCGCCTTGCCGCCCGACAGCCGAACGCCGTGCACCATCCCGTCACCGAAGAACCAGTGCGGCGAGTCACCCGATGAGGGGTTCGATCCGTTGCGCACGTACATCCCAGAGAGCTCCGGCGGCAGCGATCCAATGACCGTGAGTTCGATCGTGTCGGTCTCGTTGCCGATCGGCGCGTAGTTGCCCTGCATCCACCACGGGCGGCTCGGGTCGACCGCAGCGGTGGTGAGCGGCGCGGGTGAGGTCGAGGTCACCGCAACCGACGGCGACGAGGCCGACGACGTCGCAAGGGTCGACGTGGGGGCGAGCGACGTCGTCGGGAGCGCCAGCGTCGGAGCCGCCCCGGTCGCACTACCGGCGGAGCCCGAGCACGCGTTCAATACGGCCAGCATCGGTCCGACGCCGGCGCCGAGCGCTGACCAACGGATCAGATCGCGCCTACTGATGTTCATCCCCATGAAGCTCAGTGTGACACGCGGCCTGGGTCATCGGTGACAGGGCCTCGTGATCCGGTGACCTCCTCACCGACCAGGTCTCCCGGACCGCTACCGGATCGATCCGGGCGACGGCGTACCATCGGCGCCATGGCACGCATCGCACTTCCCGAGACCAGCACACTCGACATCATCAACGCCTTGTCGACGGTGCGTCCCGAACTGGCCAAGGCCGTCGGGGCCATGGATGCGGCAGTCGCGGCAAGCACGCTCGATCCGCGAGTGCACGAGCTGGTGCGGATGCGGGTCGCCCAGATCAATGCCTGCACCGTCTGCCTCGCGTGGCGTACGCCCGCAGCCGTCGCCGCCGGAATCACCGAGGCGTTGCTGGATCAGGTCGAGTCCTACGCGACCAGCACCGATCTCAGCGACACCGAGAAGGTCGCGATCGAATACGCCGAGCGGTTCAGCCTCGACTCCGCGAACATCGATGACGCCTTCATCGCCCGACTCGGCGCGCACTTCACCCCCGGCGACATCGTCGAGTTGACGCTGGTCATCGGCAAGTACGTCGCGTTCGGACGGTTCATGCAGGTGCTCGGTCTCGATCAGAGCTGCGGCCTGGACTACGCCCAACAGGTCGGCGCTCAGCAGGTCGACGCCCAGCAGGGCTGAGCCAGCGTCCGATCCGTTCCACGGGCGGCTCTTACCAGGCTCACATGTCGACGGTGTTGACTCAGCGCATGATCGAATTGCAGGGGCTCACGAAGCGGTACGGCGACACGCTGGCGGTCGACGATCTGACGTTCGACATCACACCCGGATGCGTGACCGGTTTCCTCGGACCGAACGGTGCCGGCAAGACGACGACGATGCGGATGATCCTCGGACTCGACGCCCCGACCAGGGGGACGGCACTGGTCGACGGGAAGTCCTACCGCGATCACAGGTTCCCGCTGCACGAGATCGGTGCTCTCCTCGACGCCAAGGCGCTCCATGGAGGCCGGCGTGCGTTCGACCACCTGCTGTGCCTGGCGCAGAGCAACGGCATCGGCCGCCGGCGAGTCACCACCGTGCTGGAGCAGGTCGGCCTCGCCGACGTCGCCCGCAAGCGAGCCGGTACGTTCTCGCTCGGCATGGGCCAGCGGCTCGGCATCGCCGGCGCGCTGCTCGGTGATCCGGCGGTACTGATGTTCGACGAGCCGGTCAACGGCCTCGACCCGGAAGGAATCGTGTGGATTCGAACCCTGCTGCGCCAGCTGGCGTCGGAGGGCCGCACGGTGTTCGTGTCCAGCCATCTGATGACCGAGATGGCGATGACGGCGGACCGGTTGATCGTCGTCGGCAGGGGCAAGCTCATCGCCGACGCAACCGTGGACGAGTTCACCTCCCAGGGCGAGCACTGGATCGCCGTGCAGTCGTCGAACCCGGCTGCACTGGCGGCGATCCTGACCGACGCCGGTGCGACCGTGCAGAAGGTCGACGACAGCCAGCAGGTCCGCGGCCTCAAGCCGATCGAGATCGGTGATCTCGCGCTCGGCGCCGGTATCGCGATCTACGGACTCACCGAGCAACGAGCCACGTTGGAAGAGGTGTTCTTCGGCCTCACCGGAGACAGCGTCGAGTACCACGGCATGCTCGGCAGTCAGAACGGACAAGCAGCATGAGCATCGCCGACACCGCCCACACCACGCCCGCCCGAACCGAGCGGCTCGCCGTCACCAACCACGCCGTGCCAACGCAGTCGGCGCTGCGCGCCGCGCTCGTGTCGGAGTGGACGAAGCTGCGGTCGGTCCGCTCGACGGTCTGGGCGCTGATCCTGACCTCGGCCTTCACCATCGGACTCGGCACCCTGTTCTGCTGGGCCTACCTGAATCGGCGCGAGCGTCGCGGCGACAGCATCCGCAGTCTGCTCTTCGATCCAACGGCACGCTCGCTCAACGGCGTGGTCCTCGCCCAGCTCGCCGTGGGCGTGCTCGGCGTGCTCGTGATGAGCTCCGAGTACACAACCGGGATGATCCGCACGTCGCTCGCCGCAGTGCCCAACCGCACCGTGTTCCTGGCCGCGAAGACGATCGTGCTCGGGATGGTCAGCCTCGTGGTCGGGATGGTGTCGGTCTTCGTCGCCTTCTTCGTCGGCCAGGCCGTGCTCGACCGCGACGGTCTCGGGACCAGTCTCAGCGCGACAGGAGTCCTGCGTGCCGTCCTCGGCGCCGGGTTGTATCTCACGCTCATCGCGCTGTTCGGGCTCGCCCTCGGAACGATCGTGAGACGCACACCGGGCGCCATCGCGGCGCTGTTCGGGATCGTGCTGATCCTGCCCCTGATCGCCCAGGCCTTTCCCGAACCCTGGGACGTGCGCATCGGTCGGCTGGCCCCGTTCAACGCCGGCCAGGCGATGTTCTCGGTGCGCTACGACCCGGACCTGCTCACGCCCACCCAGGGCATCTTCGTCTTCCTCGCCTGGATCGTCGCGTCGTACCTGGTTGCGATGGTCATGCTCAGCCGCCGGGATGCCTGACCGACGGGGTCATCCGGACGAGTGATCGGTATCGAACTCCTCGTGTAACAAACATCGCACGAGGGGTCACAGACACGCCATGAAACGCAATCGTCCCGAGAGCACGATTCCGGGGCCGACCGTCGTCAAGAGTGACGAGGAATGGCGCAGGGATCTGACGCCGGCCCAGTACTCGGTGCTGCGCAAAGCCGGCACCGAGCGAGCCTTCTCCGGCGAGTACTTCGACTGCCATGACGACGGCATCTACCGCTGCGCAGGGTGCCGCGCCGAGCTGTTCGACGCCGACACCAAATTCGAGTCCGGCACCGGCTGGCCGAGCTTCACCGATCCGGTGACCCGCGAGGCCGTGACGCTCGTGTCGGACCGGAGCATGTTCATGACCCGGACCGAGGTCGTGTGTCGGGCGTGCGGTGGACACCTCGGTCACGTGTTCAACGACGGGCCCGCGCCGAGCGGTCAGCGGTACTGCATGAACTCGGCATCGCTGACGCTCGATCGCGGCGCCAAGCGAGACTGAGCCGGTCCTCCCCGGCAGTACCATCGCCAGCGCATGTGGCTGCCGTACGAGTACGCATTCGAGATCGCGGCGGTGCTCATCGTGCTCGTGGTCGCCCTGTGGCGGGTCGACAACCGAGCTGCGCGGATCAGCGTCGCCACCGGGCGTGAACTGGCTGTCGTCATGCTGCTCTACGGCACATGGCAGTACATCCGCCAGCTGGCAATCACCAAGACGGTCGGCGCGACCCAGAACGCCCGTCGCCTGTGGGATCTGGAGCAGGATCTGCACATGCCCAGCGAGGTCTCGCTGCAGAAGGTCTTCATCGACAACAAGCCGATCATGCAGTTCCTCAACATCTATTACGGCGGCGTGCACGTGCCCGCCGCCGGGGCGTTGCTGATCTGGCTGTTCTGGCGCCACCGCGACCGCTATTCCAGCGTGCGGACGACGTTTGCGCTGACGATCGCCGGCTGCCTGACCATCCAGGCATTGGTCCCGATGGCACCGCCGCGGTTCCTCCCCGATCTCGGCTTCGTCGATGCCGGGCTGAAGTACCACCTGTCGGTCTACGGCCGAGGTGGCAGTGGCGTGTCGAATGAGCTGGCCGCGATGCCGTCGCTGCACGTCGGCTGGTCGGTGCTCGTCGGCGTCGCCGTCGTGGTCATCAGCACGAGTCGGTGGCGATGGCTTGCCCTGCTGCACCCGTTCTTCACGATCGCGTCCGTCACGATCACCGCCAACCACTGGTGGCTCGACGGCGTCGTGGCCGCGATGATCCTCGTTCTGGCCTGGGCGATCCAGCACGGAATCCGGCTGGCGGTCGCTCGCTCCCGCTCTGATGCTCGAGCACTCGACGACGATCCGAGCAAGGATCCCGATGAGCGTGCAGGCGCCACCGTCGAGACCGAGCGAAGTGGTCCTGCCCACGCAACAGCGACCAACTCGAGATGATCCAGCGATGATGCTCTCCGACGTCGTCGAGGCGTCCAGCCGAGTCACCACCACGCCGAAGCGTTCGGAGAAGGTCGCCGTTCTCGCCGAGCTGTTCTGTCGAATCGCCGGCCCAGATCGCGGTGACGGCGAGATCGAAACCACGGTCGGGCTCCTGCTCGGCGCGCCTCGGCAGGGGCGCCTGGGCATCGGGTGGTCGGCCTTGGCGGCAACCGCCGATGTCCGAGCGAGTCCGGCGACCGAGTCGACGTTGGCCGTGCCGGACGTCGATCGCGCCCTGACGTCGCTGGCAGCGCTGTCCGGGCCGGGCTCGCAGCGCGAACGAGCGGCGCAGGTCGGCGCGTTGTTCGTGTCCGCCACCGAAGCCGAGCAACGGTTCCTCCACCGAGTCCTCACCGGTGAGATGCGCCAAGGCGCGAACGAGGGCGTGGTCATCGACGCCGTCGCCAAGGCGAGCGGGAGGCCGCTCGATGCGGTCCGCCGAGCCGCGATGCTCACCGGCGATCTGGGCGAGACCGCACGGCTGGCCCTGACCGGCGCCGACCTCGAGGCGATCGGTCTGACGCCGCTCGTCGGCGTGCAACCGATGCTGGCCTCGACCGCTGCGTCGGTCACAGAGGCACTCGCCGAGACCGGACCGGCCAGCGTCGAATGGAAGCTCGACGGGGCGCGCATCCAGGTACACCGCAGTGGTGACGACGTGCGCGTCTTCACCCGCAGCCTCCACGAGATCAGCGCACGGGTCCCGGAGATCGTACGCGCCGCGCTCGACCTGAGCGCGACGGAGTTCGTGCTCGACGGCGAGTCGCTCGGACTGGACGAGGACGGCAACCCGCTCAAGTTCCAGGACACGATGAACGCCGGGACCCATCTGCGGCCGTTCTTCTTCGACGCGCTCCAGGCCGACGGCCAGTCGCTGATCGATCTTGCGCTGCACGAGCGCAAGGCGGCGTTGGCCGAGTTGGTTCCGCCTCGCCTCCTGCTGCCCACGCTCGACACCGTCGATCCCGAGGCGGGGGAGCGGTTCGCGGCCGCGGCGATCGCTGCCGGCCACGAGGGCGTGATGGTGAAGGCGCTCGGTTCCACCTATCAGGCCGGGCGGCGGGGTGCGACGTGGCGCAAGGTCAAGCCGGTGCACACGCTCGACCTCGTCGTCCTCGCCGCCGAGTGGGGTCATGGGCGCCGGACCGGGTGGTTGAGCAACCTCCACCTCGGCGCGGGGGCACGACGAGTCGTTCGTGATGGTCGGCAAGACGTTCAAGGGGATGACCGACGAGCTGCTGCGCTGGCAGACCGAGACGTTCCAGAAGATCGGCATCGGGACCGAGGGACACATCCTGCACATCCGTCCCGAGCTCGTCGTCGAGATCGCCGTAGACGGCGTCCAGCGCTCGTCGCGTTATCCGGGTGGTGTGGCCCTGCGGTTCGCGCGGGTCAAGCGCTACCGCCCGGACAAGACCGCGGCCGAAGCCGACAGCATCGAGCGCGTCCAGTCGATGCTCTGACCTGCCCCGTGACAGCCGTCCGGTTCAGAGATGGACTGCAGCGGCCCGCACGACAGCAGTCGTGATCGGGCCCCAGTCGGAGCCGGGCACGCGTGTGATGGTGACGAAGTCGTTGACACCGAAGATCGCAGCCACACCCTCGGCCTCGAAGACCTCGGCCGCGAACGGGTGAGCGGCGGCTGCCGCAGAGTTCGCAAAGTTGATCGAGGCGGGCAGCCTCGTGTCGAGGGTGAACTTCATCGCATCGGGGTTCGGCGTGGGGGAGGGAGTCGCGGCGGCCATGACCACGATCGTACGCACCGCCACACTCGTCTGGTCCGGACCCGCCAGTTGGGCTGGCGTCGGCGTCGGCCGCTACGTTCTCGATGTCCCGCCACCGCACGAAGGCTTTGCACCACATGACCTCGACGTTCGTCACCCCCCGCCGCACCCTCGCCGATCTGCTCCCGCAGACCACCGACCGCACGATGCGAATCGTCCGTGACGCTGTTCTCGTCGTCGGATTCGCGATCTTCACCGCGCTGCTCGCCCAGGTGCGCATCAACCTCAGCTTCACTCCCGTACCGATCACCGGCCAGACACTCGGCGTGCTGCTCTCGGGCACTGCGCTCGGTTGGCGCCGTGGCGGGCTCAGCCAACTCGTCTACTGGGCCGTCGGCATCGTGATGCCCGTTGCCTGGTACGCCAACGACAAGACCGGCACGAGCATCAGTAAGGGCTGGAACGCCGCAACGGGTACGACCGCTGGTTACCTGCTCGGCTTCGTTCTCGCCGCTGCACTCGTCGGCTACCTCGCCGAGCGAGGTCAGGACCGTAACATCGCCACGTCGATCCCGGCGATGCTCGCCGGTACTTGCATCATCTACGTTTTCGGCGCGCTGTGGCTGGCCCACGAGCTGAACATCCCGGTCGCCAATGGTGATGCGAACGCGATGGCCTACGGCGTCAACCCGTTCCTCATCGGTGACGGCATCAAGCTCTGCCTCGCCGGCGCGCTGACCCCGCTGGCCTGGAAGTTTGCGACCGGTCGCAACGAGCACAAGGACTGACCCGATGTCGTGACGCCTGTGACGACGCCGTCACAGCCGTCACACGAGGTTCGTTGGAACGTCCTCCAACGGGTGTCGGGTGCCGGGCGCACTACCGAGGAGACAACAATCCAATCACCGAAATGCGCTCGATCGCCGTCAGCGCGGGCATGGCCTTTGCCGCACACAGTGCGAAGCACCGTTTGAGGAGGCCGTGGAGTTGAACCCAGTGCTGGAACCGCTACCGAGCCTGGCGCGGATGACGGGCGAGGGGAGTGTGATTGTCGGATCTCGTTCCGATCACTTTGCGGACTGATCGTCGTCTCAACCACTGACGCCACTGTGATGGCCTTGCGAACACCGAAAAGTCCTCGCTACGAAGGAGGAGCAATGCTCAAACCTGAGATGGGACCCGTCGACATCATGTTTATTGCGACGCTGGGCCGAGTTCGCGAAGGCGACACCTGGACCTGTGTGCAGCTACCCGACTCCGCAACCATCTTTGGAACCCGCGGGCTGGTCAAGGTTGCTGGCACCATGAACGGCGTCCCGTTCCGCAGTTCGTTCATGGCGCTCGGCGACGGCACCCACAAGCTGCCCGTGGCCGCCGCAATACGACAGGCGATCGAGAGCGACGGGTTCGACGCAGGCACCGAGGATTGCGGATGCCTGAGACGCAATCGTGGTTGACAGCGTCTCGTCGAGGTGACACCGGATCAAGAGTGGCGTACTGCGGGGAGCGGGTTGAAGTCGGCGGCCTACCGTCAAAGAGTGAGACAGTCGCCTGCGTTGGTTGACATAACGATGATTATGGGCGTTGCCCGACGACCTGGCGGTGGTTGCCGCTGGTCGACGCACTGCAGCGCTGGTGGCAACGCCGAACTGTCTCGCCGCCCCACACCGTGGGGTGTGCGGCCGCAGCAGTCTGCGCGCGTGGAGGTCTGCAGACGCAGCGACGTTCGGGTGGCCGGCGGTCGTCGGCAGAGACGATTCGCGCCCTCAGTGTTGGTTCGTCTCGCTGGACGGGACAACACGCGCTCGAGGGCGCGAATCGTCCCGATCGGAGCCGGGTGCGAATCGTCGCAACGGCCGACCGATTGGTGCCGCCGGACCAACGGCCAGGTGGAAGTCCCTGCTGTTTCGTCATGACGAAAGAGCAGGGATACATCCGGTACCGGGCCGAACAGAGGTCCGAGGTTGTCTCATCGGGTTCAGGAGCCCGAGGCAGCGTCGGGCCGGGCGATCTCGCGGTCGTGCAGCGGTGCGGCCGCATCGAGCAGCCACGCCAGTGTCTCGTGCAGTTCACGCTCCGTGCGTTTTCCCGGCGCGGCCAGGTCGCGCTTGGCGTCGTCGACCGCGCAGGCCAGTACGTAGAGGTCGTCGCGCAGCGCGTCGAGTTCGGACCGCGCGATCACGAGGTCGGTCTCGCTGAGCTCGAGATCCCGGGCGCGCTGACGAG
>JANXUX010000182.1 GCA_025351965.1 Actinomycetes bacterium | reverse complement strand
CCGACCTGTTCGGCGAGCAGGCCGTGCTGTGTGGCGGCGTGACGTCGCTGGTCCAGGCGGGGTTCGAGACCCTGGTCGAGGCTGGCTACCAGCCTGAGATGGCGTACTTCGAATGCCTGCACGAGGTGAAGCTGATCGTCGACCTGATGTATGAGGAAGGCATCGCCGGCATGCGCTACAGCATCTCCGACACCGCCGAGTATGGCGATGTCACACGCGGCCCGCGCGTCGTCAACGCGAAGACCAAGTTGGAGATGAAGAAGATCCTCAAGGAGATCCAGAGCGGCAAGTTCGCCAAGGAATGGATCGCCGAGAGCGAGAGCGGCCGGGTCAAGTTCAACGAACTGCGTGCCGCCGGCGCCGAGCATCAGATCGAAAAGGTCGGTGCCGAGTTGCGCAAGATGATGCCGTTCCTCGGAGCCGGCAAGCAGAAGGTGTCCGACGTCAGCGGAGGCTGATCACCCGCTCGAAACCGACGCAACGATTTCGTTCATGTCACCGCACATCATCAACGTTGATGATGTGCGGTGACATGAATCGTCTTCCGGGGACTACCGCGGGCTCGAACGACTCGTACACTTTCGCCCGTGCCGAACCCGCTCTACAGCCGTGCCCAACTCGAGGAGGCGTTCGCTGCGCTCTCCGACCGGCTGATCGAGCGTGGTGTCGATGCAACAATCGTGTTGTTCGGCGACGCGGCGATGATGTTCGGTTTCGACGCCCGGTCCGAGATCGATCACGTGGATGCTGCGCCGACGCCACGCGGCATCGTGCTCGGCGCCGCTCGCGATACGGCCAAGCCGTTGGGTCTCTCTGCGCATTGGATCAACGACCAGTCGACCTCGGTGTTGGCGAAGGGGTTCGCCGACGACGTCGATCCGCTCTGGACTGCCCCGAACCTGGCTGTCGTGTCGTTGAGCGCCGATCAGATGCTGGCCATTCGTGCTCTCGCGCCCGACCGGCCGGAGGACCTCGACGACATCCGCTTGCTCGCTGCGAACCTGGGCATCCTCGACCTGATCGACGTCGAGGTGCTGATCGCCGAGATCTACCCGGGACGCACGCTCAACGCGAAGTCCCGGGCGATCCTCGACGAACTGTTCTGACTGGTCTGACTGACCGTGTATCAACCGGCCGTGTCGTAGGTGACGGTCAGGCCACAGAAGCCATTCCCGCTCGTCATGTTCACCAACTGCACAGAGAACCCCTCATTGGTCGCGACGATCTCCGTCGACGTCGGGACGAGGACGTCGTGGTCCACCCCAGCTGGCCCGCTCCCGCCGATCCCGGAGGCGATCGTCGTCTCCGAGTATCCGGTCGCCGAGCCGGTGTCCTTGTTCAGACGGGTCTCGGCGACAGCGCCCGTTCCGTCGTAGGTGGCGACATCCACCGAAATCAGTCGGGCGCCGACCGGCACGGTGATGGGCACCGTGTAGATCGCACCGCCGGCTGCGCTGTCTTTGGTGATGCAGGCACCACCGATCGGCAAGAACTGCGCGGCGACCGGCTGGAAGCTCTGCATCGAGTAGGGGCTGTACGTGTCGGTGCGCAGCGACCGCGCTCCGGCAGCAATTGCCGCATCGGTCTGGGCCTTGGTGTAGTAGCGATCGTCATGGTTGTGGTCGACGTAGTAGCCGACGACATCGCCGAGGATGTCGACGGAGCCGCCGTTGTTGTAGAACGAGATCCGTCCGTCGGCGGAGAGACCGACGTCGACCTTGTTCGGGATCGGCCCGGTCCCGGCGGGCCAGTTGAGGTTGGACGCCGTTGGCTGGGCGACGTCGGACGGCCAGACCGTGAGGTAGCTGTTCGCCGTTCCATTGGCGATCGTGACGTTCATGGCCACGGCTCGTGCGTCCAGCGGGATCGTGCAGTTACCATTCGTGCCGATGACGGTCTGGGTGTAGGCCTCGCCGCTCACGAGCGGCGTCGCTCGCGGGCCGACGTTCGCTGGCGCGGGCCGGGTGTCGAGGAGGCGACACGGTGTCGTCGGGACGAACACGAGCCGTTCGCCGGACGAGATCGTGGCCTGCGCGCTCGGGATGGCGAGGCCACCGGCGAGGGTGACGGCGACGGCCGCGCCGATGGCGCTCCAGCGGGTGCGATCGAACATGGATTCTCCAGTCGGGGTGTTTCGGCCCAACATAGGCCATCCGAGCAAAGCGCTGTGACGGCTGTTCGAATCGATGCGGGTTGCTTCGTTCGCGTCACCCCACATCATCAACGTTGATGATGTGCGGTGACATGAACGGTGGGTGCGCCGACCTCAGATGTGCAGGCCGGTGGCGGCGTCGGTGACCCGTGCCGCTGTGGCCGCTGCGCATTCGCCAAGCCGACGTGCTGCTGCCCGGTTGACCCGCGCCTTGGGGGCCACGATGGTGATTGTGGCGATCGGTCGGTTGCGCCGGTCGAACACCGGAGCGCCCGCGGCGATGGCGTTCGGATACATCTCGTCGATCACGAAGTAGCCGTTGGCGCGCACGGTGGCGAGCGCGGACGCCGACGGGACACTGACGAGATGGGGCAGCGCAGCGCGTTCGTCGTCGGACATCCATGCGTCGATCGCGGCACCCTGGTGGATGGGCACGACCATCCCGATCGGCACCGTCATCCGCAGGACCTGACTGCTGTCGACAGTGTCGAGCACCACCATGGTGTTGGCCTCACGTGCGAAGAGCAGCACGGTCTCGTCCGTGTCGCGCTGGAGCTGCACGAGGTGGGGATGGGCCAGCTCGCGCAGTCCCGACGTGTAGTGCGTGCCGATCTGGAGCGCCTTGGAGGTGATCGACCAGTCCCCGGTGTCGAGCTGGTGGATCCATCCGGCATCGCCGAGCGTGAGCAGGATGCGTTGCACGGCGGTCTTGTCGATCTCGGCCATTCGGGCGAGCGCGGACACGCCGATGGGTTGGTGGGCGGCGAGCGTCTCGAGCACGGCGAGGGCATTGTGCACGGATTGGATCGTCTTGACAGCCATGGGTCTCGACGACACACTGTATCACACAACGAACATGTGTATCACCTGGTGATACAGGCGGGCGGGGGGCCCGGAATCCCATGGACGATGAACGGTACATACTGATCTCCGCCGACTGTCACGGCGGCGGCGCCATTGCCGACTACCGCGAGTACCTGCCGCAACGATTCCACGAGGAGTTCGATGCATGGGCCGGGTCCTACGTGATCGAGTTCGACGACCTCAAGGGTGAGCTCGGCGAGCGCAATTGGGACTCGAAGCGACGGCTCGCCGATCTCGAAGCCGAAGGTGTCGTCGCCGAGGTCATCTACCCGAACACGATCCCGCCGTTCTACCCGAAGTCGTCGCTGACGTTCCAGCCTCCTGCGCAGAACGCCGGTGACGCGGACAGGCGCTGGGCCGGGTTGCAGGCCCACAACCGCTGGCTCGCCGACTTCTGCAGCGAGGT
>JANXUX010000181.1 GCA_025351965.1 Actinomycetes bacterium | reverse complement strand
TCTGGCCGTTGAAGCCGAGCAGCAGGTTCAGCGCGACGGCGGCGATCGCGAGGACGCACGCCTCGGTCACGCTGCCCAATGTCGAGGGTTTCGCAGTCAGTCCGATGTAGACGACGACGATGGCGAGGACGGCGACACCGGTCGAGCGGAATGCCCAGTGCAGCGGGCTGTTTTCCTTGATGATGGTTGGCTTGAAGGCGGAGGCCATGCGCTACACCCGTTCCACTCGAGTGCTGCCGAACAACCCGGAAGGTTTCACGAGCAGGACCACGAGAATGATCACGAACGCAACGGCGACGGCGGTGTCGGCGCCGATGTACGTACTGCCCCACCAGTCCTTCGGGTAGTTGGACACGAGGCTCTCGACGACGCCGAGTGAGAGCCCGCCCACGACAGCGCCGAGTGGGCTGTCGAGCCCGCCGAGGGTCGCCGCGGCCGACGCCAGCAGGAAGACGCCGAACATCGTGCCGAGGTTGACGTTGGCATTGATACCGGCGACGAGCGCTCCACCGATGGCACCGATCGCGGCCGAGATGCCCCAGCTGAGCATCAGGATCCGGTTGGTGGAGACGCCGGAGAGCTTGGCCGAGTCCGGGTTGTTGGCGACCATCCGCATCGCCAGACCGATCTTGGTCTTCTGGAACAGCGCGAACAGGATGCCGGTGATGATCAGCACGCTGACGAGCACGCCGACGTTCTCGTAGCGCCAGATCGCGCCTCCTGGCAGCCGGAAGAAGTCCTTCGGATCATTGGGGAAGAGCGTGCCGAAGGACAGACCGGTCCCTGCGTTCTCGAACAACAGCCCGGACAACGAGTTCAGGGCCTGGAACAGACCGATCGCGACGACGATCACCGCGAACGGCGACTTTCTGCCGGCCGGTCGCATCAGCCCGAACTCGATCACCCCGCCGCCGATGAATGCAAGCGCGGCGGCGAGCAGGATCGCGATCGCCAGCGGCACGCCGTGGTCGTTGATCCACCATGCGCCGAAGGTGGCGAACAGTGCCATCTCGCCCTGGGCGAAGTTGAGGTGTCCGGTCCCTCGGTAGATGACGACCAGGCCGAGCGCGATCAGTGAGTAGATCGACCCCTTGGCGAGACCGTTGAGGACGTATTGCAGCAGGTGGCCCATTCGTTCGATGTCTCCTGGTCAGTACCCGAGGTAGGCCTTGCGGACGGAATCGTCGTCGGCGATCTCCGCAGCCGTGCCGGCGGCGACGATGGTGCCGGTCTCGAGCACGAACACGTTGTGGGCGATCTTGATCGCAAGGTTCGCGTTCTGCTCGACGACGAGGATCGACAGACCCCGGTCGGCATTGAGGCGGGCGAGGATCGCGAACAGCTCCTGGGTGATGATCGGCGCGAGGCCGAGGCTCGGCTCGTCGCAGAGCAGCAGACGCGGCTTGCTCATCATCGCTCGCGCGATCGCGAGCATCTGCTGCTCGCCGCCTGAGAGGCTGCCGGCTTTCTGATCGCGTCGCTCGTGCAGCCGCGGGAAGATCTCGTACCACTCGCCCAGGTCAGCATCGAGGGAGGTGGCCTTGCGGCTGTACGCACCGGCGCGCAGGTTCTCGGCCACGGTGAGATCGGTGAACGTGCCGCGCCCCTGGGGCACCTGGGCGATGCCCATCTTGACGATCTCGTTCGGCGAGGTCCGGGTGATGTCGCGGCCGTCGAAGGTGATGGTCCCCTTGCGCTGGATCATCCCCGAGATCGCGCGCATGGTCGTGGTCTTGCCGGCTCCGTTGGCCCCGAGGATCACTGCGATCTCACCATCGTTGACGTGCAGATCCAGTCCCTGCAACACCTGGACGGCGCCGTAGCCGGCAACGAGCCCGCTGACATCGAGCAGCCGGCTCATGCCGTCACCTCCACGGGGGCTGCGCCCCCGCACCCCATCGTCGCCCGGCTCGCTGGCGCTCGCTCGGTCAAGGCACTCGCTGCGCTCATGCCGATGTCCCGAGGTAGGCGGCGATGACCCTGTCGTTGTTGCGGACGTCGTTGGGCAGGCCCTCGGCGATCTTGCGACCGAACTCCATCGCGACGACCTTGTCCGAGATTCCCATCACCATCGCCATGTGATGCTCGACCAGGAGCACGGACAACGCGAACTCGTCGCGGACTCGTTTGATCGTCTCGCTCAGCTCGTCGACCTCGCTGTGGGTGAGGCCCGATGCGGGTTCGTCCATGAGCAGGAACGTCGGCCGGGCAGCGAGGGCACGGGCGATCTCGAGCCGCTTCAGCGTGCCGAACGGCAGGCCGGCGGCTGGGCGGAAGGCGAGGTGGTCGAGGCGCAGGCTGCGCAGCAGATCCCCCGCTTCGTCGCGCAGCTCGCGCTCGGCCTTGGCTGTGCCGATCCGCAGCGTCGAGCGCCAGAAGCCGGCCGTGCCCTGGCTATGCCCGCCGACCATGACGTTCTCGAGCAACGTCATGCTGGGGAACAGGGCCAGGTTCTGGAAGGTCCGGGCGATACCGAGCTTGGCGATGCCATGGGCCTCGACGCTCAGCAGGTCCGTGCCGCGGAAGCTCACGTGTCCGCTGGTCGCGTCGTAGATCCGGCTGATGACGTTGAACATCGTCGTCTTGCCGGCACCGTTCGGACCGATGAGCCCGCAGATCTGGCCATCGTCGATGGTGAACGACAATCCGTCCAACGCAATGATGCCGCCGAAGCGCACCGTCACGTCTTGAACCTCGAGCATTGCCATGTGCCTCCTCCCCCCTCCCGGATACGAACGGGCACGCTAGCCGAATCGGCGCGAGCCCTGCATGGGAAGTTGGTTCACCGTGTCCGGCGCTCGGCGAGCTCGGCGCGCAGCACCTCGATCTCGGCCGCGATCGCGTCGCGGGTCTGGTCGCGCAGCATGTAGACGTCCTTGCTGGTGAGACCCGCGACCTCGATCGGGGCGAGGACGCGCACCTCGGCGGTGCTGTATCCGAGCCGCCAGTCCTTCGGGCGCAGCGCAGAGTGGCAGCCACTGACAGCGACGGGCAGGATCGGGCAGCCGGTCTCGATCGCCAGTCGGAACGCACCGTTCTTGAACTTGCCGAGCTCGCCCGACGTACTGCGCGTGCCTTCGGCGAAGATCAGCACGCTGACCTTCTTGGCGAGCCGGTCCTTGCACTGGTTCATCGCGTCGGTGGCACTGCTGATCTCACCGCGGGTCAAACGGACATCGTCGGCCAACGCCATCAGCCAGCCGACCACGGGGATCTTGAACATCTCGACCTTGCTCAGCCACTTCATCTCGAACGGGAGATGGCTGATCAGCAAGATGTCGACGAACGATTCGTGGTTGGCCACCACGATGTACGGCCGGCGCGGGTCGTCGGGGATGGTTCCGCTGACCCGGAAGGTCCACAGCGGATTGAGGTGCTGGTGCACGACAGGCAGTTTGCGGAACAGGTAGCCGGCCCAGTAACGACCCGAATCGAACGGCGCCGTGACGACGCGGACGATGGCGACCAGCGGCAGCCAGACGATCAGTCCGAGCGCAAATGTCAACCACCACCAGATCGAGAGCAGGGTTCGCGCGACCTCGCCGCCGATCAGTCGTTCATGCAGTGAACGTCGACCGCGAGGCGAGGCCGGTCCGGGGGTGGGAACAGTGATCGAGTCGCTCACCCGAACATGCTGCCATGCCGAACGACGGCTTCCCACCCCCCGGCCGTGTCCGACCGAATCGGCCGTCAGCCACCGATGACGACCGTGTCGGTTCCCGCTCGGCCGAACGTCTCCGGTGCGTACATCTCCTCGGCCCGTGTCGGCGGGACGACGA
The DNA here is from genome assembly GCA_025351965.1 of Actinomycetes bacterium. GTDB lineage: Bacteria > Actinomycetota > Acidimicrobiia > Acidimicrobiales > Ilumatobacteraceae > WLMZ01. The sequence continues at coordinate 6,417 of JANXUX010000181.1, read as the reverse complement.
ACGTCCCCGGCGTCGTTGCCGTGGCGACGTAGGAGTAGTCGTACGTGCCGGCACCGAGGAAGGTCGAGAACGCCTCGACGCGGTCGTCGCGCCGGTTCTCATGGTCGAACCAGGTCGGGTACCACGGCGAGTATGAGTAGTCGGCGGCGGCAGACGGCATGTCGGAGTATCCACCGCCGTCTCCTCCGCCAATGGCAGCTGGGTCGAGCGGAGCATCCGGGCTGGTCGCGAGCGAGTCGTTGAGCACCTCGAGGCCGGCCGGCAGCGGGTCGATCAGCGCGACGTGGGTGCGCTGGCTCTCGGCCACCATCGTCAGCCGCACCCGCACCTGAGCGCCGGCCCGGATGTGCCACGTGCCGTCGGGGTCGCGGGTGACGTCGCTCGGATCGTCGACTGCCTCGTACGTGCGCTGGACGACGAACCCGCGATCGAGTGGATCGACGCGGAGATCGGCGGGCGCCGTACGCAACCCGATCCGGTAGTACAACCGGCCGGTTCCGTCCTTCTCGATCACGAGGCCGGCGTCCTGTCCGGGTGTCGCCGTTGCGATCAGGTCCGCCGTCGGCACGGTGATCCGCACCCGGTCGGTGGAGCGTCCGACGAAGGACTGCTCACCGGCGAAACGGTCGCCGAGCCAGATCCGGGCGACGAAGTCGGGTGTCTGGCTCTCGTAGGTGTCGAAGTAGCGCTTCAGCGCAAGGAGGATGAACGAGTTCTCCTGGATGTTGTCCCAGCGACCCTGCGACTGTCCGGCGAGCAACCCGGCGACCACTTTCGGGATCAGATCACTCTGCGGCCGTACCGCGATGAGCGCATCGAGGATCAGACCGTCGGTGCGCCGGTCCGAACGCAGCGTGACGTAGTCGTCGTCACCGACGGCAGTGGTGAAGGTGACCGCACCGGCGGTGTCGACGGCGCGGTTCTGGATGATGGTCTCGATCGCGGCCGTGTCGGCGCCGTCCACGACCGGCCACAGCCACGCAATCGCGTCGAGCGGCAGTGCCGCGCGACGCGACTCGAAGAGGGTGTCGGCCTTGGCCGGATCACGATCACCGGCGAGCATCCGCACGTTCAGCGCGTAGGCGCTGAGCGTGTCGCGGGCGTCCTGGCCGTACTCGACCGGGATGCGCTGCTCGATGTCGGCGAGGAAACCCAACGCCGAGTCGATGGCCGATTGCGGTACGTCGAATCCCCCGGCCTCGGCGACGACGAGCGCGTGGGTGGCCTGGATCGTGTTGTACGGATCCGACGGCTTGCCGAGCTGCCAGTAGGCGAACCCGCCGTCGCCGTTCTGCAGCGCGACGAGCCCGGCGATGTCGTCGACCACGGTCTGGTCGAGCTCGTCGGGGCTGGGTAGGCCCGGTGCATCGAACGCACCGAGCACGTCGCGTAGCGAGGCGATGGCAAGGATCCGCGACGCCATTGCGTCCGAGCTGCGGTACGGGTAGTCGGCGATGTACAGCACCGCATCGGTGAGCGCCTGGAGCGACGTCGACGACGTGGAGATGTCCAGGCCACCGAACTGCGCGATCACGTCGGTCGGCGTTGCAACGGGCTGCAGCGTGGCGCCGTCGTCGATCACGCCGTAGGTCGCGAACGCCTCTGCCGTCGCCGGCGTGTAGACGGGTAGCTCCACGGTCGCTGCGTCGGCTGCCTCGCTGCCCGCCGTACTGTCGGCGACGGCAACGCGGAACCGGGCGGTGCCGGCCTGTGCGGCCCACACCGGAAAACGCACCTCGACCCGGTCGTTGGCCGGGACCGTCACCCGCTGTCCGGCACTGGTCGCAGCGGTGGCGGCGGTCGCATCCCCGGCTGCGGGGTCGGCGGGGTCTGCGTTGCCGAGGACGAGGTCGCCGGTGGGCACGAGGTTGTCGGTCTGCAGCACGACGTCGACGTCCATCGCCGAGTCGGTCTGGTTCTGGACGACGACCGGCAGCTCGAACGTGTCGCCGAAGTTCGCGAAGCGCGGTGCGGACGGGCGCACCATCAGCGGCAGGCGGGCGGTGATGTTCGCCTCGGCGGACCCGAAGTGATCCGCATCCGCGACGGCGACCACCATCACTCGGTAGCGGGTGAGGTTGTCGGGTAGCGGCACGGCGATGGTTGCGTGCCCGGCAGCATCGGTGAGCACAGAGGGCTCGAACACGGCGAGCGCGTCGAAGTTCGTACGGACATCGATCGCCGTGGTCGCCTGGCCGGTGGTCGAGGACTTGCTGTCGCCGGCGGCGATCGACGGGGTTGCGGCAGTGTCCAGGGCACCTCCGGCTTCTGCGGCTGGTGTCGATTCGGGCGTCACGGCTGCGGTCGTGTCGCCGGTGGTCGCCGCGGTCGAGTTGTCCTGGTTCTGGTTGGTGTTCACCGTGGGGTCGGCGAGCACGATGGTGCTGCGCCCGTACTGAGTGGACAAGTACGACGGCAGGTCGGCATAGAACGTGGCCAATGGATCATCGAGTTGACGACCGGTGAGGGCCAGGACCGCTTCGTCGACCACGACGACCGCCAGCTCGCTGCCAGCGACCGGCGCACCGGCATGGTCGGTCACGGTCACGTCGACCTGGGTCGCCCCACCCGGCAGGACGGTGTCGGCCTGCGGGACCGCCGCGACCGTGAGGGTCCGAGTCGCGATGGAGACGTCGAGACCGATGGTGCCCGTCGCGTATGCCGGGCGGGCCGGCGCGTCGGCCGAGACGGATCCGTCGTCACCGGAGCGCGGCGCAGACCCGACGACCTCGATCGTCAGGTCGATGCCTGGGATGTCCGTGTCGGCGACCGGCACGGCCAGCACTGCTGAGCCGTCGACGACATCGAACGTCTTGGTGGTGAGGATGTGCCCGGCGCGGGCAGTGGTCGCGGTTCCGTGACCGGTCGCGAACGGCGACTGTACGAGCAGCTGGGCGGTGTCGCCCGGCGCGTACTCGACCTGGTCCGGCACCAGGGTGAGGGTCTCCTGCTCGACCGCACGGGTCGGCAGCACCTGCTGGCCACTGACCCAGCGGGTCAGCTCGGTGCGGCTCTGCCGACCGGTCTCGTCGGTGACGATCGCGGTGATCGTGTACGTGCCCCCGCCCGACGTGGGGAGCGTGCACGCCAGCGGTTCGAGCGTCGAGGTCAGGTCGCAGGTCTGCAGGTCGGCTTGCTTGTCCACCCACTCGCCGCCGGCGAACACCGAGACAGAACGGGTCGAAGTGACATGGACGGATCGTCCCGCGACCGCGGCGCCGTCGACGTCGGTGACGACTGCGTCGACCGAGATCGGCTCGTCGACGCCGACGTAGGTGCGCTCGCCGCGCAGACCGACGTAGTCGTCCGCCGGATGCACGAGCACGTTCGTCGTCGACGCGAGGGCCTGACGATTGACGTCGGTGACTGTGGCTTGGGCGCTGACAGTGACCGGGAGGCCGACACGGTCGGCATCGAGGCTGCCGACGTCGATCTGGAGGTAGTTCGTGCCGTTGGCGTCCGTTGTCCCGGCGTACTGCGCGGTGATGCTGTCCCCGGACGGATCACAGCACGGTCCGGCGATGGTGCTGTTCGCGACCCCGCCGGCGTAGGTCGGGTATCCGGACCCGCCGTAGGAATCGGTGGCGTACCACCACGGCGTCCACCGGCCGAATTCGAACTCATCCCACCCCGGCGGTGCGTACGTCGCGCTGGCCGTTGTGACGTTCCACTCGACCGGTGACGCACCGAGCGGACCGCCGGCGTAGTAGTCGGCGTCGACGGCCACGGTGAGCGGATCGCCCTGGACGAATGGTCCCTCGCTCTCGGGACGCGCCGTGACCTCGTACTCGGGCCGGCGGAACTCTTCGATCTGGAACGAGTGGCCGTACGTCGGGTTGTTCAGCCCACCGTTGCCGCCGAGGCTGAACTGCACCGAGGCGGCGCCGAGGTTGGCGTCGGCGGGTACGACGAACGTGAGGTCGAAGCCGCCGAGCGGTCCGACCTCCGCCGTGCCGGTTGCGAGCTGGTTGCCCTGCGGGTCCGACACCGCGTAAGAGACCGTGGATCCTGCGTCGGGGAGCTGCAACTGGGCGTCGGTCATCGCCGTGAAGCGGCGCACCCAACCCTTCATCGACACGGTCTCGCCGGGGCGGTAGATGCCACGGTCGTCGAACACGTACCAGTCGGCGTTGTCGAGATCGAAGGACCGCTGCCACCAACCGCCGAAGAACTCGGTCGGCAGGATTGCGGTGTCGTCGCCCTCTGTCGCGACCATCAGCGTACGTGCCGTGTCGGTCAGCGCCATCGTCGCCAGGCCGTCGGCGCCGGTGACCACCGGATCGCTCGGGCCGGCATTTCCGCCATCGGGGCCATCCGCAGCGGACGGGTTCGCGTCCCCGAACAGCTGGACCGACACGTCGGCCAAGGGCGTACCATCGCGCAGGTCGGTCGCCCAGACCTGGAGCTGATCGGCGTCACGGGTGGTGTCGAGACCGATCGTGGTCTGCTGCACCCAGGTGATGGAGGGGCGGTTGTTCCAATAGTCCGGATCGTTCTGGTCGTACTGCTCGGTGGGCTCGACGAGCACCACGACGTGTCCGGTGCCGGCGAGCGCATCGCCCAGATCGAGCTTCGTCTCGACGAGGTGGTCGCGATCGTTCGCGACCTTCACGACCGAATCGCTGCTGGGCGTCCATGGCGGATCGAGGCCACCCTTGAGGTCGTTCTGGAACGAGTTGACGAAGAAGCCGACGTACGCGGGCCAGTCACTGGGGGCCACCTCGAAGACGCGGACCCGGACGTCGCTGTGGTTGACGGTCCCGATCGACAGCGACGCCCCGGGCGTGAGCGGATCGAGGGTCGTCAGCGGATGGGTGAACTGCTGCAGGAGCGGTGAGGCGGCACCGACCGAGAACGTCACGGTGTCGTCGGCACCGAGCGTCTGTCCGAACGTGTCCGTCAACGTGGCAGGGAGGTGGATGGTGTACTTCGTGCGCGCCTGGCTCGCGCCGTGGACGATGATCGAGTCGTATGACGCACCGATGATCACGCCGGGGATGAACGGCTCGACGGTCACGGTGGCGGGGTCGAACGTTGCCGGGTCGAGTGCGTTGTTGAACGAGATCGAGAAGTCCGAGCCCGGGATGCACCCGGCTCCGTATCCGCAGGTCGAGCTGGCGACCCGCAGCGGCGCGTAGGTGCGGCCCGAGTAGCTGGCCGCCGATGTGGTCGGGCGCGGTCCCTCGGCCGAGGGCGTGTCGGGTCCGATCTCGATGTCGATCGCCGTGTCGGGGGAGAGCGGATCCACGGGCCGGAACGCGATCCAACGACCCTCCGGCAACCCGCCGATCGTGGCGCTGACGCTGTCATCGGCCGCGATCTCGTCGGGGGTCGCGAGCCGGACCGCGACGTCGGTGCTGCGATCTGCCGTGAGGTGCACGGTCGCGAGCACGGCTTGTGGGTCGACGCGCTGGTCGAACGCAGCGAGGAAGATCGGCGTCAATGGCAGGCTCTCACCGGTCGGCGAGAACGACTGCACGGTCACCGGCGGCGTCGAGAACGAGAACGTCACGTCGTCGGCGAGCACCCCACCCGTCGCCGATGTCGTGCCCGCCGGCACGGTGATGGTGAAGTCGGTCGCCATCGGTAGCCGGTCGACCACGTCCGATGTTGCATCGAAGCGCAGCGTCGAGGTGCCGATCCACTGCCAGCGTCCGGGAACAGTCGGCGAGATCGTCGCCGGGACCTCGGCAGCGTCGAGCTGCGAGACAGTTGCGATCGGAACCATCGGCTGATCGAAGGTGATGCTCGCAAACGGCGCGATCGCGACATCGCCGTTCGGCTGGCTGCGCAGGACGTGGAGCGGACCGGTCGGGACCTCGGGCGGCGCAGGCTGGTCGGGCGCGGGGAACGCCACGTCGACCGTCGCCCCGGCGCGGGGCACGGGCCGTGACTCGACCGGCCAACGGAAGATCTCGGTGAGTGCTTCGCCCGTGGTCCATGCCGGCAGGCGTCCGATGACGGCCTGTGCGGTCGCGTCGTCGATCGGCGTGCCGGCGACGACCGTCAGAGGCTCGGGCGGTGCGGCGATCGCGTGGCCGGCGCTGAGGCGCAGGCCGGAGACGAGCTGCACTCCAGTGGGGTCGCTCGGGCCGGTGCCGGGATCGGTCCCCGGCGTCGTGCCCGTGCCCCCGTCCGTGGTCGTCGTGTTGGTGCTCGACGACGTGGTGGCATCGTCGGACGAGCACGCGCCCATCACGAGGACGCTCGCCAGACCGAACGCGATCGTCCGCCTGCTGTGCCGGCTCCGTCGGTTTGCTCCGTGTCGTCCGCGTGTGCTCATGACGTGATCCTCCCAGGTGACGCCAGGACCTCGGTGACGTCGTGAGCTTCGACGCCCCCCGACGCGCTCCGGTTCCCACGGCGCCCAGATTCCCCACGTTCATGTCACCGCACATCATCAACGTTGATGATGTG
>JANXUX010000106.1 GCA_025351965.1 Actinomycetes bacterium | reverse complement strand
TCGAACGCCGTGATCTCCATCCCCACACGGAGCAGCGCGGTGATGATCTCGCCGATCCCGTGGTTGAACTCCATCGTCTCCGGTTCGCTGACCTCACCGACATGATCGACGTAGGTCTCGGTGCTGCGGTACACCCTGCCGGGACCCTCGAAGTACGGCTCCTCCACGGCCAGCAGCCCGTCCTCGCGCGCATCGCTCAGCGTGAACAACATCGGATGCCCCTCACGGATGAACAGCCGACCGCGCGGTCTCAACAACGACGCGACCACCGATGCCCAGCGCTTGATGTCGGGTAACCAGCCGAGCGCGCCGATGCCGGTGTAGACGATGTCGAAACGGTTCACACCGAGCGCGGCGGGAGCGTTGTAGAGCTCGGACTCCACGTACCGCACCGGCTGCTCGCAGTCGGCGGCGAGCTGCCGTGCTGCGGCGAGCGCCGACGGCGAGAAGTCGAGCCCGGTCATCCGCCCGCCGAGCCGCGCCAACGACAGGGTGTCCGTGCCGATGTGGCACTGGAGGTGCACAACATCCTTGTCGGCGATGTCGCCGAGCCGCGGCCGGTCGAACGCGACCACATCGCTGATGATCGTCGGATCGTCGCGATACCGCTGCAGCCCATAGTCGGCGGAGGCGACGTGCATGTCCACACGGCTCTCCCAGTTGGCCTTGTTCAAGAACACGTACTCATCCACGCCCTCAGCCTGCCACTGCCGTGACAAGCTGACCGGATGAGATTGAACCTTTCCGCCGACGAAGTGCTGACCACGACCAGATCCGTGCGCAAGCGCCTCGACTTCGACACACCGGTAGAACGCAGCGTCGTCGAGGAATGCCTCCAGATCGCGCTGCAGGCACCGACAGGATCGAACACCCAGGGCTGGCACTGGATCGTGGTCGAGGACCCCGACAAGCGCAAGGCGATCGCCGACATCTACAAGGACAACTTCCAGCTCTACGCGAACAGCGCACGCGCCGAGTACGCCGAGGGCGATCTACGCGCCGAGCAGGCCGGCCGGGTCACAGAGTCGGCGATGTACCTCGCCGAGAACTTCCATCGCGCGCCACTGTTGCTGATCCCGGCGATCAGCGGTCGGTTCGACAATCTGCCGGCCTTCGCCGGGGCCAGCATCTGGGGCTCGCTCCTGCCTGCGGTGTGGAGCTTCATGCTCGCTGCGCGCGAGCGCGGTCTCGGCTCGGCATGGACGACGATCCATCTGATGAACGACGGCGAGCGCAAGGCAGCAGAGATCCTCGGCATTCCGTACGACGAGGTGACTCAGGCCGGCCTGTTCCCGATCGCCTACACGATCGGCACCGATTTCAAGGTCGCCAAGCGGATGCCCCTGGACCCGATCCTGCACTGGGATCGTTGGTGATCGACCCTGCCGGCGGTGACGCTCGGCAATCGGCTTTCGCCTACCGGTTCGATTGGGGCATGGACGGTCTTGGTGCCCTCGCTCCGGCGGCCGACGTCGTGGTGATCGTCGATGTACTGCGCTTCACCTCGGCAGTCACTGCGGCGCTCGAAGGCGGAGGCATCGTGTTGCCGCTGCCCTGGGACCACGCCGATGCCGAAGCATTCGCCGCCCGGCACGACGCCGATCTGGCCGGCTTGCGCGGCAACGGCCGTCCGTCACTGTCGCCCACTGATCTGCTCGCCCAACCACACGTCGGCCGGATCGTGCTCGCCTCAGCGAACGGCGCTGCACTCTCGTTCGCTGCACGCGAGCACGGCGCGTCGCGAGTACTGGCCGGATGCTTGCGCAATGCCTCGGCGGTCGCCCGCTTCATCCACCGTCAGGTCGGCCGTCGGGCGAGCGTGGCTGTCATTGCTGCGGGCGAGCGATGGAGTGGTCACGATGGCCCGCTTCGTCCGGCGCTGGAAGATCTGCTCGGCGCAGGCGCGATCTTGGCCGCGCTGGATCCGTCCGGCTCCCTCGGTGAGCCCGGCTGCTCCCCGGAGGCCCGAGCTGCGCGGGCAGCGTTCGCCGACGCCCGGCCTCGCCTGTTCGAGGCGCTGCTCGCGTCTGCGTCGGGTGTGGAGTTGCGCGGCCGAGGATGGGACGACGATGTTGCGACGAGCGCGGCCCTCGACGTCACGACGGTCGTCGGTGAGCTGATCGGCAACGCGTTCGTCGCGGTCTGATCGTGACGCCGTCCGAATTTTTCGCCGTCCGAATTTTCGTCGGCGGCGAGGTGTCAGGAGCTCTCGAGCAAGCGCAGACCGGTCGGAGCGATCGAGGGTTCTGCGTGCGGAAGTTCGACCACGAACTCGGTGCGATGAGCCGGGAACACGTGGTGCGAGAACAGCACCGGTCGGCCGTCCGTGCCGGTCGTGACGCGCTCACAGAGCAGCACCGGCGAGCCAGCGGGCACGCCCAGCAGTGCAGCGTCGGCAGCGGTGACGAGGTCCGCACCGATGGTCTGGGTGGCGCCACGCAGCGGGATTCCCAGCAACTCGTAGAAGGGTGACCGCTCGACGTCGAGCCGCGACAGCGCCTGGCCGAGCTCGGCCGGGCACCACACGGTGACCACCGCGAACGGTTCGCCGTCGGCAAGGTTGACACGCTTGACCTGCAGCACATGGTCGGTCGACAGTGCTGCTCGCACGCGCGGTGTGGCCGTGACGAATGCGAACTCGATGATGCGTCGCTCGGCGACGATGCCGCCTTCGGCGAGTTGGTCCTCGATGGTGTGCAACTGGCCGAGCGTCTGGCGCAGCGGTGCGGTCGCCACGAACCAGCCGAAGCCCTGCCTGGCGGCGATCAGCCCGTCGTCGCGCAACGTCTCCAACGCCCGGCGGATCGTGACCCGGCTGGCATCGAACTCGGCCGACAGCTCGGCCTCGCTCGGCAGCAGACGACCGGGCGCATAGCGGCCCGCTGCGACGCGATCGCGCACCGATGCCGCGATCTCCTGGTAACGGATGGTCCTCACCACGTCGGATCCTCGATCAGTTCGATCCGGTTGCCGAACGGGTCGTCGACGTGGCAGCGCCGGGTGCCGGGGATCTCGTCGGACCATCGTGCGGACAGACCCCACGTGCGTTCGAGCGCGCCCACGAGCACGTCGAGTCCGGCGACCACCAGCGCAGGATGGGCCTTGCGCGCCGGCACGAAGTCGACCTCGACCCCGAGGTGGACGCGGACGTGGCCCCGCTCGAACCAGCACCCGCCACGCGCCGCAAGCGGCGGCGGCTTCGGGACCTCGACGAGTCCGAGGCTGCCGACGTAGAACCAACGAGCCAACTCCTCGCCGCCGACGGGCATGGCCAGCTGGACGTGGTCGACCGCGACGACCGTCCACCCCGGAGCTGACGCTGCGTCCGGTGCCGAAGTCCGTGCCGAGACGTCCGGCATGGTGGCATCAGGCACGGTGGTCGACTGATGCTTGGCGGATTCGCTCACTTGTATTATAGTTGTCTACATAGACCGTCGAGCGCAAGGGGCAATCGGCGTCGAGACGAGGGAGCCGTACATGGCCGTGACCGCAGGAACACCGATCGAACTGGTCCAGGGGGTGTACGGCCGCCTGGCCGCGCGCAGCGAGCTCGGGCGCACCCGTCTCGGCCGTCCGCTCACGCTGACCGAGAAGATCCTGATCAACCATCTCGTCGACCCCGAGGAGTCGATCGACCGAGGCGTCACGTACAACGACTTCAACCCCGACCGCGTCGCGATGCAGGATGCCACCGCGCAGATGGCGCTGCTCCAGTTCATGACGGCCGGGCTGCCCGAGGCAATGGTGCCGAGCACCGTGCACTGCGACCATCTGATCTCCGCGAAGGTCGGCGCGCGCATCGACATGGGTGTCGCCGTCGACACCAACAAGGAGGTCTACGACTTCCTGCGCAGCGTGTCCGCCAAGTACGCGATCGGCTTCTGGGGCCCCGGCAGTGGCATCATCCACCAGGTCGTGCTCGAGAACTACGCATTTCCGGGCGGGATGATGATCGGTACCGACAGCCACACCCCCAACGCCGGCGGACTCGGCATGGTCGCGATCGGGGTCGGCGGCGCCGACGCGGTCGACGTGATGACCGGCTTCCCGTTCAACGTGCGCTGGCCGAAGGTCATCGGCGTCAAGCTGACCGGGGCGCTCAGCGGCTGGTCGTCACCCAAGGACGTCATCCTCGAAGTCGCCCGGGTGCTCACCGTCGAGGGTGGCACCGGAGCGATCGTCGAGTACTACGGCCCCGGCGCCGACACGATCTCGGCCACCGGCAAGGCTACGATCTGCAACATGGGCGCCGAGATCGGTGCGACCTGCAGCGTGTTCGGCTACGACGAGAACATGAGCGTGTACCTCAAGGCCACTGGCCGCGAGGCCATCGCCGACGCCGCCGACGCGGTCGCCGCCGACCTCCGTCCCGACGACGGAGCGACCTACGACCAGGTCATCGAGATCGACCTCGACACCCTCAAGCCGCTGATCAACGGTCCCCACTCTCCCGACCGCGCCAACCGCGTCGGAGCCGCCGTCGGCGCCGAAGCCGTCGCCAACGGCTGGCCACTCGAGATCAGCGCCGCGCTGATCGGCAGCTGCACGAACAGCTCGTACGAGGACATCACGCGTGCCGCATCCGTAGCCCGTCAAGCCTCGGCCGCCGGCCTGATGGTCAAGACCGATCTGCTGATCAGCCCCGGGTCCGAGCAGATCCGGGCAACCATCGAGCGCGACGGCCTGCTCGCCGACCTCGAGGCCATCGGCGCGACCGTGCTCGCCAACGCCTGCGGCCCGTGCATCGGCCAGTGGGATCGCCCGGTCGAGGAGAACAGCAAGGTCAACACGATCGTCAACAGCTTCAACCGCAACTTCCCGAAGCGCAACGACGGCTCGGCGAACACGCTCAGCTTCGTGACGTCGCCCGACACGGTCATCGCACTCGCGTTGTCGGGCCGACTCGACTTCGACCCGACCACCGACACCATCACCAGCCCCAGCGGCGTCGAGATCAAGCTCGATGGTCCGGTCGGCCAGGTGCTACCCGACAGAGGCTACGACCCCGGCCAGAACACCTTCACCCCTCCCCCGGCCGATGGTTCGGGCGTCGTCATCGAGGTCTCCCCGACCAGTGACCGGCTGCAGCTGCTGCAGCCGTTCGCGACGTGGGACGGCAACGACTACATGGGCTTGCCGGTGCTGATGAAGGCGCAGGGGAAGTGCACGACCGACCACATCTCCGCCGCCGGCAAATGGCTCAAGTTTCGTGGCCACCTCGAGAACATCAGCGGCAACCTTTTCATCGGAGCCGTCAATGCCTACGGCGGCGGGGTCGGCGAGGGCAAGAGCGTGATCGACGGTGGCGTCGACAGCTACCCGAACCTGGCCAAGGCATACGGCAACGCAGGCATCCAGTGGTGCGCGATCGGTGACCGCAACTACGGCGAAGGCTCGTCACGCGAGCACGCCGCGATGGAGCCCCGCTACCGCGGCGGCGTCGTGATCTTGGCCCGCTCGTTCGCCCGGATCCACGAGACCAACCTGAAGAAGCAGGGTCTCGTGCCGCTGACGTTCGCCGATCCGGCCACCTACGACCTGATCGGCGAGGACGACCGGATCAACGTGCTGAACCTTCCACCGGTGCCCGGCCAGCGTGTGCACTGCCAGATCGTCAAGCCCGACGGCACGCTCGTCGATTTCGAGGGCGTCCACACGTTCAGCCCCGAGCAGATCGAGTGGTTCCGCTCCGGCTCGGCCCTCAACGTCGTGCGCCGCAAGGTCGCAGAAGCCGCAGGCTGAGCCACGTCGCCCTCGTTCATGTCACCGCACATCATCAACGTTGATGATGTGTTCTGTCAGGACATCGTGGACTGAGGTGTGGAGTGGTTCCATGCTGGATGGATGCGAAGGGACGCGACCGCGATGGATGTG
>JANXUX010000103.1 GCA_025351965.1 Actinomycetes bacterium | reverse complement strand
CACATCCATCGCGGTCGCGTCCCTTCGCATCCATCCAGCATGGAACCACTCCACACCTCAGTCCACGATGTCCTGACAGAACACATCATCAACGTTGATGATGTGCGGTGACATGAACGCTGCTGTGAGGCGATGCCGGGGCGCGAATGAGGGCGCCGGCCGAAGCCGACGCCCTCGCAGGTGTTCGTGTGTTCTGGCGGTCACAGACCGATCGTCGGGTCCAGGAACTCGTTGGTGACGATGTCTTCTGCCTTGAGGCCGTCCTTGGGTGGGCTGTCCTGCGCGGTGTAGACCGGCGTGGCCTTGGCGATCAGGTCGTTGACCCGGTCGAGGTCGAACTTGCCCATGACGCCGTCGGGACCGTTGGCGACGAGGCCGTCGTCCTGCATCGTCTTGACGGCGTAGTCAGCGGCGCCCTGGGTGTACACCCAGCCGTTGTCGAACGTCGCCACGGCGTCGAGGATGACCTTGTTGGCTGCTGCCGGGTCGGCGAGGTAGTCGATCGACGACTGCTGGATGATCGGCACGAGAGCCTTCAAGCAGTCGGCGTACTTGGTCACGTTCTCGGGCTTGGTTGCGATCGACTCGGCGTAGTTGTTCCAGCCGGCGTCGTTGATGTACTGGTACGCGACGGGCTTCTTCCAGCCAGCGATCTCGTTCTCGTACAGGTACGGCTCGGCCGAGCCGAAGCCCTGCTGGGCCGACTTGCCTTCGTCGGCGATGAACAGTGCCGGCGTACCGTCGTAGGAGCCGTCGACCTGAGCGGCCTTGAGGACGCCCGTCGAAGTGAAGTAGTCCATGTACGCTGCGCCGCCGAAGTAGCGGATCGTGACATTGGCGGTGCCGAGGTCGGCGATGGTCTTCACGTCGGGGTACGTGGCTGGATCCCACATGAGCATCTGCGGGTTCTTGTCGAAGCCGGACTCGACAGCAACTGTCGGGAATGTGGCTGAGTTCTGGATCGCCTCGTCGGTGTAGACGTAGCCGAGCAGCAGGCTGTCGTCGGCGTACAGCTGCGACGTCACTGTCTGGAAGCCGATGGCCGGACCGCCGGAGCGGACCTGGACCTTGACACCAGTGTCCTTGCCACCCGCCATGAGCGGACCGGTGACGGTGGCCTTGTCCTTGTCCAGCGTGTAGCCCTCGCCGACCATCTGGTACAAGAAGCCGTGCTCGGCCTCGGGGTTCCAGTCGGTCTGGATCGCGACCGTGTCGGGGCAGATGCCCGAGAGTACGCCCGAGCCGGCAGCGGAACTGCCGTCCGTGGATGCTGCGGTGCTGGCGTCCGTGGATGCTGCAGTGGTCTCGGCCGTGCTGTCGGCCGTCGACGATGCTGTGCTGGCGACCGGTGCGGTCGTGGAGTCGGCGGCCTTGTTGTCACTGCCGCAAGCGGCCAGTGCGAGTCCGGCAACCAGTACGCTGGAGAACAGCGCCTTATTCCGTCGGTGTTGCATTGATGTCTCTCCCTTGTTGTTGTGTGTTCACGCTCGATCGGCAAGCCCGGACTGCCCGGGTTTTGGTGGATCGAACTCGGGGGCCGCCGCCTCAGCTGGGCTTGCGGCTGGCCTCGTACCAATGACCGACGACTCGTCGGCTGAGCCGACCGAAGACGAGGAAAAACCAGATGCCGAGGCCTGCTGCGAGGATGAGACCGCCGTAGACCTGGGGATAGATGTTCTTCTGCCGGTAACCCTCCATGACGATGCCGATGCCCGGCTTGTCGCCGCCACGGAAGAACTGCTCGCCGACGACGGCTCCGATGACCGACAGACCGGCCGAGATGCGGAAGCCGGTGAAGACCGCGGGCAGCGCTGCGGGGACCTGTAACTTCCACAATCGGGTCCAACGCGAGGCGCCGCGCAAGGTGAACAGATCGTGCTGGCCGGCATCGGCCGACTGCAGGCCGAACAGCGTGTTCGTGACAATCGGGAAGAAGGCAATCATCACGCACACGAACAGTCGGGGCTGCATTCCGGTGCCGAAGACCGAGAGGATGATCGGAACGACCGCGAGGATCGGAATGGCCTGCAACGCCACCAGGTATGGGTAGAACGAACGTTCCACCCAACGAGCCTGGGCCATCACGATGGCCAGCACCATGCCCAGCACGATCGTGATGCCGAGTCCGACGAGCGACACGACGGCGGTCCACTTCACACCGTTGAGCAGCTTGCCACGCGCCAGCCCCTTGACGAAGGAGTCGTTGACGACGGTGACTGGTGACGGCAACAGGAACCCGGGCTTGTCGAACCAGGCGCGCAGCCCGGACTCGTGCATGTACTGCCAGAACGCGACGAAGAGGATGAGCACGATCGGTGGTCCGAGCACCCTGCTGATCTCGAACTTTCGCCGATCGCGGACCTTCGCGTCCGGACCGACCAGGTCGAGGGCGACATCGGGCGGGGTCAACGCGATTGCCTTTGCGGTCATGGTCATGAGTGTGCTCCGCGGAGTTCGTGGGAGATGCGACCGCTCAACTCGGCGAAGGCCGGCTCGAAGCGCAGCTCTGGCGGACGGGGATAGGCGAACGGGACTGCGAAGTCGGCGACGATGCGACCAGGACGAGCACTCATCACCAGGACCCGCGTCGACAAGAACACGGCCTCGCTGATCGAATGGGTGATGAACAGCCCGGCGAAACCTTTGCGCTGGAACAGGTTGATGACCTCATCGTTGAGCCGCTCGCGGGTGATCTCGTCGACTGCGCCGAACGGCTCGTCGAACAGGAACACGCTCGGGTCGAGGACCAACGAACGGGCGAGAGAGGCGCGCATCTTCATGCCACCCGACAGCTGCTTGGGGTACTTCGACTCGGCACCTTTGAGGCCGACCAGCTCGATGGCCTCTTGCGCCCGACGGCGACGCTCCTCCTTGGGGATGCCCTCCAGCTCGGCCATCAGCTCGACGTTGCGCAAAACGTTGCGCCACTGCAGCAGGGTTGCGTCCTGGAACACGTAGCCGAGGCTGGAGCGGTCGACGGTGACACTGCCGCTGGTCGCCGGATTGAGCCCGGACGCGATACGCAGCAGCGTGCTCTTCCCGCAACCGGAGGGACCGACCACGGTCACGAACTCACCGGCGTGGACGTCGAACGTGGTCTCGCTGAGGGCGTGGGTGCCGTCGGGGAAGACCATCGACACGGATGAGAAGCTGAGCGCCGGGGCGCTGCTCTTGGTCGCGGCGTTGAAGGGGGTCGGCATCGGGCTCAACGTAGTGGCCATGTTGTCGGTGGACCGAGTTGCTGTCATCATTACCTCACTGAGCGGCGGCTCAGTGCATCACCATTCCGCCGGAGACGTTCATGGCTTGCCCGGTGCAGTACGACGCCTCATCCGATGCCAGGAACAGTGCCATCCGGGCGACGTCGCTCGGCTCGGCCAGCCGACCGAGCGGCGACTTCGCCGACCACGCTGCGACCATCTCGGGCGTGCGGGTCGCCGCCCCCATTTCGGTGAGCACGTACCCGGGGCAGATGCAATTGACGTTGATCCCGTAGCAGCCGAACTCCATCGCCGAAACGCGGGTGAAGGCAATGACCGCCGACTTCGACGCTGCGTAATGGGCCTGGTTCGGCGAACCCAACTTGCCACCCATGCTCGCCATGTTGATGATCCGGCCACCGGGTTCGCCGGCGGCGACCTGATCGCGCATCACCCGGCCGACGACCTGCGTCGTCACGAACATCGAGCGCACGTTGATGTCGAACGTGAGGTCCCAGTTCTCGATGGTCATCTCGAGGATCGGGGCCATCTTCAGCACCCCGGCGTTGTTGACGAGGATGTCGACGCCACCGAGAATCGCGATGGATTCGCTGATCGCCTCCGCCGTGCCGTCCGCGTCGGCCAGATCGACGACGACGGACTCGCACTCGAGTGTCTTGGCCAACGCATGGACCTCGTCGGCCGCGATGTCGAGGAGCACCGGATGAGCGCCTTCGGCCGCAAACGTCCGGGCGATCTCGGCGCCGATGCCACGTGCCGCGCCGGTGACGATTGCTCGTCGCCCGTCCAGCCGAAGGCCTGTCGGAGGCATTGTGCGCGTATCGCTCCCCATGTCGACGGCAATACTAGAGGACGTCCCCGTTGTGCCTGGCAGGGGAATCGTGAACAGTACATTTCGTGGTGTGACCGACATCAGCCGCCAGGAGCGCCGCTGACGATGCGCCCGCGATGGATCACGAGCCGGTCGCCCGGACCGAACGCAATTGCTTCGCGAACGCCACCGGCACGCAGTGCAACGAGCTCGGCCGGTGCTCCGGCAACAATGCCCTGGTCTGCGCCGGTGAGGGCTGCGCGCGGAGCGCCGGTGACGGTGTGCATAGCGTCGTCGGGCAGCAGATGGGCGGCCATGACCATCAGCGCCGCCGTCTCCAACGGGTCTCCGCGACCCATGGGATTGAACGGATCCTGGAGGTTGTCGGCACCGGCGCAGACGTTGACGCCGGCGGCGCGCAGGGCCTTCACGGCGGTGAGCGCCCGCGGCATCGCGCTCTGCTGGCTACGGCCCTGGAGGTACAGGTTGGTGTGGGGGAGCACGATCACCCCGATGCCTGCGGCGGCGACCTTGTCGGCGATCTCCTGCTGGCGCATGTCGGACTGCATGCCCAGACTGACGCAGTGGCTGGCGGTCACGCGATGGGCGAACCCCGTTGCGACCACGCGGGTTGCGAGGTCCTCGAGGCCGAGCTTGGCCGGGTCGAGCGTCTCGTCGGTGTGGAGATCGACGTCGCGCCCGAACTCTGCCGCGATACCGAGCAGGGTGTCGTTCGCGGCGGCCGGATCGTCGTCGAGGTGCGGGCAGCCGCCGACCACGTCGGTGCCTGCATCGAGCGCGTCACGCAGCAGGGCGCGTGAATCTGCGCCGGCGATTCCCGTGATCGGCCAACTGACGAGCGACACGATCTGCAGCTCGCAGATGTCGGCGACCCGTCGGCGCACCTCGGCCAGCGCCTCGACGGACATCAGCTGGTTCTCGAGCGTCGTGTCGGCGTGGGTTCGGATCAGTGTTGCGCCGTTGGCGACCATCAGCCTGACGGCGCGCTCGGCGCGCTCGACGGTGTCGTCGTGAGTGATCAGGTGACGGTGCGTGCCCATCGCGACGATCGCGCCCATCAGGTCGCCGGTCGGGTTGGAGATCCGTTCGGACAGGAATGCCTTGTCGAGATGGGCGTGCGCTTCGGTGAACGCGCCGAGCAGCAGCTTTCCGGTGAGGTCGATCGTCTCCTCGTCGAGGTCGGCTACCAGGCCGGAGCCGATCTCGGTGATGGTCTGTCCGAAGATGCGGACATCGACGATGCGCCCGTCGGCCAGCGTCGCGGAGCGAAGCAGCATCGGGGGTGCGCTCAGACGAGCGCGGTGCCCGTGTGCGGACGATGGTCGATCGTCTCGCCGAGGCGCGGGAAGACCTCCTCGGCGACGAGGTGCATCTGCTCGTTCATGTCCTCGCGGGTCAGGCCCGGGTAGTCGAAGAAGAAGCAGATGTGCTTGAGGTCGAGCAGATCGCGCCAGTAGCCGATCGCATCCACTGCATCGTCAATCGATCCGACGATCTGGATCTTCTGCTCGTTGGACTCCTCGACGGTCGGGCAATGGTCGAAGGCGACCTTGGAACCGTCGGGGTTCCTGTAGCTGCTGAACCGTCCGTACGGCGACAAGAACTTGTTGAACTCGTCCTGCCCGGGACGCCCCTTGACCAGCGCCTGCTCATAGGTCTTGGCGACGTGCAGGTTGAGCACCAGGCAGCGGTCCTCGCCGGGGCCGACCGGCTGGCCCATGTCGTCGCGGATCTCGGCGAAGCGGTCCCACTTCTGCTTCTGGCTGTCGGCGTTCTGCAGCCAGTAGACGGCCTTGTGGCCGGCGCGCGGCACGTACTCGATCGTCTCCGGCGAGGTCACCGGCTGGTAGATGTCGACGACGCGGCGCGGCTTGGGGATCAGCGTCAGATGATCGACGTAGCTGCCCCGGTCGGGCACGTCGTCCGGCGGCAGGATGAACTGCTTGCCGCGGAACGAGAACGTCTCGTTGTACCACGCGGTCTTGATGATCTCCAGCGACTCCTCGAAGATCTCCCGGTTGACCCGGTCGTGCTCTGCGCTCATCGCGTTGTCGCCGCTGGCGACGACGGTGCCGAGCGCCCAGGCCTCGCGTGGCACGGTGCCACGCCCGACGCCGAACTCCATCCGGCCGCCGGAGAGGATGTCGGCGAGTGCGAAGTCCTCGGCGAGGCGCAGTGGGTGCCACTGCGGCACGACGTTGAACATCTGACCGAGACGGAGCCGGCTGGTCAGGTGAGTGAGGTGGAGCCCGAACTGGATCAGGTTTGGAAGGACCTCGTAGCCCTCGTGCTGGAAGTGGTGCTCGGTGAGCCACATCGTGTCGAAGCCCAGCGCATCAGCGGTCTTGGCCCAATCGACGAGGTTCTCGTAGCACTCGATCACGGCGTCGTTGCCGTAGCGGCGAGAGGTCACCGAGACAGCCGGATCGCCGGCATCCGGCATTGGGACGGTGCAGAAAAAGTTGGAATCGACGCGCATCAGGCGAGCGTACTGCGCCCGGTCCGGCGGTGAGAATGCGACCTCCGGGCAGGCGGCAGAAGTTCACAGCCCGGCAACAGAACCGATCAGAGTCCGTGGGTCGGCGGCACCGGCCAACATCCCTGCCGGCTCGACCACGATTGCGTGCGCGTGGCCGAACGCGCTGTCGTACGGAGCGAGGACGTGCACTTCGTGTCCGCGCTGCTCGAGCCCGTCGAGCCAGTCGCTGGATGAGTGGCCCTCGAGGATGACGTGCGGTCCCCCGCTGCCGGTCCACGTGTCGAACCCCGTGACAGGCCCGCGGAGCAACCAGCGTCCGGCGTGAATTGCCTCGGCGGGGCTTGCGCCGTGGAGGAACATGCGGGTCGCGATCTGGAGCAAGATCTGTGGCTGGCCATCGCCGCCCATCGTGCCGAACACTGCGGCGAGCGAGCCATCGTTGTTCGTCGCGAGCGCGGGCGACAGGGTGTGCGGTGGCCGACGGCCCGGCGCCAACTCTGCCGGATGTCCCTCGTCCAGTGAGAAGCCGAGCCCGCGGTTGTGCAGGTTGATCTGCGTGTTCGGTTCGACGAGCCAGGAGCCGAAGCCGGACGCGTTGGACTGGATCAGTGAGACACCCATCCGGTCCTGATCGACGGTGCACAGATAGGTCGTGTCCCCGTCGAAGCTCGGTGTCGCCATACGAGAGGCCGATGCCGTGAG
>JANXUX010000081.1 GCA_025351965.1 Actinomycetes bacterium | reverse complement strand
GTCGAACTCGAGCAGATGCGCAGCGGTCGCCGGGCCGCCCGTGTGTTCATTGATGTGCACGAGCCGGAGGTCGGGCTGGTGTCGCACAGCCCGCACTGCCAGGCGGCCGATGCGACCGAAGCCGTTGATGCCGATGTTCGTCGTCATCAGCGGGCACGAGCCATGGGTGACGCCTGCACTGCGTCGGCCCCTGTGATCGACCGGATGCGCAGATCGAGATCGGCGACGACGGAGTCGAAGGACGCTGCAGTCGCGCTCTCGACCGGATCTGGGATCGACCAGTGCCACCAATCCACTGCCGGGTCGAGTTCCTCGTGAGCGCGGTCGCAGACGGTCACGACCTGGGCGTCGGCGTCGATGTGGTCCACGAGACGCGGCACGGCCCCGCTGAGATCGAGTCCGGCTCGGCGAGCTGCTGCGATCGCACCGCGGTGCACCTTGGCAGCGGGATGGGTGCCGGCTGATTCGGCGCGCTGGCCCGTACGGGCGGTCCACAACGCCGCAGCCAGTTGGGAGCGCGCCGAGTTGTGCGTGCACAGGAACATCATCGTTCGCATCGGGGGACGCGGCACGATCTGCAATGCCATCAACGGTTCGCGAAGCAGGCGTACGTACCGACGGCGGCGGTCACCCGCCGAGGTGAACCTGACGATGAGGCCCGCGGCCTCGAGCACGTCGAGGTGATGAGCCATCAGGTTGGTCGGCAGGTCGAAGCGCTGGCCGAGATCCTTCGGCGAACGATCGGTGACACCGAGTGCCTCGACGATCGCCAGCCGGATCGGCTCGCCCAATGCGGCATGGATGGATGCCCGCCGCGCGATGTCCAGGTCCATGCCCCAGAGAATAGTACAGCAACGAAGAATGAGTCAATAAAAGCTGACTGTTGGGTTAGGAAGCGATCTGGCGTAAACCGTTGAGGCGACGCAGCTCGTCGGCGGCTTCCTTGGCGACCAGCACCGCCAGATAGTCCTGGACCGGCGCACCCTCGAACTCCGCAGCGACGTTCAGCACCAGCTCGCGGATGAATGCTTCGTCGTACGCGCCATTCGACTGGTTGACCAGCTTCTCGACGATCGGCGCCAGCTTCGGGTCGAGCGTTGCGGTGGAGGACATCTCAACGACAGTAGCGCAGCATTTCATCGTTCGAAAGAGCCGTCGGTCACCGTTGCGTCAGTGCTCGGTCAACACCGTTCGACACGCGGCGACGATCGCTCGGCCCTCGCCGCCGCCTTCCAGAGCATCACGGCCGTGGCGCCCTCGCTGGCCGGCGCTCTCTCAAGAGACCGTTCAGGTGTCGCCCGCCGGCTCAAGCGACGAGTGGGCTGACCGATGCCTCCGTAGGTCGGCGAGTCGGGGTGGTTCCTGGATCGATCGCGATCGCAGCCACGGAGGGCACCCATGTCTCGTCTCACTTTTGCGTCTTGGACGCTGTCATCGATCGGTGCCGTCGTAGCGGTCGTCGGTGTCGGGGTGGTTCCGGCGCTCGGACGCAACGCCGAGTCGGCAGTGAAGCGGCCCGTGCTGGTCGAGTCGCCCGGGTGCGACCGACGATCGGCAGAACGTAACGGCACCGGGCAGGGATCGCCGACACGAACCGTCGGGGGCGCAACGGACCAGACGATCACCGTCACGGTGCCCCGAACTGCAATCGTTCGACTCGGCCCATCTGGTCGTGTCATCGCTGCCCTGACCAACACCGGGTGCGCTCCGCGACCCCTCGACGAGATCTATGTCAGCACGGCCGACGGCACCCTCACCCGAAGCACGTCGTTCGACGTCGGCCGGATCGCCTGGATCGGCAACTTCATGTCGCCTGGTGTGTACCAATCGCAACGTCGCTGAGGGGTCGTCGCCTGGTCGGAGCGGCTCGTCGAAGGCATCTCGGGTCCCGCCACATCCGTTCCGGCGCGGTCGGTCCCGGGCGTGCACTTCGTGTTGGCCGTGAGTTCGTTTGACGCCGGAACCGCTCGGGACCACGATGATCACATGGTCCGGCGAGCTTCGGTCGATGAGCGAGCGTTGCGCCGCTCGAGGTCGCAGATCTCGCGGCGGACGACGTTGTGGCACCAACGGCCGCGCCGCGGTGTGTCCGCAGCAGAACTCGACGCTCTGCGCATCCACGCCGATCTCTTCGCCGCAGTCGTCGCCCTCGAGCGTCGGATCGAGGCAGCAGCAATCGAGCAGGACGGCGCCCGCCATGCCATCAGCTCCGACCGGTTCGGACTGCATCCGGCGGCGGATCCGTGGATGCCGTTCGACGCCTCGCACTGGCTCGCCAGGAACCCGTGGTACGAGGCGTGACCGCCCCGTCCGTGACCGTGGCGATCACCGGTATCTCGAGGAGATGGCCGACCCTGTGCGTCGGCGCCGCCCAGATCGCAGCGAACCTCACCTGCCGTGCGCAGCCTTTCCGGATGCGGATCGTCCAGACGAGGTCGACTTCGAACGCAACGGATACGCGTTCATCGCCCGCGCAGACGACGACCCGCACGTACGACTCGTTCGGTGCCACGGTGATCGATCTCGCGTGACGGTCGGCCCGTTCGGAGTGCGGGATTCGTTATCCTTGACGGCGGAGTGCCGGGAAGTCTGGTCGGCGATATCAAGGAGATCCTTTGACCCGTCGCGCCCCGCGTTCCCGTTCACCATTTGTCCGTCTGCTCTCGCCACTGCGCGACTTCCTCGCGCTCGAGGCATCGGGCGCGCTGATGCTCGCCGGCGCAGCGGTGGTCGCGCTGGTCTGGGCCAACTCGCCGTGGCGGGCTTCGTACGAACATCTCTGGGAGAGCCGAGCGGCGATCTCGGTTGCGGGTCACCGTCTCGACCTCGACCTGCGCGGCTGGATCAACGACGCGCTGATGACCGTCTTCTTCCTCGTCGTCGGGTTGGAGATCAAGCGTGAGCTGACCGAGGGCCACCTCGCGTCCAAGCGCGCGGCGATGCTGCCGGCGTTGGCGGCGTTGGGCGGAATGGTGGTGCCCGCACTCGTCTATCTGGCAATCGCCGGCTCGACGGCGTCGCGCGGCTGGGCGATCCCGATGGCGACCGACATCGCGCTCGCCGTCGGGGTGCTGGCGATCGCCGGCACACGGTTGCCATCGTCGTTGCGGGCGTTCCTGCTCGGCCTCGCGATCGTCGACGACATCGGCGCGATCGTGATCATCGCTGCGGTCTACTCGACGGGAGTATCGGTCGGCTGGCTCGCTGCGTCAGCCGTCGGCGTCGCGCTGGTCGCTGTGATGCGCCGGGTGCGCGTGAACGGCACGCTCGCCTATGTGGTGGTCGGGGTCGGCATCTGGCTGGCGATGCACGAAGCGGGCATCCACCCGACGCTCGCCGGTGTCGTGATGGGCCTGATGGCTCCCTCGACTCCGCGGCTCGATGTCGAGCTGATCGACGTCGACGAGCTCACCGACCTGTCCGATGCCGAGGCCGCGCGCACGACGAGCGACATCGCCCGCGGCAGCGTCTCGGTCGTCGAGTGGCTCCAACACGTCCTGCATCCCTGGACGAGCTACGTCATCGTGCCGGTCTTCGCGCTCGCCAACAGCGGCATCTCGATCTCGCTCGACGGGCTTCGCGACGCCGCAGCGTCGCCGATCACCTGGGGCGTGCTCGCCGGTCTCGTCGTCGGCAAGCCACTCGGCATCGTGCTCGCATCGCGCCTGGCCGTGCGTTCCGGCGTCGCCGACCTGCCCGAAGGTGCCTCGCCGAAGCAGGTGATCGGGATCGGTGCCGCAGGCGGCATAGGCTTCACGGTCGCGCTCTTCATCACCGAACTCGCCCTCCCCGACGCAGCAGACCGGTCCCACGCGAAGCTGGCGATCCTGGTCGCGTCGGCGCTGTCGGCGGTCATCGCCGGGGTGTTCCTGACCCGGCCGATCGCGGCGGCGGCCGGCGCGACGCGCGAAGCCGAGACCGTCGCGTGAGCGCCGACGTCACCCTCGAGAGTCTGACCGGCGGGCACCACGACGTGCTCGCAGAGCTGCGCGCCACATCGCCGATCGCCTGGGTGCCGGCCGTCGACGGGTGGGTGGTCACGACTCGCGAGCTCGCTGGGACCGTGATGCGTGATGCCGTGACGTACACCGTCGACGACCCCCGGTTCAGTACCGCGCAGGTGGTCGGGCCGAGCATGCTGTCCCTGGACGGCGAGGCCCACGCGCGCCACCGCGACCCGTTCGCGGCCGCCTACCGCCCGGCGGTGGTGATGGCCCGCTACGCCGACACGATCGTGACGACGGCGCGCGACCTGGTTGCGGGCATTGCGGGCGACCGCCGGGCCGAGCTGCGACGCCAGCTGGCAGGCCCGCTCGCAGTCGCTGTGGTGGCGCTGTCCCTCGGTCTCGAGGACATCGCAACCAACGACCTGCTCGGCTGGTACGACCGAATCGTCGCAGCAGTGGAGAACGTGTCCGTCGGGCTGCCGATCGACCCATCGGCCGCCGAGGCCTTCGCCCACCTCAGCGACGCACTTGCGTCGGCCGTCACCCGACCGGATTCCGTGCTCCACGAGGCGGCTGCGCAGATGAGTCAACAGGAGATGGTGTCCAACGCCGCCGTGTTCCTGTTCGGCGGCATCGAGACCAGCGAGGGCATGACCGCCAACCTCCTCGCGCACCTGCTGGAGAACCCCGACCAGTTGGCCGCGGTGAGTGCGGATCGGTCGCTGATCGACACGGCGGTCGAGGAGTCGCTGCGGCTCGAGCCGGCGGCGGCACGTGTCGACCGGTATGCAACTCGCGACGTCGAGGTCGCCGGGCAACACGTCCGCTCAGGCGATCTCGTCATCGTCTCGCTCGCAGCGGCCAACCGAGACCCGGCCGTCTACGCGATGCCGGACCGCTTCGATCTCTCCCGTGCGAACGCACGAACCCACCTGCCTTCGCCCACGGGCCGCATGCGTGCATCGGCGCCCAGCTGGCGCGGATGGAGACCCGGGCCGCGCTGATCGCAGTCCTCGATCTCCTTCCCGGGATCGAGCTGGCCGAACCGGTCGAGGTGCAGGGGCTCGTCTTCCGCAAGCCGCAGGCGGTGCACGCCCGCTGGTGATCCGACCGCACCCGTCGGACCGGATCGCCGACGGCCCGGGCTCGCTGAACGAACAGCGTGTCGGTCACAGTGTCGGCCATGTTCCAGCACTGGACAGTCGGCGAGGTGGAGATCACCTGTGTCACCGAGACCACGTTCGACGTGCCACCCGAGGTCCTCATCCGGACCTTCGCCGCCGACGATCTCGGTGAGCACCTCGCGATGCTGCAGCCCGGTTACATGACCGACGAGTTCCTGCTGCGGATCGCGATCCAGTCATTTGCGATCCGGTCCGGCCCACATCGGCTGATCGTCGACACGTGTTTCGGTAACGACCACGAACTGCCCTACTTCGGCGATCTGCGCACGACCCATCTCGACTCGCTCGCGTCCATCGGCTTCGGTCGCGACGCCGTCGACTCGGTGGTCTGCACCCACCTGCACATGGACCATGTCGGGTGGAACACGGTGCTCGACGACGGGGCGTGGGTGCCCACGTTCCCGAACGCGCAGTACCTGTTCCACACCACCGAATACGAGCACTGGCTCCGCCACGAGCAGTACGACGCAGGCCTCGCCGAGAGCATCGAGCCCGTCATCGCCGCCGGCCTGCACCGCTTCGTCGACGGTGACCACCGGATCACGCCCGAGGTGCGCCTGGTCCCGACACCGGGTCACACCCCGGGCCATGTCAGCGTGCGCATCGAGTCCGCCGGGCAGGCGGCGGTGATCACCGGCGACATGATCCACCATCCGGTGCAGGTCGTGCGTCACCGTTGGGCCTCGGTGCCCGATTTCGACGCGGTGACGTCGGTCGCGACACGTGAGGCGACCTATCCCGAACTGGCCGACGACGACGTGCTCGTGCTCGGTACGCACTTCATCGCGCCGACCGCTGGGCACATCCGGCGTCATGGCGACGGCTGGTCGTGGGAGCCGCAGCGCTGACCCAGGCGAGGGTGGAGCGCGGGGCGCATCAGCCGGTGTTCGATGTCGCGGCCGATGTGGTCGTGGTGGGGGGAACCGTTGTCGTCGGCACCGCCGTGGTCGTTGCCGGTGGTGTGGTCGCCGCAGTCGTCGTGGTCGTGCTCTTCG
>JANXUX010000078.1 GCA_025351965.1 Actinomycetes bacterium | reverse complement strand
CGAGGGGGACGCTGTGGACGCACGAGAAGGCATCGAACGGCTGCTGATGGCCTATTGCTGGGGCATCGACACGGGCGACTTCGAATCGACCGCTGCGCTGTTCGGCGATGACGGCCAGTACGGCCTCGTCGGTGCTGGTGCCGCGCGTGGGTCCGCGCAGGTCCTCGGAATGTTCCAGGCGAGCGTGCGCACCTACGACGGTGTGCCGCGCACCCGCCACGTCATCACCAACATCGTGATCGACGTCGACGACGGCGCAACGACCGGCTCGGCGCGTTGTTACGTGCAGGTCCTCCACCAACCGCCCGACGAGGAGATCCGTCCGATCGTCGTCGGTACCTATCTCGACCGCGTGCACCTCGTCAGCGACCAGTGGCAGTTCGCGGAACGGCGGATGCACCTCGAGCTGGTCGGCAACCTCACATCACACCTGCAGCCGGGTTACCTCTGACGTCCGTCGCCGGGTGCTCCAGGTGCGCTGCGGTTGCGGGCGGGCCTGCTCCGGATGCCCGGTGACCCACCGGTAGCCTTGCACGGTCATGTCTGATCGTCCGCTCCGTCTCCGTTTCGCCCCATCGCCCACCGGCTTCTTCCATGTCGGCGGTGCGCGTACGGCTCTGTACAACTGGGCGATCGCCCTGCGCGAAGGCGGCACGTTCGTCCTGCGCATCGAGGACACCGACGAGGCCCGCAACCAGCCGGAGTGGACCCAGGGCATCATCGACGCTCTCGCGTGGATCGGCATCGACACCACCGATCCGCACTTCGAGGGCCCGTACTTCCAGAGCGCGTATGCCGAGCAGCACATCGCTGCGGCCACCCGCCTGTATGAGGCGGGACACGCCTACTACTGCGATCTCACCGGCGAGCAGATCCAGGAGCGTGCCAAGGCCAGCGGCAAGCAGGGCTACGACAACTACTCGCGCGACCGTGGACTGGCGCCCGGCCCCGGTCGGGTCCTGCGCTTCCGTGTCCCTGCGGGCACGACTGTCGTCCACGATCTCGTCCGCGGCGAGGTCGAGTTCGACAATGCGAACATCGAAGACTTCGTCCTGCTGCGCGGTAGTGGCTCACCGATGTTCCTGCTCGCCAACGTCGTCGACGACGTCACGATGCGGATCAGCCACGTCGTGCGCGCCGAGGAGCACCTCCCGAACACGCCCAAGCAGCAGATGCTGTGGCAGGCGCTCGGCGAGCTGCCGCCGGTGTGGGCGCATGTGCCCGTGCTCGTCAACGAGCAACGCAAGAAGCTGTCCAAGCGTCGTGACAAGGTGGCTGTCGAGCAGTACCGAGATGAGGGCATCCTCGCCGACGCGATGGTCAACTACCTGATGACGCTCGGTTGGGCGCCGGCCGGCGACACCGAGATCGTTCCATGGTCCGAGGTCGTCGAGCACTTCCGGCTCGAAGACGTCAAGCACTCTCCGGCGTTCTTCGACATCAAGAAACTCAACGCGTTCAACGGCGAGTACATCCGCGCGATGAGCGTCGCTGAGTTCATCGAGTCGAGTGCTCCGTATCTCACATCTGACGACGTGCCCTGGCCGCGCGAGCTGTTCAACCCCGTCGTGTTCGACGAGATGGCCGCGCTCGTCCAGGAGCGCGTCTCGCGACTCGACGAGATCGTTCCGATGGTCGACTTCCTGTTCCTCGCCGACCCGGTGATCGACGAGGCTGCGTTCACCAAGGTGATGGCTGCGCCCAACGCAGTCGCCGTCCTGCAGGAGACGATCGGCGCCTACGAGACCGCCGAATGGGATGCCGACGCGCTGAAAGAGACCCTCGAGGCGATCGGTGCGGGGTACGAGCTCAAGCTCGGCAAGACCCAGGCGCCGATCCGCGTCGCCGTGACCGGTCGCTCGGTCGGGCCGCCGCTGTTCGAGGCGCTCGTCCTGCTCGGTCGGGACGAGACCCAGCGCCGCCTGCGCGGCGCACTGAGTCGCTTCGGAGACGCCGGCGCGTGAGCACTGCTCCGCCGCCACCAGGCGGCGACCAGCCGGACGCAGGTGGTGGGCCGAACGGCCTGATCATCAATCCGGCCGCGCTCGACATCTCCTCCGTCGGCGGTGAACGACGACCGCCGTACGGCCCTGCGCCGAGCGAGTACGCGCAGCGGCCTGACTCGACCGGGCCCATCGATCCGGAAGACATCGGCAACATCGGCGGCCCTCGTCGTAAGCGCCGACGCCTGGTGCTGCGCGCCGTGCTCGTGCTCTTCGTGTTGGCCATCGGCTATTACGGCATCAACCTGTTCCAGGTATGGCGGGTGGGCAACAGTGATCAGGCGCGCCCAGTCGATGCCATCGTCGTCATGGGCGCCGCCCAGTACGACGGGCGGCCCTCACCACAGCTCGAGGCCCGCCTCGACCACGTAATCGATCTGTGGAACCGTGGCCTCGCTCCGCTCATCGTGGTCACGGGTGGCAACCAGCCGGGGGACCGGTTCACCGAGGCGAGTGCCTCGGCGACCTATCTCGCCGACCATGGCGTGGATCCGAACGCGATCGCCGAGGAGGACTCCGGGCGCTCCAGCTGGGAGTCGCTGCGTTCCGTGGCCGACATCCTCCATTCTCGTGGGGCACGCAGCGTCCTCCTCGTCAGCGACCCGTTTCACTCGTTACGGATCCGCCTGATGGCCGAGGAGTTGGGGTTCACCGCATATGTCTCACCGACCCGGACCAGCCCGGTCCAGGGCGCGACGGCGTTCGGTAAGGAGATCAAGGAAGCGGCCGGCATCGCCATCGGTCGGATCATCGGCTTCGATCGGCTGCTGTCGGTGACCGGATGATCGAGAGCTGAAGTCACCCCGATTCGAGGTGTTGGCGTCCGCGCCTCACCGATACACTGAGGCGCCCTCACGGGGACGTGATGGGGAGTGGTGTAACTGGCAACACAGCAG